>CAZPGZ010000033.1:0-34492 GCA_964586075.1 uncultured Nitrospiraceae bacterium | reverse complement strand
CAAGACCGTCGTTGAGGCCGTTCATTTTTCTAAAAAGAGCGCACAAACCATTGAGACATTTATTGCCGAGAAATACGGCTATTGAGATGGCATCGTTGAGCTTTTGATAAAGTATCGTGATTGATCAAGTCTGGATCTGAAATCGGTGGCGAATATTATCTGCCCTGAATGAGAATGCGTTTATACCGGGCTATCGATTTTTTAGGATGGCAACAGTTTCTTCCAAATACTTCGCATTTGCCTCTGCAGGAATGAATTACTCGCATTCGTCCAGGACATCTCGAATTTTTGCTGAAATTGCATCAGGTCCGAACGGTTTTGAAATGAAACTCGCTTTTTCCTTATCAGGCAATTCGAGCATATCAACAGCATATCCGCTCATATATAATATTTTTATTCCCGGCTTCATCTTTTTGAGTTCGCGATGAATATCTTTTCCGCTGAGCTTCGGCATAACCATATCGGATATGACAAGTTGAATGTTCTCTTTGTTTTTGTGAAACAATCTAATTGCCTGTTCCCCATCAACGGCTTCTATGATATTGTATCCCAACTCTTCCAGCATTGACTTCGTAATTTCTCGCACCACTTCATCGTCTTCGACAAGAAGAACTGTTTCGGTGCCCTTGCATACTTCAGTGTATGATCTCGTGTGGGCAGACGGCGTGCCGGTTTGAGCCAGTGGCAGATATACTTTTACGGTAGTTCCTATGCCCGGTTCGCTGTAGACGTTGATAAAGCCGTTATGCTGTTTGACCGTTCCGTAGACTATCGACAGGCCAAGTCCGGTGCCTTTGCCGACCTCTTTTGTCGTGTAAAAAGGTTCGAATATCAGTTCTGCTGTTGCTTTATCCATTCCCAGACCGTTGTCCGCGACCGAAATGATTGCATATCTTCCGGCTGCGCCGTATTGATGGGCCCGTATGAATCGCTCATTTATCTCGCCTTCCTCGGTGGCGATCGTCAAGATTCCTCCTTGGGGCATGGCATCGCGTGCGTTCGTTGCGAGATTCATCAAGACCTGCTCGACCTGGCTTTTGTCAGACATTACGATTAAATCACGATCTGCAGTTTTAACCCTAAAATCGATGTCCTCGCCGATAACTCTCTCCAAAATTTCCTTCATATTTAAGGTAATTTTGTTTATGTCGATTGGCACGGGGTTGATGGTCTGTTGTCTGCTGAAAGCAAGCAATCCCCGGGTAAGATCCGCCGCCTTTTCAGATGTGGCGATAATCTGCTTGGCATAATGTTGCACACGTTCCGGCTCATCAAGCCGCATATCGATAAGGTTTCCATAACTGATTATCGCAGTGAGTATATTGTTGAAGTCATGCGCTATGCCACCGGCCAGCCTGCCGACCAGCCCCATTTTTTGCGCCTGGCGAAATTTTGATTCCAGGTCTTTCTCTTCGGTAATGTCGCGGTTTATTCCGATCACCCGAATGGCGTTGCCGTCCGCATCTCTGATTACAGTTCCGTTCGCCTTGATATGCCGGACGTCACCGTTTGGATGCAAAATGCGGAACTCGGTCCCATAATCGTTGCCTTTTTGTCCGACTGTACGCCCTTGTTGTATGGCCTGCTCGCGATCATCTGCGTGGAGTACTTTTTCCCATGCTTCGACGGTCCCGTCGAACGAATCCCTTGAGACTCCATAAATCTCATACATTCTGTCATCCCAGATTAACCGTCCGGTCTGGATGTCCACATCCCAAATGCCTAGGCGTCCGGCAGTTGCAGCAAGCTTAAGGCGTCTTTCGCTCACGAGCAGGTCCATCTCCATTTGTTTGCGCTCTGTTATGTCTTCAGCGAGTCCAGTAAAGCGGTAAGGGATCCCCGCCGAATTTTTTACTCGGAATAGCTGCTGCCGTATCCAGCGGACTGCGTTATCAGGTCGCACAATTTTGTATTCAATTTCAAAATATTCCTGTTCCCTGTTTTCTTTGAGAGAAGCTATGGTTCTGTCCTTGTCTTCAGGATGCAGTGAATCAAGAAAGGATTTAGGGTCGTTATATAAGCTGCCGCACGTGCGGCCCCATATCGTTTCGTATGCGGAACTGACGTAAACTATCTCTGAGAAGTCTATCGATGATATCCAAAAGACGTCATGGATATTGCAGGTTAATTGCAGGAATATTCCCAGGCTTTTTCTGAGCGAGGCTTCCACCAGTATGCGTTCGGTTATATTGTCGAAAATAATAACAAATAAATTTCGTTCTGTACTGTAAACCGAGAGAGAAAGCCAAATTCCGAGCGGTTTGATTTCTTTCTCAACATTCTCCGGTTTTCCTGTTGACGCGACTCTGACGTACATTTCGAACAGATCGCGGTTCAGTTCGTTGTGCCCGGGAATTATCTCGGAGACTGCTTTGCCGGCTGGGTTTTTCAGTCCGGTCAGTTTTTCGGCGGCATCGTTAACACTGATTACTAGGAAGTCAACCGGCTGATTTTGGTCATCATAGAGGAGTTTGCAAGAAGCAAATCCGCTCAGCATGTGATTAAACAAAGAATAATAACGGTCGTTGCTTTCGCGCAATTCCTGTTCCGCGAAATGGCGATTTGCTGCAGACCTGGACAAGAGCCGATAGAGGAACCCGCCGGTTACCATTATATAAAGAAGACACTTTAAAAAAGAGAAACGGGTTAAAAGGAAGGGGTCCTGTATGAACAACCCCAGAATGTCGTCGAATAGGTATATCCATGCTACGGTGAAGACTAGGTAGAAACCGACAATTTGTACTACCGTGAAACGATTCTCCTTATTCAGACCAGAGTTCATGGCATCTCCTTTACGGTTTACTAAGAAACAACTTTCTCCAGGTGTTGGTTAAAGAATGCCCACTATCTGTTTTTTTGTAAAACCATAGCGCGTATGTTTAACTCCAGGAATAAATGCTCATATTTTATTGCCATCCTGAAAAGCTGAACTGCACATCAGTTTCTTCGGAGTTGGTATTCGCAATATGGGGCGAAAAAAGAAAAAGGCTCTCCCTAAGGAGAGCCTTTTATTAAACTGCTTTCTAATATTGGTATTGGAATTATATTCAATATCTTAGAAAACTAGTTGAAACAACGGTTCAATTATTTTGTTCATAGTAGTGCAAAGTGTTCTGCATAGTCCGCTCTTCATGTGCTGTTGTCTTGCGCAAGCCAGCTCAATGGAAAGTTAAGTCTTTGGCTTTTTTCAATAGTTGTTACTTTATACCCGTTTAATATAAGCATGCTAATATTTTTCGGGAAAATGCTGGTAGTTTTGAGTTAGATTATTTTTTTGTATTCGGAGGGCGTATAGCCGGTTATTTTTTTGAAGACCTTAGTAAAATAGGAATGTTCATCAAAACCGAGGTCAAATGCGATTTCTTTAATTGTTAAGTTTGAAAAAATAATAAGTCTTTTGGCCTGCAGAATGAGACGGTTGTCAATTATGTTCGCCGCTGTCATGCCTGTCATATGCTTCAGCACGGAATTCAACTTCTGCCGGGAAATCCCTAATTCTTTTGTAAAGTAGCTTACTGAATGCTGGTTCTTAAATTCACGTTCAATAAGAATATTAAACCGATTCCAGAGCTCTTGCGATTGAGAGTGTACTTTCGGTATTCGAACCACGGGATATGGCCACAGATCTTCAATTTTAGCAATAAGCGTTTGGAGCAGATATACAAGAGTCGTTTTATTAATAGCTCTTGTTTGCCGCGACTCATGTTCTATAAGAGTGAAGTAGGTAGTGAGGATGGACGATTCTTCAGTCGGCAAAAGAATATTTGATTTCCAGCCCAATTGGCTGAAAAGCATGTATGATGACTTCGGCAGAAATTCATCGTTGAACCGGATGACAAAACCTTTGGAGTCATGCGACGCAATAAACCGGTGAACTCTCCCTTTTGGAATTATGATGAGAGACTTGGAGGAAATAGTCGTACGTTCCCCGTCTAAATAGCATTTCGCTGTTCCTTGTTTCAGCCAGATAATTTCCTGAAATTCGTGTCTGAGGATGATATTTTTTTTCTGATCCAGCTGTGCAAGCAGTTTTCCGTCAAACTCAAAAAACATGAAATCTTCTATTGTTTTAAGGGCTATATGCTTGCTCAGAAAACTTAATCTTTTTTTTGCTAGTGATATACTCATGTCCGAATTCTCTTACAATGAATCGGGTACTCCCGTTTTTCAGGGAATGATAATGGCATTTGCTAGAAATATAGAAATAAAAATATAATATTTTCAATATGTTATATTTCAATTCATGCTCAAGCAGGCAATGTTATGATAATACCAAAGCATTATAATGAGTATAATAGCAGAAATGTAATAATTTTGGTGAATATACTGGCATTTTTTACTCTAAAAATGACCAGAAATGTGGTTTTGCTGCCTACCGGAAAATGGCTGCACTCTCTTGTCTTTTAGAACGTTGCTCCAAACAGGATTTTAGAACCTGGTTTTTTGGCATATTTTCGGATTAAATAAGTGGTAGTACTGCCTTGGAATACAACAAATTATGAAGTTGGCATTCAATTATGCAGCTGGGATGAGTGAAAGATGAGCAGTATTGCGACGCGGGATTGCTCCCACGAACAAAAAAACCGTATGTTGACGCAGTGACGATTCGATCAATAAAAAACTGGTTTAAACTTATCGACTATCGGCGTGTCTAAAAAAAGCTTGCAATATCCCTACGCGCAGTATTACTATGCGTGAACGCTCGGGCAGCATTGCCGGCAAGAGACAGTATGATAAAAAGATTTACGACAATTTTTATTGCCATATGCTTCGTTGTCGCGTTTGTTCCTGTGACCGATGCGACGTTGAAAAAAGGCAACCTCTATGATGCGTTTGACCAGTTCATCGCCATTATAAATGCGATGCATGATTTCGAGGGCCAGCAGCTTGGGCCTAGGATGTCCGCTTCGCTTGAATGCCTCTGCAAGCTGCCGATAGCGCTCCCCGCGTCTGCAGCGCCCCGTGCCCCTCCGGCATAACCATCCCACCAAACTATCTCTACCAACACTACGGCGCATACTTTGGCCGAACAGCGCATTGATTCCGAAGCGCTGCATGGTCCCGCACGCGATAAGTCCGTTATGCCACACTGTGGAAATGTGCACCGTGACGAGCTTACTGTACATCTGCGCGCGCGAGACCGGTCATGTCTGTTTGAGACGCTAAAATTCCGGTTTTTAAATGCCTGAGAATCGAGAGGTCATACATGTCAGCACATGCATTCAATGAATATAAGATGAACACATTTATTTGCAAATATTGCAGAAAAAATTATGAGGCACGGGTTGCCACATGGGTGGATGTTTCAAAATCACCTGAAGTGCGGGAAAGAATATTTCGTTGGGAGTTCAACCTTGTCCGATGCCCGCACTGCGGACATCAGGGGCTGGCAGATACGCCTTTCTTCTATGAAGATTTTGAAGAAGGGATATTGATCAAAGTATTTCCCTCCATACCGCACAAACCAAAGGAAGTGGAGGCGAAAATCAGAGAGCAATACAGCTACCATCCATTTCTCGAGTTCTTTTACGATATGACCCAGTTGTGGGTATTGGTGTATTTATACTTTTACCGGAGAGAGAATGGAAACCGCTATACTGCTTCAACAAGAGAAGAAAAGGAAGCAATGACGAGAAAAAGCATCCGCAGCATCAAAACCGATGTCATCATGCTTCATATTCGGGAAAAGATACAAGAGTCTTTTCATCTAATCTCCGCCTATGATGAACTCCTGAACGCTGTCGAGCGTTTTATCTATTCCATCGAAGAAAAAGGTTCGATCAAATACGGAACCGGGGAAGCATAGCGGGGTGAGGGATGCACTGCAGGGGAGCGGTAAAACCAGACTTTTTCTGACAAGCACGCAATATGTTTCTCTTCATCATACTTTAGTTGAACCATAAAAAACGCGAATGTACGCTTAATAATTCATTTTGTCTTATAATTGAGTACATAGTATTTGTTCATCCTGGTCGGGATATCATCCCGGTAGTTCGTAATAAAAAAGCATGCAGCTGGAGGAGGCCATGTTGCAAATCAAACGCGTGTATGAACCGTGGTCAAAAGCCGATGGCGAACGAATACTCATTGACCGGTTGTGGCCGAGAGGACTCAAAAAGGAGAATGTAAAAATCGATGAGTGGATGAAAAATATTGCGCCAAGCAATGAGCTCAGAACGTGGTTCAGCCATGATCCAAAAAAATGGAGTGAATTCAAGAGACGGTTTTTTTTAGAGCTGGAAGGTAAGCAGGACTTGCTGAACAGGATTGCAAACGACGCGCGAAAAGGCACCGTGACGCTGCTGTTCGGAGCCAAGGATGATCGTTTTAATAATGCATCTGCCCTGAAAGAATATGTTGAAACCAGAATGCAATCCTCTCGAAAGGAACCGCTCGAACCGCGCAGAACTGTGTAATGGCATCCATATTCAAAAGACATCGTTTGTTTTCCTTGGTCGTATCTATGGCCTTGGCAGAATTAATCGGCATGAATGCCCTGAAGCCCAAAGGGTGCATCAAGGTGCTATACTTGATAAATATTGATGATACATATCCTCTCAGGAGGCCCTCTTTTCTTGAAAAATAAACGGCTCTATCCCTTATACTGGATAGTTCTCAGTATCATTGTTCTGACCATTGACTATGCAACGGGGCCCGTCGTTGAATTTCCTATAGTCTTCGTTATTCCTGTCATCTTATCTTCGTGGTACAGCGGAATAAAATGGGGAATTGCGCTCGCCTTTCTGCTGCCGGTCGGACGAATAATTGAGAAATACTTCTTATGGGAGCCTTCCATCAGCCTTTTTATTATACTCGTTAATGCCGTCATCAGGATGTGTGTTCTTACCGGCATTGCCTTCATGGTGAATCATGTCGTGTCATTGACCCGCGAGATCAAGGTGCTTAAAGGAATCTTGCCGACGTGCAGTGCCTGCAAAAAAATACGCGATCCGAGCGGCCAATGGCTGGAGATGGAAACCTACATTTCCGAACATTCAGATGCGCGCTTTTCCCACGGTATTTGCGATGAGTGTAAAAGACTGCTGTATCCGGAACTGTTTAAAAAAACTGGAACTGAGTAGCTCTGGTTCGAGAGCGTAAGCCGGCCGCGCGGTGTCGAAAAAGCACGGGAGAAAAATGCAAGTACGCAGCAAATTCCGTCACCAGAGCTCAGTTTGATGAACTCTTGAATGTACACCTGAAAGGAGTGTACTTCTGAAAATTGCAAATTGTTTGAATAGTTACCTTACTCGCGGTTTTGTAAAATGTGGACCATGCCGCTCGGCAAAAAAATGAATAGAACAAAAAGGACAAGCAATGCAATCCTCACCGCAAGCGGAAACGCGCTTACAAAAAACAGCAGGCCCGACAGAAGAATACATGCTGCCAAGATAAAAGCAATGGTTTTAGGCAATTTGTCTTCTTTGGGTGACTCTTCGATCTTCGGCGGCACAACTTTCTTCTTTTTATTCTTACTTTTTCCTGTATCCTTCTTTTTCCTGCTTTTCCCCCAGGACGACATCAGCTCATCGACGCGCACCCAGGTTCGTTTTGAAAGAAGGGCTTCGTAAAGTTCCTTGATTTCCATGCGGCATCTCCCCTATAGCAAATAATATGAGGTACCTATTATACGCTATGCCTTTAATGCCATCAACGTTCTTTTGAGCAAGGTATCATTTGCAACAGGTTCAATTTTTTACACAGGATAGCACTCGAAATAATGTCAGAATTTTGTTGGTATTGCATATTCACAGACAGGTTGTGATAGCAGGAAATATTTCATCTCTAGAAAAACACTGAATTATCCGCTTTTAAGGAGAAATCATTTTCCCTAAAGAATGGTTCTATGACTTTTAAATTTGGAAATACAGTTCTCGGTGTGGTTATCAACTTATTTTCGTGAGTGAGATGGTTAAATAAATGGAAGCAAAATAAGTGATTTTATAAGAATAAATGCATTTTATGACCGTAATTAAGTGCAACATTCTGTATGCATAAAAGCATCAGTGCGACAAACTTTTTCTTGCTACTTTTTTTACGCTGTGCTAATTTTTATGTACGCGCAGCTTGCTCAGACCTGTTTTCCTACTCAATTCTTTTTGAAAAGATAATCTGTTGTGACAGAAAATAAGGGAGGAAAAATGAGAATTTTAGCAGAAGTACTGCTGGTTGCCATTATTCTGGGAGGGGCGGTGGTTTTTTTCCGGGCTATCTGGAAAATAATGGACAAAGGAGACGACAAAAATGCAGGAAAAAAAGGAGGTAAATAAAATGGAGCTGCCCGGAGGACTGACTCTCAACATAAATAAAAACATCATTAAAACAATTGTCGCGGTAGTAATTTTTGTAATTGCATTAATTTTATTCTTGATAATAAACCCGATAGTAAATATCGGGCCGGGTATGCGCGGCGTAGTGTTGAACTTTGGTAAAGTAACACCGAGAATTCTCGGAGAAGGTTTCAACTTGGTAGCGCCGATTATATATACTGTGGAGAAGATGGATGTTTCAACACGAAAGTACCAGACAAAAGCGGATGCCTCGTCAAAAGATTTACAGCTTGTAACGACTCATGTTACTTTAAATTATGAAATTGAGGCTGATGCCGTCAACCAGGTATATCAGCAATATCGTCAGAACTACGTTTCGATTCTTATTGATCCTGCATTGCATGAATTCTTGAAGGCGACTACGGCAAAATACACCGCGGAAGAGCTCATCACAAAGCGGGAGATGGTGAAAACAGAATATAAAAGACTCTTGACGGAGACGCTGGCGAAAAGCCACATCATGGCAAAAGAGCTATTTATTACAGAGTTTGAATTCTCAAAACAGTTTAATACAGCCATTGAAGCCAAGGTTCAGGCTGAGCAAGAAGCTTTGACCGAAAGAAATAATCTTGAAAAGGTCAAATATAAAGCGCAGCAGAAAATTACTGAAGCGACAGCGCAGGCAACGGCCATTAAGATACAGGCGGAAGCAATCAGTAAATTGGGTGGGAAGGATTATGTTCAATTAAAGGCTATTGAGAAATGGGATGGAAAGCTTCCCGAACAGATGATTCCCGGTGGGACCGTTCCTTTTATTAACCTGCAATACGGAGGAAAATCAAAGGAGTGATATATTGTATAAAAATTAATCACTCGAAAGCTTCCCTAACATTACTTTTAATTGTCAACCTGACAGGGAAGCATACATCATCTGACGTATGCTTCCCTGTAAAATCATCGGAACCATTTTTTTAGATCAATAAATATCCAATTACTCAGCATAGGAAACCGTACCCACATCTCCAGACTTGCCGGATGCGTAACAACCTGCCAGACGGTAACCTCATCATCCTTGGGGTTTTTCTTTAAAACTGACACACCCGTGCCGACAGTTCCATCTTCGTTATAAAAAGGTGCGTCCAGGATGGCCATCATATGTTTTGCATCAACAGCGGCACGCCGGCTTTTTACCAGGTTTATAATATTGTTTTCCCTTAAAGAGGAATACCAGGCTGCTGGACTCGGCAGCGACAGAATGCCCCAGGCCGGGTCGTTAAACTGGTTCCCGGCGGCGATTATCGGGATGCCCGCGGAATCTCTTTTGTGAATATCCCAGCTGGCGATTTCGTAATACTGCGCCGTGCTGCTGTCAGCCGCCATAAGAATGGCAGAGTAGCTGAATCGGGTGCTGTTCATCAGGGCGTTGAACTCCGTGCTGTCGGTTGCATCAAAAAGGATATTCACGGCCTGTGTCGTCGCTTCCGTTCTCGCGTTAAACATGACCAATCCGGCCGAATCAGCCGCATTGTTGGCCTCAATATAAATTCCTTTGTCATTCAGGGCGTCGATAAAAGAGACGGTTCCTGCAAAACCAATCCCGGCAACCGCATTTGATCCGTCAGACGGTTTAAAGACGATAATTACCGCATAATCCTTTGCCAGTTCCCGAAAAATAACCGGAAAATCGTAGTTTCTTGCCGTCAAGGTCTTTTCATCATTCGTGTATTTTCCCCAGACAGCAACCGAGGTACAGGCGTTTGTGTTGCCGCCGAATTTTTTGCGCGCTAATATCTGAACCGTAACGATATTCGCGGCTAAAACGATTTTCTCTTGCTTGAGGCCGCTTGCTGACGACATTCCCCGGATAAGTTCCTTCTGTCTCATGGGTAGGGTCTTAAAGATGCTTGCCGCAAACAGATTAAGTTCCTCGAGTGAAAACAGTCCATTTTTGATAAATGATTTTTCAATTGCCGTTTCGTAAAGCCCGGAGATTTCGTTGCCGAGCAATGCGCCATACTGACGGCCCATCTCGCTAAACGTGCCGGACAAAACCAGCATTTTTACGCCGTTAAGGGCATAGAGCTTCCCTTTGTCGGATTTTTTGATGAGCTTTGGTGTGGCTGTGTCTGTTTTGCAATAACCGTTGGATGCTGCACACAATGTCACCGTTGCCAGTGCCAGAAACAAGGTGCCCCAAATAAGCTTTCGCATCTCATAGCTCCTTTTTATTTAGTTATTAATATTTTATGAATTAATTTGTCCATCGCCTGTGGGCAGCTGCTATAGTCTGATAAACAGGATGCATAGTAGCACAAAGTCAAAGAGAGAGCAAACTGGGGCTATATAAGGAATGATTTGGTTTCGGATGAATCATCGTGAATATCAATTCTGCGGATGATAGAATATAAAAAAGAGCTCAATGCCAACTATAGGCAATAAGTATGAGGTGGCTGATGCTTCTTGATAAAAAGAAGAGCAAGTACTCATTTGAGATAAAACGCTATCTCTGGATGCTGTCAGCGGTATGGACGGTCGTAATTATATTTTCTGCGACATGGAACATAGTACATCTGAGACAGCAGATTCTTGAACTGGCGATCATCGAGGCACGGGTTGCTTTAACAAAAGACGTCATTTACCGCCGTTGGAATGCCTTGCATGGCGGGGTGTATGTACCGAAGACCAGAACAACTCCGGGAAATCCATATCTTGCTGATATCCCGGAACGTGATATTACTACGCAGTCAGGCCGAAAACTGACCATGATAAATCCGGCGTACATGACACGCCAATCCCACGAACTGCTGCAGCAGGAACAGGGCATCCTCGGACATATTACGAGCTCAAAACCTATCCGTCCGGAAAACAAAGCAGACAGATGGGAAACAAAAGCTCTTATGGAATTTGCGCAGGGGAAGAAGGAAGTATATTCTCTTGACTTGATCGACAACAAGGAATATATGCGGTTGATGCGCCCCTTGGTGACCTAAAAATCATGCCTTCCGTGTCATGCGCACCAGGGGTATCAAGAAGGAAACATTCGAGGTGGTATAAGCGCTTCCGTCCCCATGGGGCCCTTGAGAGCCATTGAACAATCCAGAATCACCGGACTGTCCAGCGGCCATTTTTTGCTGTGGTTTGTGGGGCTTGCCGGTTTGTTTTTTACGGGACGACAACTGCAGCGAAAAGAAACCGCACTGCAGCAGGCCGCGTCAGAACTGGAAAAGTCAAATGCAAAGTTGCTGGAGGAAATCTCAGAACGTAAAAAAGCGGAAGAACAGCG
The DNA here is from genome assembly GCA_964586075.1 of uncultured Nitrospiraceae bacterium. Lineage (GTDB taxonomy): Bacteria > Nitrospirota > UBA9217 > UBA9217 > UBA9217 > JBAZLV01. The sequence continues at coordinate 22,939 of CAZPGZ010000033.1, read as the reverse complement.
CGAAAAGCTTGTTCATGAACTTCAGGAAGCGCTAGCCAAGGTCAAACAATTAAGCGGACTCTTGCCTATTTGCGCGTCCTGCAAAAAAATAAAGGATGACAAGGGCTATTGGAATCAGATTGAAGCCTATATTTCCGAGAAATCCGAGGCTGAATTTACGCATGGCTTATGTCCGGATTGCGCCAAAAAATATTATGAGGATATCCACAGGCAATATAAAAAGGAAAAAAAATAATCAGATTGCTCAGTGAACGTCAATCCCGCGTCAGAACATCCATCTGCACCTGGGGAGGGGTCACTTAAGGCTCCGCCTGAGAGAACTCGCCGGAAAAAGTCACGCTCGCAACCGGTTTCTTAAGCTCCCACGATTGCGGACCGATCATCCGAATCTCGCCGGAAGAAGCAGTCATGTCTGAGAAACAATTAACCGCCCCCCGGTAGGAAGGTGTGTAGCCCGCTTTCTCCATATCGGCGCAGGTAACAATTTCTGCTTTTGGATTTTCCTTGAGATACAATGTTGCGGCGTTGTACGCCTTCTTTACTTCATCATTCAGGACTGCAGCATGCCCTTTCTTTTTATAAGGTGCAACTCCGGTCACTTCATCGAGGTGGAGCATCGAATAACCGAGGACAAGAAGAGTAAAAACAATCAGCATGATGCCGGCCTGCTTCAGTCTTTTGGAATTTGCCCCTTCAAGATGGGCCGGTGTTTCACTGTCTTTTCCGGCTTCACGGGCCCATTTCAGCATTTTTATTCCCCGAGCGATTGCGTATAGTGAAAAACCCAGGATGCCGAAAACGGACAGGAAGGCGCCGACAAAAAATAATACAACGCCGGCAATAAATTCTACGATATTCATGATGGTACGTTTCAGCTTCGAGGTATATTTAATTTCCCGCAGCCGCTTATATACGAGGTAGCCGCCGCCAGCAAACGTCAGCGCTACAATCAGAATCACCAGTGACAGGAGCGACACTATCGCGAGCGGCCCGGGAGCGCTGTTTGCGAACGCAGGGGCGGCGGTCGCAAACACAAGAAAGAAAGCGGACAGAAGCAGGTTAAAAAACTGCATAACGGCGGGCCTCTTTTTCATCTGTTTTCCTCCAGGCAAACTGCCAGTCTTTTTCGGGCATGAAATTGCTGATATAAAAACCTGGGATACCGTTCTCGAGATTGAACGGATAGTTTGACGATATGATGGCGGTACCATGCGAAGAGAGTGTATAGATTCCGTAGTCTAGGGGTTTTCCCCACGGGCGCGTGGTGGTGAGAATATAGGTGGCATTGCCGGTTCCGTTTTTCTGGCGGTATGATACCGTTACTTCTATTTCTTCATGCGCGGAGAAATATACTTCAAACCCTGTCTTGCCGAAAAACCGTCTCAGGTTGAGCGTTTCCCTTGCGGGTGTTAAACGTTCTGCCTGAACGGCAAACGGTTCCGGATGGTCCTTGTCAGTCGGAAAAGGGATGGAAAAACCCTGCATCACGGGAAAGGGAAACGGGTTCCTGTAAAAATAGTGCCCATCAACGCGTACTTCTTCGGAATAAACGTGCACGTCGATTTTTTCAGACGTAAAATGAACCAGGGGAAGGATGCCGGCAGCGAACGGAAGGATTGCAAGAGCGAAAATCAACGATATGACCGGATAGAGCAAGAATTACCTCCAGCGTGAATTTATAGCCCTGCCGACATAGTTAAATTTTATCACAAGGAGTGTTTCTTGACAAAAGCATTTGTGTTAAACAGTCAGATGAAAAGATGTTGAAGAGGATTCGGAGCAATGAGCGGATAATTGATCGCAGAAAAGGCAGCAAAATTTGGAACAATTTATGTATCGCCTTGGCAATTGACATTTTAGATGATAAGCACTATCCGAATTATTAGTATTATGATATAGTTGAGAAAAAATTAGAAAGGAATAACAATGCGACAAGCCAACTCGTTCTTATTCATAATTATCGTCCTCGTGATTTCATTATGCGGATATCAGGCGGGAAATGCCGCAGAGCATTCCGTCAGATATAAACAGTTTTTGGTAAAAATCCCGGCTTTTACAATGAATCCCGGTGAAAAGATTGTTGGTGTTGAGATTTCTTTGACAGGGGGCAGGGTCACTCAAGCGTTTTTCCCGAAAGGATGGGTTTGCAACCTGATGAACAGTGGAAGAGGAAATCAACTTTACTCTTGCTCTTCGCCTCATTCAACGTATGCAATCACCAACTCAGCAAAATTGCCGACCTTATCAATCGATGATCTGTCGAGTGCCGGCGGAATGACTTTTGGTGTTGAAGCGCAAATCGAGCTGGAAAAAATAGACGGACAACGATACACAAAGCAGCTGAGAGAATCTGATTTGTCAATATCCCGGTAGTGACTACGCCAACGATACAAGGAGACCCATTATGATCAGGGTTATTGCATCAATCCGCATCAGAGCTGGAAAAATGACGGAGTTTCTCCACATATGCAAGGCCAATGTGCCCGCAGTCAGGGCCGAGAAGGGATGCCTGGAATACATCCCGGCAGTTGACATCGACTCGAAGCTGCCGACACAAGGGCTCGACCCGCAACTGGTTACGATTATCGAGAAATGGGAAAGCCTCGAAGCGCTCCACCGGCATCTGAAAGCGCCTCATATGCTGGCGTACCGGGACAAGGTAAACGATCTGGTCGAGAGACGCACCCTTAAGGTGCTAACGGAAGCGTAGCGGGCTGGATGAAAGTTACGCGTAGCGGTGGTCGTGTTTGTTCTTTACTCAAGGACATGAAAAACAGGAGAGAAAGAATGCTATACAGAACAGTACCGAAAAACGGAGATTCACTTTCCATACTTGGTTTCGGCTGTATGAGGCTACCCATAAAAGAGGGAAAGATCGATGAAGAAAGAGCGATCAGCCAGATACGCTACGCAATCGATAACGGTGTAAACTACGTTGATACCGCATGGCCGTACCATGGGGGCGAAAGCGAACCTTTGCTCGGAAAAGCCTTGAAAGACGGGTACCGTGGCAGGGTCAAGGTGGCAACCAAGCTGCCTTCGTGGATAATTAACGGCCGTGGCGACATGGACCGCTACCTGGCCACGCAAATGGAAAAACTGGGAACTGATCAAATCGATTATTATCTTATTCACGCGCTTGATGGCGCTTTGTGGGATACGGTGAAGTCGCACGGCATCTTTGATTTTCTTGAGAAAGCGAAGCAAGACGGCCGCATCGTTAATGCGGGTTTTTCCTTTCACGGGGAGCTGGTGGATTTCAAGCGCATTGTTGATGAGTATCCCTGGATTTTTTGTCAGATACAGTACAATTATCTCGACCAGAAATTTCAGGCTGGGATCGAAGGCCTGAAATATGCCGCTGCCAGGAATCTAGGCGTGATAGTCATGGAACCTTTGCGGGGAGGAAACCTCAGTCTTCCCACGCCGCCGCCCGCCGTCGCAGACATCTGGAACTCAGCCAAGACCAGACGATCCCCGGTGGAGTGGGCCCTTCGCTGGGTCTGGAACCACCCGGAAGTGACCGTGGTTCTCTCCGGCATGAATGAAGAGGCTCATATCAAGGAAAATCTGGCCATCGCTGATGAGGCGCATCCAAACTCCCTGTCCAAAGAAGAACTGGCGCTGGTAGACCGCGTAAGCCGAAAACACCTGGAGCTGATGCCGATAGGGTGTACAGGCTGCGGGTATTGCATGCCCTGTCCATCAGGCGTTCAGATTCCAAAGTGCTTTGACCTGTACAATAAAATGCATATGTTCGGCAACGTGGAAGAAGCGAAATTTCTTTATGCCATTTCGGCGAGTGGCATGTTGAGGAAGGGCGAGGCGGGATTCGCATCAGAGTGCAGCGCGTGCGGCTCGTGCCTGGAGAAGTGCCCGCAGAATATAAACATTCCTGATTTCCTTCAGAAGGTTTCAACAGAGCTGGAGGGGCCTGATCTCGAAGAGCGGCTGGCCGCGGCCAGAAAGATGTTTAAAACCGAACTGAAATAGCTGTTGCAATGGTTTTCTGAATTCGGTAGTCATGTGACATTATCTGTAGATGAAGAAATAATATACTTTGCAAATTACTTCTTGTAACAGTAGAGAATGATTATGAAATCAGAAGCGGTATAGCTGACACTTCGTGAAGATTTGCGATCCTATTCGCAAAGAACCTCCCGCCTGTTCAACTTCATTCATGCGCTTTGCAGTGCTGGTCGCTCGTCTGGATATTTGCCGATAGTTATGATATATTTTTTAAAGAACGGTTATACAGAGTGTCCACGACGAGGTTTTACTATTGAAAAGCTTGGTGAAAAGTTTATTTTCGATGTCCATCAGGACTCAGCTGCTTTTCCTGGCTTTCATCGTTGCTCTTCCCTCCGTGTGTATCATTGTATACTCTGGCATGCAGACAAGAGAAGATGCGATACATGACGCCCGCATGGAGACGCAGCGGCTTGCCGGGAATATCGCAACCGAACAGCAGAACCTTATAATCGCGGCACAGCAGTTGTTCATCGCCCTATCTCAGCTGCCCGAGGTAAGAAACCAGGACAGAAGTCGTGTTGAGCCCATCCTTCGCGACATTCTCAAGCTAAACGCTCAATATTCTAATATCATTATCGCAGATCGGAAAGGTCTCGTCTGGGCCACTGCTGTACCCACAAAACCTCCCTATATCATATCCGACCGGCGATATTTCATACAGGCACTTGCGAGCGGGCAATTATCCTCCGGTGAGTACATAATCGGCCGTGCCTCAGGCCAGCCTGCCTTTGCAATCGGCTATCCTTTGAAGGACAAGCAGGGCATGATTGTCGGCGTCATTGGTGTGGCGCTTGTGCTTGATGTGGTCAAAGATTTGCTTGATCGTGCAATGCTGCCTCCCGACGCGCATATTACGCTACTCGACCAGCGGGGCATTATTTTTTACCGCACGATCGATACAGCAAAATTCGTAGGAAAACAATTCGACCCGGTTTTATTCCAGGACATGCGGGATGGCCCTGACGTGGCAACGGTTGACAATATGCGGACCATGCAAGGCGACAAGCGTGTTCTTACCTACCGCAAACTGCGACTTCCCGGTGAACAATCGCCATATATGTATATTCGCGTAGGGATCCCTGTCACCACTGTTCTGACAAGTGCGAACAAGGTGCTGATGCGGAATCTGTCGCTTTTTGTTTTTTTTCTGTTTCTAACGATCTTTTTTGCCTGGATCATCGGGAAACGCTCGATTGCAGATCGGATCGATTTGCTGGAGAAGGCATCGCGGGATCTTGCTGAAGGAAATCTAAGCGTCAGGATTTCCGATCTTGTCACCGGTGGAGAATTAGGAAAGTTGGGCCAGACATTTGATACGATGGCAAGCCAGCTTTTAGTGCGAGAACAGGCGCTGGTCGAAAGCGAACGGAATTACCGGAGCATCTTTGATACAACCAAGGACGCCATATTTGTGCATGATGCTGAGACAGGAGAAATCATCGATGTCAATAAAACCACAGAAGAATTATACGGATACTCCCGCGAAGAAGTCCTACATCGGAAGATACAGGATTTCTATTCAGGTGAGTCTCCGTATTCATCACAGAAGGCACGTGAATGGATGCGTAAGGCCTCTCAAGAAGGGCCCCAGAATTTTGAATGGCTGTCCAGAAGGAAAAATGGCGAGTTGTTCTGGACAGAAGTAGTGCTGTCAGCGATGCAAATCGCCAGAACGAGATGCCTTCTTGCTGTCGTACGGGACATCACCGAGCGCAAACGGGCGGAAGAAACATTGATCGAGCGAAACGCCTGGATAAGTTCCATCCTGGAGGCTTCGCCGGCAGCAATATATACAATGAATAAGGAAGGCATTCTGTTGTCGTGGAACAGAGGAGCAGAGCATATATTTGGATGGAGCAAGGATGAGGTTGTTGGCAAACTGCCTCCGTTTATTCCGGAAGAAAAGCTCGAGAAATTTCATGCCAGTTGTGACAGGATTCTGCGTGGTGAACCCTTTCTGGGTGTAGAATTTTTAGCTCGGAGAAAAGACGGACTTCCTGTAAGTGTCAGTATTTCTGCAGCGCCGCTGTACGATTCTTCTGGAAAATCGAACGGCATAATGTCAATAGCGAGTGATATAACCCATCAGAAAAAGATAGAGACAGAACATACCCTTCTGGAAAACCAGCTTCGACAAGCACAGAAAATGGAGGCTGTCGGACAGCTCGGCGGCGGTGTCGCCCATGACTTCAACAATATTCTTAGTGCGATTGTAGGGTATTCCCACCTGTCACTCATGAAGATGAGTCCCGACGATCCGAACCGGTACAATATAGAACAGATACTGGAATCATCCGAGAGAGCTGCAGAATTAACACAGAGATTGCTAGCGTTCAGCAGAAAGCAGGTCGTGAACCTGAAAAGAATAGATCTGAACGACATTATTACCAAGTTTGAAAAGTTCCTGCTCCGGTTGCTTCGGGAAGACATCGAGTTGAAAACAACGCTTGCGTCTCTGGAACTGCCTGTAATGGCCGATCGCGGCCAGATAGAGCAGTTGCTTATGAACCTGGTGACCAACGCACGCGATGCTATGCCGCATGGCGGACATATCAGTATAGAGACAAGCCTCGTGCAAATGGACCTGTTATTTATAGAGACGCATGGATTCGGTCGTGAGGGTTCTTATGCCACTATTTCAGTATCCGACACCGGCATCGGCATACCGGAAGTTGTTAAAGATAGAATCTTTGAGCCCTTTTTTACAACAAAAGAGGAAGGGAAAGGCACCGGCCTTGGCCTGTCCATGGTCTATGGGATAATGACGAAGCACGAAGGATATATTAATTTTCATAGTAAACCTGGAATTGGTACAACATTCACCGTATACTTGCCCGTGGCGTGCGTGGCAGCGGAGATAGAGCCGCAGAATAAAGATGATCAAATTCCTATTCAGGGGGGGGCAGAAACACTGCTGATTGCAGAAGATGATGCGTCGGTGCGCTCACTGAATGCCGTTTTGCTGCGTAATTATGGTTATACGGTGATCGAAGCTGTAGATGGTTTGGATGCAGTAAACAAATTCATTGAAAATCGTGACCATATTCGCCTTGTCCTGCTGGACGGAATTATGCCGAAAATGAACGGTAAAGCGGTCTGGAAGAAGATCAAAGCACTTTCACCCGGAGTCAAAGTCATTTTTATCAGCGGTTACGCAGAAGATATTTTTACCAAGGAAGGCATCCCCGACAAGGATATTTCTTTTATTCAAAAGCCTTCCCCCCCCTTGGTATTGATACGGCGAGTTCGAGAACTGTTGGATGAATACACCTGATAGCCTGACTGCAGATTGTCAGATTCCAAAATGCTTTGACCTGTACAATAAAATGCATATGTTCGGCAACGTGGAAGAAGCGAAATTTCTTTATGCCATTTCGGCGAGTGGCATGTTGAGGAAGGGCGAGGCGGGATTCGCATCAGAGTGCAGCGCGTGCGGCTCGTGCCTGGAGAAGTGCCCGCAGAATATAAACATTCCTGATTTCCTTCAGAAGGTTTCAACAGAGCTGGAGGGGCCTGATCTCGAAGAGCGGCTGGCCGCGGCCAGAAAGATGTTTAAAACCAAACTGAAATAGCTGCCGGATCCGGGCGCTGTTTTTTATTCAGTTCGGCGCTCGGGTAGGCGGAAATTTTATCATGCCTGTGTTTATCCCCAGTCAAATCATTTGACCTTGCCGGTGTCTTTTATTTTTCATTTTGTTCTATAATAATCTTAAACAAAAATTTACGAACCTTTTAAATCCTGCAACAAAAGGAGCAATACGATATGGACTCGTTGAAAGCAGCTAATCTGATTCTATTGAGTTTTTCAGCCGCGTTCATTTTGCTGACCGAGGCGGGTAATATTGCTATCGGAAAATCGTCGGCAGATGACATGGCCATACAGGGATATGACACTGTTGCGTATTTTAAATCGGGTCAGGCTGTAAAAGGAATTGAATCGTTCACGTTCCCGTGGCACGGTATGACCTGGTTTTTTTCGACAAAAGAAAACAAGGATACCTTCGCTGCCGCACCGGAGGCATACGCTCCGCAGTACGACGGTTACTGCGCCTGGGCCATGTCGGAGGGACGGAAGGCCAAAACCGACCCGGAGGTGTGGAAGATCGTAAACGGCAAGCTTTATCTGAACTGCAGCAAAAAAGCGTATGAAAAATGGAGCAAGGATATTCCCGGCAATATCAGGCAAGCTGATTTCAACTGGTCAAAGATCGTCGGAAAATAATCGTGTAATTACACCGCTCCTTCCATCAGCAGGGTAATTCAGTAAGGGGTCACGGTCATGAATGAACATGCGGGCGCAGAAAAGCCACTCTCTTCGTGGTGGAAAAAATCTCTTATTCTGGTGTTGATTGTGTGTTTTTCAGTCTTGATCTGGCTTGCAGCAAAAGTCGGTGAAGACGCTCCGCCTGTTCCGGAAAAGGTCATACGCGCGACAGGTCAAGCCGTTTTTACCAGAGAAGACATCATGGCAGGCCAGCAGGTCTTCCTCAAGTATGGGCTGATGGAGAACGGGACAATCTGGGGGCATGGCGCCTATCTTGGACCGGATTTTTCAGCGGAGTATCTGCATTCGCTGGCCGCGCATGCTGGAAAAGTAATCGCACAAAAACGATCCACTATACTTTCGCAATACTCTTCCGTGATGGATCAGGAGGTCGTCGCCGCGGAAGTGCAGCAGTTGCTGAAGCAAAACAGATATGATCCTCAGTCAGGAATACTGCTGTTTACGGATATTGAATCCGATTCCTATCACGATCAGCTCACCGCTTGGACCGCGTATTTTTCACAGCCTGTCGCGAGTGCCGGTTTACCCGCAAAATACATAACCGACCCCGCAGAACTTCGCCAGCTCACGGCGTTCTTTGCCTGGACCGCCTGGGCATCCGCGGCAAACCGCCCCGGCAAACTGTATTCGTATACAAACAATTTCCCCTATGAACTCGCTGTCGGCAATACACCGAGCGTCGACACAGTTCTCTGGAGCGCCCTGAGTCTCATTGCGCTGCTTGCCGCGACAGCCGCCGTGCTTTTTGCATTCGGGAAGTTTGATTTTCTCGGATGGAAGAAAAAAGTCGGTCATATTCATCCGAAGATGATCCCCGGAGGGGCTATCACGCCGGGACAAAAGGCAGCAGTAAAATATTTCGGCGTCGTCATGCTGCTTTTTTTGTTCCAGACATTCGTCGGCGGCGCGACTGCCCATTATCGGGTCGATCCCGGAAGTTTCTTCGGTATTGATCTGTCTCCGATTCTCCCCAGCAATATTCTCCGCACCTGGCATCTTCAGGCCGCGATCTTCTGGATAGCGACGGCGTATATCGCCGGCGGGCTGTTCCTTGCACCGGCCCTGGGCGGGAAAGAGCCATTGGGCCAGCGATGGGGAGTCAATTTTCTGTTCGTTGCCCTGGTGGTTGTGGTCGCAGGGAGCATGCTGGGAGAAATTCTCGGAATCAACCAGATTCTCGGCACGTTCTGGTTTTGGTTCGGACATCAGGGGTGGGAGTATCTTGATCTCGGCCGCGCCTGGCAGATTTTGCTGGCAGTCGGTTTTGTGGTCTGGTTCCTGCTGCTTTACCGGAGTATTTCACCAGCGATCCGGGACACTGAGCGGAGGGAGATTTCTTTGCTCTTTCTCTACGCGGCGTTTGCAATTCCCCTGTTTTACCTGCCGGCGATGTTCTTCACGAGCACAACACATTTTTCCGTGGTGGACACCTGGCGGTTCTGGATAATCCATCTCTGGGTCGAGGGATTCTTTGAGGTGTTCGCGACGGTAATGGTGGCCGTCATATTTTATCTTTTGGGCATCGTTTCACATCAGACGGCGGCGCGTGTCGTGTATCTCGACGCCATTCTCTATCTCGGCAGCGGCATCATCGGCACGGGGCATCACTGGTACTGGACAGGACAATCGAATATCAACATGGCTCTTGCCGCGGTGTTCTCGGCAATGGAGGTCGTGCCGCTGACGCTGCTCACGCTTGACGCCTGGGATTTTGTCAAGTTGACGCGCTCAAAGTGTGACCTGTGCGGGGAAGAGATAGTCATTCCGCATAAATGGACCTTTTACTTTTTGATCGCGGTCGGAGTCTGGAACTTTATTGGCGCAGGAATATTCGGTTTTCTCATCAATCTGCCCATTGTGAGTTACTTCGAAGTGGGCACTATTCTGACGCCGAACCATGGTCATGCTGCTTTGATGGGGGTTTTCGGTATGCTGGCCATGGCATTGCTGGTTTTTGCTCTCCGGCAGACATCGAGCGATGCCGAATGGGGAAAACTGCAGCGGTACGTCCGCATCTCTTTCTGGGGCCTTAACGGCGGATTGGCCCTGATGGTGATGACGAATTTGTTCCCCGGCGGCGTGCTGCAGTTTGTGGACGTCTTGAAAAGCGGTTACTGGCATGCAAGAAGTCCTGAATTTTTGCATACGGGATTTATGCAAGTGCTTGAATGGCTCCGCATGCCTGCGGACCTTATTTTCATACTTTTTGGGGTCCTGCCGATGGCCATCGCCGTCGGCATGCACCTGAATTCTCCGGATTCGGGACCACAATACCGTCAGGATAGCAATAAGGACACCTCGCGGTAAATGCACCGCAGGAGGTCGTAATAATTTTTTGCTGTTACCTGTATCGCAAAGGAGAAAATACCATGGTACTCAAAACACCCCAATCGCTTGCCAGCGAACATCAAGAGCTTCACGCAGAACTCGTAGCAGCAACTCGATCGGGCGATAAAACCGGTTTTGCCGCCCAGTCCGTTGCGAGGGTGCTTCATCCGCATTTTTTAAAAGAAGAGGAATATGCGCTTCCTCCTCTGGGCTTGCTGGCAAAACTGGCGAGAGGGGAATTTCCACCGGACAAGGAACGCGTTTTACATATGACCGACAAGCTTAAAAAAGATTTGGACCACATGCATTCCGAGCACAAGGCCATCGGCATAGAACTTCACAGGCTTATGGAAGCAGCGAAACTCGAGAAAAAAAACGCGTTCGTTCATCTGGCTGAAAAGATTATGTTGCACGCACAGACAGAAGAAGAGGTTTTATATCCTGCCTCGTTGCTTATTGGAGAATATCTTCGATCAAAGGCGTAGCCGGCTGTTGTGACGGCCACCATGGCTGTACAAAGAGCAGGTGGAAGGAGGCTCAATCATGTTTGTTGTTATTGCGGAGTTCCCTTCGCTGAAAGAAGGAAAAGACGCAGAATTCAGGGAGTGGTTTGCCCTGACAAACAAAGAATTTGCCAGGTTCAAAGGTTTTGTCAGCCGGCGGCTGCTCAAACCCCTGAAAGAAGGCAATTATGCAGCCATCGTGGAGTTTGAGGACCGGGAAGCTTTTATTGCCATGCATGACAGCCCTGTTCACGCTGAAGCCGCTAAGCGCACCGGCGCTTTATTCAACGGCAGTCCTTCCGCGATTTTTTACGAGGTAATTGCCGCATAAGGCGGAACAACATCTGGATAACAAAACGCCTGCTGACACCGCATACAGGCGTTTTCCCGCTCTGTAAAAACACGGTAAAATCCGGGATGATCTGCCAGATTGCACGCTTTTCTCCGGATGATACCGGTATTTTGCTCTGTTTCTGCACACCCTCTCGTGCTGCTCCCATAAAACTACAGACTCCTGAACAAAGCATATGTTTGAAGCTTATTACGACGTAATAACCACGTGTTCATTGACATTATTGACATCCTATCAGATCAAGTATATATTTTGACTTTCAGAAAATAGCCACAACCGGAAGATGGTTCACAGCCTGCATAGAAAAGAACCGGCCTGTTCCATGGGCGTATTAACATTTCCGAGGAAAAGTTCTCATGATTGATAACCACGTCAAAATGCCGGACAATGTTAAACGGGCCATATGGCTTTTATGGGCCTCCCTGGCTTTGGGGATACTGAGCTCTCTTCCGTGGGCCTTCGGGTCCCTGACGCCGAAAATGCCGGGTTGGACCACATGGTCAGTCATGATTTTTACTTTCGGACTGTCTGCAGTTCTGATTTATTTAACGTCACAAAGATACAACTGGGCCCGGATGGTAAACTTTGCTTTCTATATTCTGGGGGTATTATCAACATTCCGGGACGCTGCGGCTTTTTTCAGCGGTCCGTTTTACAGCTGGAGCATTTCATTGTCGACCATGCTGATAGACGCAGTTGCCTTTTACTGGCTCATGACCGGTGAGGGCGCGGCCTGGTTCAAGCGCAGCCGTGCGGACTGACCTGTATGTTTAATATCCCCTGCCTGCCGATCCTGCTCATGCTGACGGCGATTTTTTTTATTAATTTTCTATCCCGCATAGTCCTAGGGCCCTTGCTGCCAGCCGTTGAAAACGATCTGAATATCGCCCATAGCCAGTCAGGCTCTTTCTTCATATTCATATCCGCGGGTTATTTCCTCGGACTTGTCGGGTCGGGGTTTCTTTCATCAAAGATCAACCATCACAGAACAATTGTATTTTCCTGCCTGCTGCTGGGCTGCACCTTGATGCTTCTTGCTGTTTTGTCTGCGTTCTCTGTCATGAATGCAGCTTTGTTTCTATTGGGTTTGGCAACAGGCGTTTATCTCCCATCAGGCGTGGCCACCATCAGCACCTGTGTAGATAGGCAAAACTGGGGGAAGGCGTTTGCTGTTCATGAAACCGCCCCGAATCTGGCGTTTGTGATTGCACCGCTATTCGCAATAGGTGTTCTCCAGTGGTTTACCTGGCGTACAGCTCTAGGCATTCTTGGCATGCTTGCGCTGAGCTCGGGATGCTTGCTGTGTCTGTCATGTAAAGACAGCCGATTGAGCGGAGAAATTCCGCATCCACGGACAGTAGGGACTCTGTTTGCTCAGCCGGCTTTCTGGATCATGGTCATCCTGTTTTGTCTGGCCATCAGTTCGACTATCGGCATATACAGCATGCTTCCATTGTATCTCGTCACCGAACTGGGCTTCAGTCCGCCGGAGGCAAATTCCTTTGTTGCCCTTTCCCGCATACCCACGATTGCGATTGTCTTCCTTGCCGGTCCGGTCATCGACCGGCTGGGTGCCCGGACAGCCATGATATTCATTTTTATCTATACGGGTATCATGACGGCTCTACTAGGAACGGCTTCAGCAGCATGGATTCCACTGGTGATTTTTCTGCAGCCGCTGCTGTCAGTATGCTTTTTCCCCGCCGGTTTCTCGATGCTTTCCGCGATTGCACCGCCGCAGTCGCGAAATCTTGCTGTCTCTCTTGCAGTTCCTATCGGATTTTTGTTTGGTGGAGGTGTGGTGCCCGGTATCATCGGTGTGCTTGCAGACGCCAAACTGTTCTCGGTCGGTATTATCAGCACAGGTGTCGCAATCTTTCTGGGTTGCTTCGTCGCTTTGCTGCTGACCGCAGAAAAAGACGATAGCATGCGATAACCAGTCATTAACCTCTTGTTACAATATTTGAATCCGGCTTCCTTAAACAAGCCGTAACGTTCGTTCTTCCGCACGCAAAGAATATACTAGGATGCTATACTTAAAGAGACAGTAAGCATTAATATTGGAGGACGACGGTTTGCTTGCGAATAAGCGGTTTTATCCCGTGTATTGGATACTGATCAGCGGCATTGTTTTGCTGGTTGATTATTTGACAGGTCCGCTCATTGAGTTTCCAATAGTCTTCGTAATCCCTATTGCCTTAGCCTCCTGGTACAGCGGGCTGGAATGGGGACTCACGTTTGCCCTGCTGTTGCCGATCGGACGCATCATTATTCGATTTCTCTGGGAACCTTCGACAGATTTTTCCGTCGTGCTTATCAACGCTGTTATCAGGGTATCCGTCCTCACCGGCATTGTCTTCATGGTGAACCAGGTCGCCGCGCTGACTCGCGAGGTCAAAGCGCTGAGAGGAATTCTGCCAACCTGCAGTGTCTGCAAAAAAAACCGTACTCCGGAATGTCAATGGAAGGAGATAGAAATTTATATTTCTGAACATTCTGAAGCGCGTTTTTCCCATGGGATTTGCGATACGTGCAAAGAGAGACTGTACCCGGAGCTTTTTGCAAACAGGAATAAAACCTTTGACTGTTCAACAAAAGCCTGAAACGTATTTGCATCATCGAACGGCGTTTTACTGATTTCTTTCGATATGGTAATTCCTTCAGGGCAAGCAGGCAGACATTCTTCTCAATCTAATATTTCAAAAAAGGTTTTAATGTATGGTTGAGAAATTCAATTGGTACTATCCAAAATACAATTTTGTAATTACTAGGCTTGTTGGCGCTCCAACAATAGATGACCTAAAATACCTTATGAAGGAACATACCCAGATTCGAGGATTACAACCGAATTTTAAACTGTTACAAGACCATCGGGAAGCGATTATCAAATTGAGCTATGATGACATGGAAGACTTGGCGTCATTTTTACTGAGCGAGTCGCTAATACGACCGAAAAATGTAGCTACGTTGATAAAAACGCCGCTTCTCTTTGGAATAACACGCATGGCCGGTCCCGGATTTGAAAAAATAGGCATACATATCCATCAGCCGTTTTACGTGCTGGATGAAGCCTTAAAGTGGCTTGAAATTCCCGAAGACATAGAATTACCGATATCGTAGCAGCTTCATTGCAGACAGTTGCAGCATTGACTGCATGCCTGTTTCGCCCGATCTAATAATATTCCTTGCACTGTTCAGATCCCTCCTGAGAATGTGTAATTCTCTCTACAGCCTTTTAGGAGCGCTTCAAATTATTACCTCGCAAAGAAAAGGTAAAGTATTGCGCGTTAGTAGTGGTTTCAAAAGCCGGAGAACTTGCTTTTTCAGTTATTCCATAGTAGTATTTTTACTAGGGAAAGAATATACGCTTTTACGTGCTGTTAAATAAATAAAAATTATACGTGCGTCAATCCCGGCATAAACCATTATTGATGCCCCAATCATTTAACGAGATGGAAAATGGATACATCCCCTTGAATAATTCATCAGTAAAAAGCTCCGCTCTTCTTATCGCCACACTTTCCGCATTTCTTACCCCATTCATGGGCTCATCGATTAATATCGCCCTTCCTGCTATCAGCGCGGAATTTCAGATGGATGCGGTCCTCATGAGCTGGGTTCCGACGTCGTTCCTGATGGCGGCGGCGATTTTTCTTGTTCCCCTGGGAAGGATGGCGGATATCTTCGGAAGAAAAAAAATATTCACCTGCGGCATATGGATTTTCAGCCTCTCGTCTCTTTTTATCGCCGTTGCGCCATCTGCTGCAATCCTTATTTCTCTCCGGGTCGTGCAGGGGCTTGGAAGCGCCATGATATTCGGGACAGGAATGGCAATTTTAACATCCGTCTTTCCGATCGAAGAACGCGGCCGTGTACTCGGGATCAGCGTCGCTGCGACGTATCTTGGCCTTTCTCTCGGACCGGTCCTGGGCGGGTTCCTCACGGATCAGTTCGGATGGCGCAGCATTTTTCTTGTGCATGTGCCATTGGGTCTCTTTTTAATTTGCATTATTTCGCTGAAGCTGAAAATTGAGTGGGCCGAGGCTCGCGGGGAGAAGTTTGACATGATCGGGGCTCTCTTATACGGTGCAACTCTTGCTTCGCTGATGTACGGGCTTTCGCTTCTTCCTTCCTTGCCGGGAAAAAGCTTTACTGCGGCAGGAGCCGTCGGGGCTGTTTTGTTTGTGCAATGGGAGCGGAAAACAGCAAGTCCGCTTATGGATATGAATCTGTTCATTCACAATGTGCCGTTTGCTTTTTCCAATCTTGCCGCACTCATACATTACAGCGCTACGTTTGCCGTAACATTTCTCATGAGCCTTTACCTTCAGTATATCAAAGGTTTTTCGCCGCAACTTGCCGGTCTGATCCTCGTATCACAGCCCATAGTCATGGCGCTTTTTTCCCCGTTGGCCGGACGTCTTTCCGACAGGATAGAACCGAGGATCGTGGCATCCATCGGAATGACATTTACCCTGGGAGGGCTGATCTCTTTTACCTTTCTTGGCGCTGAGACAAACATCGTGGTTCTCATTGCCGGTCTTATGCTGCTGGGCTTCGGATTCGCCTTGTTTGCATCGCCAAATACAAACGCGGTCATGACTTCCATCGAGAAAAAATTTTATAGTGTGGGTTCGGCTACGCTCGGAACAATGCGGCTGGTAGGACAGATGTTCAGTATGGGGATCGTCATGGTTATTATTGCGGTTTGCATGGGGGGGATACGCATCACGCCGGAGCAGCATCCGCTCTTTCTACAGAGTATGAAAACGGCATACTCTATTTTCGCTTTTCTTTGCTGTATCGGCATCATTGCTTCACTGGCAAGAGGCAAGGTAAGATGAAGAAAACTCCATGCCCGATGCAAACGACTACTTCTTCAACAGCACGCTGAGTGCTTGTTGCAGTTCATTCCTTGTATACGGCTTCTTGAGGAACGCCTTGAATCCGTGCGCCCGGTAGTCCGTGATGTTGGCGTCGTCGGAATATCCGCTGGATACGACTGCCGTCACAGTGGGGTCGAGCGCAAGCAGTTTTTGCAAGGTTTCGGCGCCTCCCATCCCGCCGCGGACGGTAAGATCGAGAATCACGGCATGGAACGGACGTCCTGACCGTTGCGCTTCCTGATATTTTTCGATAGCTTCTTTGCCTTGTGATGCAAATTCTGCCGTATGCCCCAGCGATTCGACAAGCTTTCCCGCAATGGCGAGCACAGCCGGTTCGTCATCCATAATGAGCAACCGTCCGGTGGTGCGCCCGGACGCCGCAACCGGAACGTTTGCCGTTTCCTCTTGTTTGATTCCTGTCGCGGCAGGAAGGTAAATGGTGAATGCTGTCCCTTTGCCCACTTCTGAGTCCACATTGATCATTCCACTATGATGTTTGATAATGGAATACGATGTTGCGAGCCCCAGCCCGGTTCCTTTTTCTTTTGTGGTGAAATATGGGTCGAAGATCTTTGCAATATTTTTTTCGTCTATGCCGGTCCCGGTGTCTCTGATGGTGATTTGCACATAGTTGCCTGGTTTCAAAACCTGAGGCAGTCCGGAACCAGGACTTTGAAAATTACGGGCAGTGATCTCTACCTGTCCGCCTTCAGGCATGGCCTGGTCGGCATTCAGAACAATATTCTGAATTACCTGATTGATCTGTCCTTCGTCCGCATCGGCTGGCCAAAGATCATGAGCAATATGAATGCGTGTGGTTGTCCGGGCTCCGCTCAAGGCGAATTTTGCCGCGTTTTCAATGAGCGGGCGGAGATCAACGGCTTTCTTTACGGGTTTTCCGCCTTTCGAAAAAGTAAGCAACTGGTTCGTCAATTTTACCGACATGTGCAACGCCTTCTCGGCTTCATCAAGCGCAGACAGGCTTTTTTGTTTGTCATCACACATCAGCTTCGCAAGAGAAATATAACCGGAAACCGCCTGCAGCAGGTTGTTAAAATCATGGGCGATACCGCCGGCCAATGTTCCGATATTTTCGAGTTTTTGGGTCTTAATAATTTCCTGTTCCAATTTCCGGTGTTCGGTGATGTCGATCAGAATTCCCAAAATACAGAGTTCACCGCCCAGTTCAATCAGCTCAAAGGAAGCCAGTACGTTCCGGATTTCTCCTGTTTTGCGGCGGAGTCCAGCTTCGATATTTTGAAGATGCTTTTTTTCCCACAGGTTGTTAAACCATTGTGCGCGATTCGTGTACTGCCATAACTGCAGTTCATCCGAAGTATGGCCGATGATTTTTTCACGGCAGTAGCCGCATAAATTGGTAAAGGACGTGTTGACGTCTATGAACTGCCCGTCCTGCACACGGCTGATGCCGATAGGTGTCGGACTGGTGTGGAATATCGTTGCGAAGCGTTTTTCGCTTTCCCGCAACGCTCGTTCAGTCTCTTTTCGATTGGTAATATCATGGAAATACCAGACGCGGCCCAAATATCTATTGCCCGATTCAGATATCGGCGCAGAGTAGCGTTCAAAGACGCGACCGTCCTTAAGCGACAACTCGTCTTCGCTGGTCAGTTCCTTGTGCTCGTAGAGGTAGCGAACTTTTTGCAGGAATGATCGGGTATCAACCACTTGGGCAGAAACGTATTCCAGAACGGGAGTATCATCCTTGTCATCGATCAGCTTTTGCGGAACTCCCCACATAGCGGAAAACCGTTTATTGCACGAGATGACCTGGTTTTTTTCATCCACGACCAGGATGCCGTCGATTGACGCTTCCTGCTGCGTCGATAACAGGATATTTTTGTATCGCACGTCATTTTCAACCTGCTTACGCTTTGTAATGTCGCGAAGAAATGTGAAGAACAACCCCTGTTGGTATTGTGCGCTGACTTCGATGTCGTACGTGCTGCCGTCTTTGCGCTTATGCCTGGTTTCGAACCGGACTTTGCCCTTGTCCTGTATTTCCCGCAGATGCGCTTCTATTTCTGCAGGGTTTTCATTGATTTCGATATCAGAAATGCACATTGTGAGGAGTTTCTGGACGCTGTAACCGCTCATATGGCAATAGGATTCATTGGCCTGTAGAATATGGCCCTGTCTATTCAATAGGCAGAAGCCTTCCATGGCTGTCTGGAGAAAGGTTTCGAGCCGGTGTTCGCTCTCCTGAATTTTTCTGGTTAGTTCAAAGGACTTGAGATTCCTCACGGCTATGCTGATGAGGATATCTATCAAAGCATTGGAAAAAGACAGATAGGTGTCCAGTTTGTCTTTGGTCCAGATCGGGACTTTTCTTACTGCGTCAAGATATGATTTTTCTTCGAAGCCGTATCGTGAAGCCTGCTTTTTAAAAAAGTTAAGATCAGGTTTTTCGAAAAAAAGTTGACCTGTAAAAAAACTACCTACGTGGTTGCCGTCAATAATTATGGGTAATGCGCTGTCAATCAGCCCGTGCGGACATTGGTAGATTATTGCCGGATTGGCCTTGGAAAGACAACTGCTTAAATATTGGTCGCTCTTAAAGCATACTTTCTCAGCTTCCTTATTTGTTCTATGAAAGAGCGAGCAGAGTCCCTGTCCTCCTACGGAGGCGAGTATTTTGCCCTCGCTGTCGATAATAGCCGAGGTGCAGGGATAGATTTTATTCAACCGTTCCAGCAGCAACTGAAATTGGTTTATATCTATCAGATCCTGAAGCTTATAATCCACCATTTACATTCCTTCCAGGAAATAGCAGCCTAGGCAACTTTATCGAAGAAATACAACAATTATTAAAACGTTTTGATAGTAACATAAAGTTGCAGAAAGGGCAATTATGAGTAACGAAAAGAGCGCAGGCGAGATTAGATAATTTGTGACTTTATTACCGTAAAATAAGTTTTTTTTGTAAAATTCTGACCTTAGTCGTATTGACTTTAGCTTGAAAGCATGATTTATACATTACGATACTATTATGCAACGTTCTGAAAACAACATGATTTAATCAGATCTTCTAACTTCCTAATAAATAATTATTTCTCGGATCGCATGCAGAAACATATTTTTAAAGTGCCAATAACCGAGATGTAAGAAAGGCGCTTTATCTTCCCGGAATATCTGTTTCGCATTGAAGCATTCCAATCCTAAGATCGGCTTTTTTACGGAAGTGTTCCTATGGTGGAATTTATGCTAGGAGGGGAGGTGAACCGGAGCTATAGCGAATAAATAACGTGATTCATGAACCCGAATGATGCTTTCGAAGGAGGGAAACTATGAAGAAGTTATTTATTTTCTGTGTAATGATTGCGGCCGCGTTTTGTCTGGCAAATACAGCTGATGTTGCAGCGGCCGTCCCGAATCCAACCGTTACCGGACCGATTCCCGCAACCGCGACCCCCGGAGACCCATCACGGAATTATCCCTTCTTTGCATCTCAGTTCGATCTTAAGGCGCGGGGATATATAGAACAGGAATTTTTTATCGAAGGAACAGCCAACCGCTATATCATTTCTTCGGTGACGGCAACGGGCAACGGAACAGGAAAGGACGCAACCATCCAGGACAGCGGACATCCTTACAAAACCAGGATCGTTGTTCGCAGACCGGTGCATTCGGCCCGTTTCAGCGGAGTAGTAATTGTTGAATGGCAGAATGTCACGAACGGCTGGGACATGGAAAATTCGTGGTTTCAGGTTTACGATTACATCCTGCGCAGCGGCCATGCATGGGTCGGTGTTTCTGCACAGCGCATCGGCGTAAATTATTTGAAGACCTGGAACCCGACTCGCTATGGGTCCTTGGTTGTCGATCATCTTGCAGACGGTACAACCATAACAAATGATGCCCTTGCGTATGACATCTTATCGCAGGCCGTGCAGTCTCTCCGTAGTCCGGTGGGAATTGATCCCCTTGGCGGTCTGTTCGATAAATGCCGGCATTCATTCGGATGGCACCATTTTATCTGCGAGGAAAAATGTCACCATCTTGACAGCCATGCAAAACACGGCATCTTCATTGCCATGGGGCATTCCCAGTCCGCGTCACAGTTATCGACGTATGTAAATAATGTCGAGCCGCTGGCACGGGTAATAGACGGCTTTGCACTTCATGGGGATCTGGGTGTCCGTATCCGTACGGATCTTGTGGTTCCGGTATGGAAGGTGCTGTCGGAGTTCGATGTGCAGGGCAGCGAAGCCAGAGTGCGCCGCCCCGATGACCAGTTCTTTGTAACATGGGAAGTAACAGGCACGTCGCATAATGACTATCAATCATATCAAAGCCGGGTATTCCTGGAACGACGCGACAATGGATCAGCCGTGGAGGACGCTCTGGTCAACTGCACCTACCAGCCGGTCGGCAGCAAGATTCCGTTCCACTATGCATTCGGCGCCGGGCTGAAACATCTTATTCATTGGGTGAAAACCGGCACGCCGATACCGGCGGCGCCGCCAATCGAGGTTACGTCGTTTGGACCTCCGACTGTTCTTGAACGAGACAGTTACGGGAATGCTGTCGGGGGGCTTCGTCTTCCGCAAGTCGATGTTCCAACCACGGTGAGCGCCGGCACCAATGCAGGACCGGGGACATGCAGCCGATGGGGCTACAGCCAGCCGCTTACCGATATCGTCCTTGACAGCCTCTATCCAAATCATCACAAGTATGTGTACGAAGTGTTCAAGGCCACATTTGATGACTTAAAGGCGGGATATATCCTGCCCGAGGACGCTGAACAGACCCTCAAGGATGCCATTCGGTCATCGATTGGAAAATAAAAACGATTTTCTCTGCTGTGGATGCAACAAGGGTGGAATCCAAAATGGTTCCACCCTTGTTTTTTGACTACACGCAGGTTCACGTTGCTTGAATTTAATGCTAAAATATTTTCATACTCACAATGATCGAACGGTTTTACGGTTTCCTAGTCTTTTCTAAAACCATTCAAGGCAGCCCAGGAGACGCAAATGGATATCTATAAGGTGCTTGATCTGCTCGAACGGGTAGAATCCGAAGTATCCTCACTTTACAAAAAGCTGCATGACGACCATCAATTGAACAAAGAGGCGGCCGATTTCTTCCTCGAGCTCCATTTTGAAGAGGAATCTCATGTCCAGCTTGTACAAATGGAACGGCGGATTATTCAGGCGGCGCCCAAGGTGTTCAAGGAAATCCAAATCAATTTGTCTGAAATCAACAGCCTTTTGGAAACGGTTGCGAATTTGAGAAACATGAAGCTGGACCTTCCGGCACTGATCGGTCGGATTTATGCTGTTGAATGCAGTCAATCGGAAAAATATCTCATTAATGCTTTGCAAGATGCCAATGACGAACTGCGTGAATTTTTGGTACAGATGAGTTCTACCTTCAACGCGCATGCTGAAAAAGTTGCCGCATTCGCAGCAAAGATTGGCGTTCAGATAGAGGAAATCGAAAATCGGTACCTTCGCAAAACCAGAGTCGGATATGGAGAACAAATACTGATCAACGAGTCGGAGGCCGCCAAGGGAGTTGACGTCAGCGAGGGGGGCATGTTTTTCCTGAGCGGGCGGCCATTTCAGAACGGGGACCGCGTCTCGGTACAATTTCCTGTATCAGGAACCTCAATTGCGGCAGATGCAGTTGTTCAATATCTGATCTCTGGAGTAGGAGCAGGCGTCAGATTTATGAATATCCGGGAAAAAGATCTTGCGTTGATCAGAAGATACGTTACTCAGCGAATAGAAGAGAAAGGTCTCGATAAACAGAAAAAACTGCTTTTGGTAGGTTTCGCTCACGAGGCCGGCCGTGACGTGCGTTTCTACTCGCAGGAACTGATTGGCGGAGACTATAAGGTCATAGAGATCTCAAGCTTTGAAGAGGCCGTTTCGTCTCTCCGAAAAGGCGTGGATATTTCCTGTATCATTCTGATGATTGAAAACAATGCTGATCCCAATTATTACCTCCTGCAGTTTCTGCCGACCGTGGATCGGTACAAGAATATTCCGGTTGTTGTAATAACGAATAATCAGCAAAAAGAATTCCGTGAGGCATTGCTGCGACTGGGCGTGATAAAACAGCTGGCCAGATCGACCACTACACCCAAACGGCTTCGTGAAGAAGTGGCCGTCATAACGGGGTGAGATATTTTCATTGGAGCCGTCGCGAACTCGTCTTCTTTTGCGATAAATACAGCATGAGAGCCGGACCGCTTCACAGGACAGTATCGGTAAGCTGAAACAGCAAAAGGACGTCAATTAATTTCAGCTTATCTTGTCTCCCCACGCTTTCATGCTCTGGATGACGCTGGCAAGATTCTTTCCCCGCTTCGTCAGGGAATACTCGACACGGGGTGGAACTTCCGGATAGATTTTTTTGACGAGGATGCCTTCTTTTTCGAGCGATTTAAGGCGTTCGGACAGCGTTTTCGGGCTCACTCCGTCCAGAGATTTCCTCAATTCACCGAAACGAAGCGTGCCCTGCAGAAGGTCCCTGATGATGAGTATTGTCCACTTGCTCCCGATTATCCGCAGTGTTTTTGCCA
>CAZPGZ010000032.1:10054-35622 GCA_964586075.1 uncultured Nitrospiraceae bacterium | reverse complement strand
TCCGGGTAGAAGTAATCCTCAAAAATATGCAGACCGTTCTGGTTTTCGCACTCCGCGGCAACCCCCGGTCCGATGATTTCCGTAAGGCCGAAGATGTCGTACGCTTTTACGCGGAGTTTTTCTTCTATTTCGGTGCGCATATTTTCGCTCCAGGGCTCCGCACCGAAAAACCCCGCTTTCAGGGAGAGGTCCGAAATACTGATGCCTTCTTCTCGAACAGCTTCCGCAAGATAGAGCGCGTATGAAGGAGTACAGGTCAGCACGGTAGACCGAAAATCCGCCATGACCGTGACCTGCCGCTTGGTGTTTCCACCGGAAATGGGGATGATGTTCGCGCCTATTTTTCTGCCGCCGTAATGAACGCCGAGGCCGCCGGTAAACAGTCCGTATCCATACGCGTTCTGAATGACATCATGGTTTGTAACACCGCCCATGCTGAGCGTTCTGGCCATGACTTCGGACCACAGCTCAATGTCATTTCGTGTGTACGCGCTCACCACGGGTTTGCCGGTCGTGCCGGAGGAAGTGTGGATTTCCACAATGTCCTTCGGGTCGGCGGCGCGCAACCCGTAGGGATAGGTGTCCCGCATGTCGTCCTTTGTCGTGAACGGCAGCCTGACGATGTCTTTCACATCGCGGATGTCTTCAGGCGTCACCCGGAGTTCGTCCATCTTTTTCTTGTAGAACGGGACCTTGGCATGAACAGTGCGCACAAGGTTCTGCAACCGTTTTGTCTGGAGGTTCCGAAGGTCTTCCGGAGCCATGGTCTCATACTGTGCATTCCAAATCATTTTTTCCCCTTTACCGCCCTGGAGCGTACGTTTATTGTGCCAGGGATTTTCCCACCAGAAACGCCGCCCAGTTGGCGTTGAACGTACCGTCCGGAACATTGTCCTTCATGGACCGCTGCCATGCGTCATCGCTGAAATCAAGATGCGTGGACACGAGGCCCAGCAGCGCCGTATTCAGGAATTTTACATTGCCGGTTTTTTCGTTTATCTGTGCGGGGTTGACCGCGATGCTGTTTTTGAAATGGGTCTTGATCGTCTGCTCGATCGTGTCGGGATATCCGGCAGCGTTGGGAGGCACGATCCTGGTTTTTGTGAAAATAACGTTGGTGTCGTTCCGCAGGAAGGAGAACCACCGCATGGTTTCCATTTCTTCAAGAGATATCAGAATGTCAACGTCGCCCTCGGGGATGACCGGTGAATAGACCTTCTCCCCGAACCGGATATGGCTGAACACCGAGCCGCCGCGCTGGCTCATGCCGTGGATTTCGCTTTTTTTTACGTCATGCCCCGCGTACAGTGCGGCAAGCGAGATGATGTCGCTTGCCAGGACGATTCCCTGCCCGCCGACACCTACCATCAGTACATTTGTAATATTAGACATGGTCGGTTATTTCTTCCTTTTCTGCAGAATCACGCAAAGTCCCTTCACAATAAGAAAGGACAATCCTTTTTTGCCGAGCAGCTGTGAAATGGATTCCTCAATTTCCCGGTCGCTGTAGGCGTCCACGGTCCTGAAATTCTCCTCGGGAATGCCGACTGCCTGCGCGAGTTTCTCGTAGTTCAGCGAGACGGCGGGCTGTCTGCGGATCGTTTCTCCGGACAGGGGATTCGGCTGCATTCCGGTCATGGCGGTGGTACCGTTGTCCAGCACGATGACGAGTGTGTCTCTGCCGTTGTACGCCGCGTTCAGGAGGCCGGTTATGCCGGAATGGGCGAACGTGGAATCGCCGATGACCGCCACCACATTCTGTTTGTGGTTTTTTCCCTCGGCGATCTCGATGCCCTGCGCAATGGTTATGCTCGCGCCCATGTCCATGCAGGTATCAAGGGCAGAGAAGGGCGGCAGGACGCCCAGCGTGTAACAGCCGATGTCGCCCGTGACATACACGCCCAGCTTGTTCAGGGTGGAAAACACCTTCCGGTGAGGGCATCCCGGGCAGAGAGACGGCGGCCGGTTCGGAATATCGATCGGGACTGAAATGGCGGCAGGGCGAGGTGTTTTGGTCACCGCTCTTTTTATAACGCCGGGATCAAATTCTCCGACAATCGGGAGCACGTTCTTGCCCTGCACGCTGAAGCCCAGCGATTTGATATGCGATTCGATATGCGGGTCCAGTTCTTCAACCACGTATACATTTTTAATTTTTGAGAAAAAATCCCTGATCAAGCCGTCCGGGAAAGGATATACCATGCCCAGCTTCAGAATGGAAGCATTGGGGAACGCGTCCCGCACGTAGGAGTAACAGATGCCGGAAGTGACAAAGCCGAGCGAGGTGTCCTTTATTTCCATTTTATTGAGCGTGTAGCTGTTGGCCGCCTGCTCCATCTGTGCCAGGCGTTTTTCCACTTCCACGTGCCGCTTCCGGGCAAAGGCCGGAATCATGACATACTTCTGGATATTTTTCGTGAAACCCTTGGTGATCGGCGAGGCAGAGCGGGGGCCGACGGCAACCGCGCCTTTGGAATGGGAAATCCTTGTCGTGGTTCTCAAAAGAACAGGTGTGTCGTATTGTTCGCTCAGCAGGAGTGCTTCGGCAACAAAGTCTTTTGCCTCCTGCGAGTCTGACGGTTCCAGCATGGGAATTTTTGCTGCCACGGCGTAATGACGGCTGTCCTGCTCGTTCTGCGAGGAGTGCATGTCCGGGTCATCCGCCGCTACAATGATGAGCCCGCCTTTTACTCCGATGTAGGAGGCGGTAAACAACGGGTCAGCCGCTACATTCAGTCCGACATGCTTCATGGTAACGAGGGTGCGCGCGCCGGCAAGAGACGCTCCCACGCCGACTTCCAGGGCGACTTTTTCATTGACCGACCATTCGGTGTAGATGTCCGGATACTCCGCAGTGACGGCTTCGAGTATCTCCGTTGACGGTGTCCCCGGATATCCGGTGCAGACGCTGATGTCCGATTCCCACGCGCCGCGCGCGATTGCTTCATTGCCTGATAATAAAAGAATTTCGCTGGTTTTCATGCGAGCTCGGTTCTCCCGGTTTGTGTAAGAATGCCGCTATAATAGCACAATAAAAAAAAGTGTAAATAGGATTTTGAATCGATAGGGGTTATTATTTCGAATCCCACTGCTTCCGGTTGACTATCCGACAGGGTGAGTTGTCCTTTTTCTCTATGCGGGGAGACAAATGAAGTTATTCTGCAGGAACGAAAAAAGGAGTGATCAATAGTAGATTGTAACGATTGTATGCTTTGCGCAGTGGGTATACCGTAAGGAGCAGAAATAAAAACGATTTTTTCCAGGTCAGCATACCCGTATAGGAAGAATTACAAGGGGGATTCCTTGAGAGCAAAATTTCTTTTGTATTGCAAAAATTGTATAGTTATGGAAAAGTTTTGCCAGCAGTGAGGTATTAGGAAAAACGAGTTGACCTCCAAAAAATACCGAATTAGGATATTGTTCAAGAACATTCGGTGTGATTCTGACGATTTCATCAACGATTTTCGTTCCGCATGACGGATATCCAGCTGCATGGTAACCATGACGCTGCATATAGCTGATATAACGTTCCAGGTCGGCATTTACCTCAGCTGTTTTTTGCGACACTTTTATAGGATCCTTTATGGCATGCGCATCCAACACCCCTACCTGAAGAAAAATAAAATTTTTAAAAGAGCTTCCAAATAATCGGACAACACTGAATAAAGTATGCAGTCCTAAACCATTAAAGCCGCTAACCAGCAAAACAGCCGTTTTGCCGCGAGGATCATATTTGATATTCTCTGCTGGCGCTTCATTGATTTCCGGGCCGGATGATTCCGCTACTTTTACGAGTTCGTCTAGCCTCCGCAAAAGCACATGGGTTTTGCGGTAGTGTCGTTGCCCGATACTTTCAACTACGGCGATGCCCCCGGCTACAATCAGAATAACCCATGCCGCTATTTTAAGTGATAACATGCCAACCATCACCAAAAATGAGCAGAAGAGTGTCCCGGCTGCCAGAATAATAAAAATCGTTCTCTTACCAAGAAAATGTTTGATCACCATCCGCAGGATACCGCCTTTTATTCATCCACATTCGACTTTAACCGGTAGCCGATCCCCGGTTCGTTCATAAGAAAACGAGGCCGTGTCGGATCCGATTCGAGTTTTCGCCGGAGTTGAGTCATATATACACGCAGATATTGCACTTCATTCACCTGGGCTGGCCCCCATACTTCCTTGAGAAGCTGCCGGTGCGTTAGCACTTTGCCGGCATGACGGATCAAAGTCGTCAGCAGCTTATATTCGATTGGAGTAAGGTGGATTTCCGTGTCATCAAGGTAAACCTGGCGTAATGCCAGATCAACCTTGAGATTTTGCAGTAAAAAAACCGGCTCCTGCTGCCCCGATTGCTCTCTTGCTGAATGACGCAGGGCCACCCGGATTCTTGCCAACAATTCACCGGCATTAAATGGTTTTGTGAGATAATCATCGGCCCCTGCGTCAAGAGCATTGACTTTATCCTGTTCCTGCTCCCTGGCAGATATAACAATGATCGGTATATTCGTCCATGTTCGCAACTGTTTGGTGACCTCAAGCCCGTCGAGGTCCGGCAGGCCGAGGTCAAGCAAAATGACATCGGGATTGCGTGTAGTTGCCTGCATTAAGCCTTCCTGCCCGGAAGCCGCCTCTGCCAAGCGATATCCATGCGCCTGAAGCGTAATCCTGAGGAAACGACGCATTTGCGGCTCGTCCTCAATCAGTAGTATGAGCTCTTTTTCTTCTGACATAAGTAAAGTATTCTCGTGAATATGTTAAGTCAAAAAAATAACACATACAAGACATATTCAACGAAACATTATTATATTCTATACGTCGCGAGTTTCTCCTTCGGTCCTTGGTGGTGGAGGCAAACCTGCAGCCGACAAAGTGAAGCGAAATACGGCCCCGCCTCCCGGGCGATTTTCTGCCCATATTGCGCCGCCGTGTGCATTGATGATGGTACGGCAGATCGTAAGCCCCAGACCTACTCCACCTCCTGAAGCTCGACCGCGCACAAATTTTTCAAAAATCCGCTCCTCCTCTCCTTTCGGTATGCCAGGGCCTCGATCGGCCAACTCAACAGTCACCGTATAGAGTGATTCTGTCGCAGAAAGCTCAAGCGGCGTCCCGGCGGGAGTATATTTAAGTGCGTTATCGAACAAATTTGTAAATACCTGCTCGATGAGCAAACCATCGAACGGGATGAGCGGCAAATTGCCCGGGAATTTCACCGTCAAAGGATGATCGTTTAACCGATTGCCGAGGCGGTTAATGACCACTCCGACGATTTCCTCCAGGGATTGCCACTCTTTGTTAATTTTTAACGTTCCCGACTCAAGGCGCGACATATTGAGTACATTTCTAATGATCCTATTAAGACGGTCTGCTTCTTCCTGAATGGTTTGCAGCAGCTCTCGCTGGCTTTGCGAATCCATCTCCACGCCATCTTGCAGCATAGCAGTAGCAGCCCCGGTAATTGCCGAAAGGGGAGTGCGGAAATCGTGAGAGATGGAACTGAGAAGCGTATTGCGCAAGCTTTCCGTTTCTGCTTTTAATAAAGCCTGATGAGCTGATTCCGCGAGGAAGCAGCGCTCTAAGGCGATGGCAGTTTGGTTTGCAAACGCTTCCAGGTAGTGAAATTTTTCAGGTTCGAAGACGTCTGATGCAATATGGGGAAGAACCCCCAAAACGCCTACGGCGCCAGTCGATCCAATCAAAGGTATGTACAACGCCTTTGCACCGGGCAGCGTATCGGAACCCCTGCCCGCAGGCTGGCGGTGCTCATAGACCCATTGCGCCACGCTTAACTCCTGCTGGTCCGGTGCAAACACGGAAGTTCCGTTCAGAAAAGCAATGAGCCGATTTTGCTCATCCGGTATAAGGATTGCGGCTTGGCTGTCAAAAACTTCGCTGATGTGCTTCAGCGCAATTTCTCCCAGCCGCTTAGTATCACGTTCCCGCACCAGATCGCGGCTTAAATTATACAAGGCGGCTGTTCTGCGTTCCCTTATGCGGGAAGCTTCCGCCTGGCGTCGAACGCGAAGGGTGAGCCTGCTGATGACAAACGAAATGACGAACATTACAATAAATGTCACAAAAAACCGGATGTCACTGACAGCAAACGTATAGTAAGGTGGAACAAAGAAAAAATCAAAGGCCGCAACGCTCAGAAGAACGGTAAAAAAAGACGGCCACGTGCTGGTGCGGGTAGCCGTAATAACAACTCCGAGCAAATAAACCATTACAATATCCATACGCTCGAAGTAGGGAAACATAAGCGCTGCCACGCCGGTACACGATGCTACCGTAAAAATACTCAGCAACCACTCTTTTCGGTACGAGGGGCGGTGTGCAACAACGGATTTTGAATGCTGATGATTTTCATTAGCATCCCATGAAATGACATGCACGTCTATATCACCGCTGCCTCGCACAATTTCGTCAAGTGGTGAGCCAAAAATTTTGTCTTTCCAGCGGGAATGAGAAGGTTTTCCGACGATAATTTTGCTTACATTCCGGCTTCGCGCGTACAGAAGAATTTCTTCACTCAATCGCTGCCCGGAAAGTGTCGCGATTTCAGCCCCCAGGCTTTCCGCCAGCCGCATATGGTCGGCGAGCTGCTTTAACTCTTCTTCTGTGGGCCGTACGTGAGACGGCGCCTCAACATGAACGGCTATCCATTCTGCCCGCAGACCTGCAGCAAGCCTCCGAGCAGCCTGAATGAGTCTGACCGAGCGCGGATTATACCCTATGCAGACCAATATCCGGTCTCCCGCAGGCCAGATTTCCTTAATGCCTTTGTCGCGGCGATAGTTCTGCATTTGTTCATCGACGCGGTCAGCCGTGCGGCGGAGGGCAAGTTCGCGAAGTGCAATCAGATTACCTTTACGGAAAAAATTTTCGACGGCGGCAGCGGCCTGATCTGGTAGATAGACTTTTCCTTCTTTGAGGCGCTGGAGGAGATCATCGGGAGGAAGATCGATAAGCTCAATTTCATCAGCCCGGTCAATTATGGAGTCAGGGACAGTCTCCCGTATATTAACTTTAGTAATTTTCGAGACGACGTCATTCAGGCTTTCGATATGCTGCACATTGATAGTAGTATAGACGTGAATTCCGGCCTCAAGCAGTTCCATGACATCCTGCCAACGTTTCTTGTGGCGCGATTCGGGAGCGTTGGTGTGGGCCAGTTCATCGACCAAGATAATGTGCGGTTTGCGCGAAAGCGCGGCATCCAGGTCGAATTCCTCCAAAGTTTTGCCGCGGTACTGTGACTTTATCCGGGGGAGAACTTCCATGCCTTCGAGCAGCACCTCAGTTTCCCTGCGTCTGTGAGTCTCCACAATTCCAACGAGCACAGTACTACCTTCAGCTTTTTTTTCGTGGGCCGCCTCCAGCATGGCGTATGTTTTGCCGACACCGGGAGCAGCACCGAAAAAAATCTTGAGCTTGCCTTGGTTGCTCCGTTCTTCGTTTTCATGAACCTGCCGAAGCAATTGGTCCGGATCAGGCCTGCGTTCTTCCATAGTTTGTACAAACTCCCCGCTGGACGGCACAATTTTGGTCTGATACTATTTTGACATGTTTTTTGATTCCCGGGTGATTTTTTTAATTATTGCAACCCGCATCCGGAAATATCACGAGCAGCGCTGTTTTTCCTTTTACGGCGATGTCGTCGGGCATGATTTCTCCTTCAACGACGATTCCTTTGATGGTATTTTCTCCCGCATACGAGAGGATCTTAATTTTTCCTACAGGAATCAGCTCGTAAGACATATCTCTGCGGTAAACTGCAATCGTATCACCTACCGGTACCGTCGTTACCAGGTTATTTATCCCGCTGTGAAACAAGTAAAGAACCGACCCAGCTTTCATGGAAGCTTTTTCTTTTAACTGGCGATGTTCTTCAACAAAGGGGACATAGGAGGTTGCATGAGCGGTCAACGGCATTGCAATGCCGAAAAAAAAGATCAGGATGGTAAATACATATATCGCTTTTTTCATTTCGTTCTCCTTCATTATTGTTGCTTGTCGAGCGCCAGATTTAATTGCAGGACATTAACTACCGGCTCTCCAAAGATACCGAGCCAGCGTCCTTGCGTGTATTGTTCGGTAAGAGTCTTTAATCTTTGCTCATCAAGTTCGCGAAGCGTAGCCACCCTATGTATTTGATACTCCGCCGCAGCCAGGCTGATATGGGGATCAAGACCGCTTCCTGACGCAGTAACAAGATCAATCGGGATATTCGTCTTATTGCCGGGATCGGCGGCGCGAAGTGCATCAATCCGGCCTTGTACGGCCTTCATAATATCCGGGCTGTTTGGGCCAAGATTAGAACCCGATGAAGAACTGCCGTTATATGGATATAATGTCGTTGCGGATAATCTGCCCCAGAAGTACTTTGGATCACTAAATTCCTGGCCGATCAGTTCTGAACCGACAGGCGTCCCATTGCTTATGATAATGCTGCCGTTCGCCTGATGGTGAAATACAACCTGAGCAATCCCGGTTATCGCCGCTGGATAGATAACTCCCGTAAGCAGGGTGAACAGAAGCAGAGACATAAGTGAATTGCGAAATAGGGTGAACATATTTTTAACTCCGGTTTGCCGTGATATTTAAACAATATGCAACGCTGTTATAAGCATATCGAGCAGCTTGATGCCGATAAACGGAACTACTAATCCGCCGATGCCGTACACCAGGGCATTATTGCGCAACACAATCTCAGCCCCCAGAGAACGATATTTGACCCCTCGAAGCGCAAGCGGCACCAAAATAATAATGATGAGTGCATTAAATATCACTGCCGACAGGACAGCGCTTTGAGGCGTCGCTAAACCCATAATATTAAAAGCGGCAAGTTGTGGATAAATGGAAATAAAAGCGGCGGGCAGGATTGCAAAATATTTTGCCACATCATTTGCAATACTGAAGGTCGTGAGCGTACCGCGAGTCATCAGAAGCTGCTTGCCGATTTCAACGATTTGTATAAGCTTTGTCGGATTGGAGTCCAGATCCACAAGGTTGCCGGCTTCTTTTGCAGCCTGGGTGCCGGAATGCATGGCGACTGCAACGTCTGCCTGTGCAAGTGCCGGAGCATCGTTCGTGCCGTCACCGGTCATTGCCACAAGTTTACCGCCGGCCTGGTGTTCGCGAATGAGCTTGAGCTTTGCCTCAGGCGTCGCCTGGGCAAGAAAATCATCCACTCCCGCTTCCGCGGCAACCGCTGCAGCCGTCATCGGATTATCGCCGGTAATCATGATCGTTTTGATTCCCATCTTACGCATTTCGGCAAAGCGTTCTTTGATGCCACCTTTAACGATATCATTCAACTGAATTGCTCCGAGCACCGTCGCCCCTTCGGCCACAACGAGCGGGGTAGCTCCCTGCTTTGCGATATCATCTACCAGAGAATGGACTTCGGCGGGGAATATGCCGCCTTTATCTCTTACATATGCTTCTATTGCATCGACAGCACCCTTGCGTATTTCGCGGGAATCAAAATTAACTCCGCTCATACGCGTATGCGCAGTGAAAGGAATGAATACGGCGCCGAGACCACGAATATCCCGCTCGCGCAATCCGTATTTCTCTTTTGCCAGCACGACGATGCTTCTTCCTTCAGGTGTTTCGTCTGCCAGAGAAGCAAGCTGGGCCGCATCCGCAAGGTGCTTAACCTCTACACCGGATGCGGGTAAAAACGCCGTAGCCTGCCGGTTGCCGAGCGTAATAGTGCCTGTTTTGTCGAGAAGCAATACATCGACGTCTCCGGCAGCTTCTACGGCTCTTCCCGACATCGCAATGACATTTGCCTGGATCATTCTGTCCATGCCTGCAATGCCAATGGCCGAAAGCAGGCCTCCTATCGTCGTCGGAATAAGGCATACAAGGAGCGCCACGAGCACCGTGATACTGACCGGCTCGCCATGGCCGGCAGCTTGTATGCTGAAGAGTGAATAAGGAATAAGGGTCACGGTAACAAACAAAAAGATAATCGTCATTCCGGCCAGGAGAATATCGAGTGCAATTTCGTTCGGTGTTTTTTGCCTTTTTGCCCCTTCCACCATGCTGATCATTCTGTCCAGAAAGGTTTCGCCGGGTTTTGACGTAATCCTGATTACCAGCCAATCAGACAGCACGGTTGTTCCACCGGTAACTGCACTCCGATCCCCGCCGCTTTCTCGTATTACCGGAGCACTCTCACCAGTTACTGCACTTTCGTTGACTGAAGCAACGCCTTCGATTACTTCTCCATCCATCGGGATAATCTCTCCGGCCTCGACAAGGACAATATCGCCTTGATTGAGCTGAGAAGAGACCACTTGCGTGATTTGTTCCTTTGAATCCGGCTTTTGCAGCCGCTTGGCCATGACATCCCTGCGTGTGTTGCGCAAGGCATCTGCCTGGGCCTTGCCCCGCCCCTCTGCCAGAGACTCGGAAAAATTCGCAAAAATAACTGTAATCCACAGCCAAATAGTTATCTGCAGCATACATGACAAGTGTGTTTCAGCGTTTCCTATCACAACGGCATGCATAAACAATAAAGACGTAAGTATACTTCCTATCTCTACAACGAACATTACCGGATTTTTTATCATATAAGCAGGGTTGAGTTTTTTAATTGAACTCCACAACGCTTGCTTTACGATTGAAGGTTCGAAAAGAGATCTTTTTTTTGATTTATTTCTCATGGCGATCCTCATTGCCCACCTGCCAGATACTCAGCAATCGGTCCCAAGGCCCACGCAGGCATGAACGTCAGTGCACCGATGATAATAATCACCCCGATCAAGAGTGCAACAAATAGCGGTGTATGCGTAGGAAGTGTCCCTGAGCTGATTGGGACCAATTTCTTTTTTGCAAGCGATCCGGCAATCGCAAGTACTGGAATAATGATCCAGAAACGGCCTATAAACATGGCGAGACCCAGCGCTGTGTTATAAAAGACCGTATTTGCGCTCAGGCCCGCAAACGCACTGCCATTGTTGTTCGCAGCTGATGAAAAGGCATAAAGAATTTCCGAAAAACCGTGCGGTCCGGGATTTAGAATTCCGGCCACACCGACCGCAGTTGCAACTCCGACCGCCGTGCCCACCTTTACCAATGCATTAACAATAAGCACGACAAGCGATGCCATTTTCATCTCAAATATTTCGATCTTTTTACCCAGATATTCCGGCGTGCGGCCAACCATGAGACCGGTTATGAAAACCGTGATGATAGCCATGATCAGCATGCCGTAAAGCCCCGACCCCACGCCGCCGAATATAACTTCGCCAAGCTGCATCAGCACCATGGGATAGAGTCCGCCCATAGGCGTATAGGAGTCATGCATTGAGTTTACGGATCCATTGGATGCAGCCGTAGTCGCTGTGGCCCACATTGCAGACTCGGCAATTCCAAGCCGGGCTTCCTTGCCTTCCATATTGCCGCCGGGCTGCATCGCAGTCTGCTGCTGATCAATATCGAAACGAGCGAACCTCGGATTCCCCGCCTGTTCGCTTCCCGTACAGAGCACCATCAGTGTGATGAGCCCGATTGTCATAACTGCAAGCAATGCCCATCCCTGGCGCAGATCGCCGATCATTTTGCCAAATGTAATGCAAAGAGCCGCAGGTATAAGAAGTATTGCAAGCACCTCGAGAAAATTTGTAAAAGCTGACGGATTCTCGAATGGATGGGCAGAATTTACATTAAAAAAACCGCCGCCGTTAGTGCCGAGTTGTTTAATCGCTATTTGAGAAGCCGCAGGTCCAAGCGGGATGACCTGACTCTTTTGCTCGACCTTCACAGTGACCGGATTCCCGCGTTTGTCTTTAACAGGATTCCCTTTCTGATCGGACTGAGGGCTATCATAGTTAATGGGCTGCGTGAGCGTTACGGTTTTATACTCGCTGAACGTCTGGACAACTCCTTGTGAAACAAGCAGGAGCGCATAGATCAGCGAAAGCGGAAGCAGAATGTACAAGGTAGATCGGGTGAGATCAACCCAAAAATTGCCGATTGTCGACGCCGCGGAGCGTTTAAAACCACGAATCAAGGCAACAAGCACTGCCATGCCTGTCGCAGCGGAAACGAAATTTTGCACCGTAAGCCCGGCCATTTGGGTGAGATAGCTCATTGTCGTTTCTCCGCTGTACCCCTGCCAATTGGTATTCGTGATAAAGCTTATGGCAGTGTTAAAAGAAGAATCCGGAGAAACGGCGCCGAACTTTTGAGGATTTAGCGGGAGCACTCCCTGGGTGCGCTGCAAGATATAAAGCAGAGAGAAACCCATTGCGCTGAACAGGAGCACGGACAATGCATACTTTTTCCAGTCCATTTCCTCGTCGGTTTTTATGCCGCTCAGCCGATAAATAAAGCGCTCGATAGGAGCGAGCGCACGACCCATCCATAAGGGTTGGCCTTCATAAACCCGCGCCATATAGACCCCAAGCGGTTTTGCAAGAAGCAGCAACGCAGTAAAGAAGAGCGCTATCTGCATGATATTGGTTACCGTCATGAGAATATCTCCGGTTTCAGCAGAGCTATAATAAGGTAGACCAAAAGGCCTACAGCGAGAATTCCACCTATCCAGTAAAATAGTTCCATATAATTGTCCTACACCCGTTCAATCAGTTTTACAAAAAGCCAACTGAGGATAAACAAGACTGTGCAAATGCCGAAATAAAGCAAATCCATAATTTGCCTCCCTGCAAGAAAATATAAGCATAAGCGATATTAAATTGCTGCTAAAAAAACAGGGAAAAGTATAAAGATTATATAAAGATTTTTTTGAGGGAAGCACTTAAGAAGAGTCATAAAACAGCGCGTGCAGTTTACAGATACCGCAGCTTTCTAACATGCATATAATCTAAATCTTACTTGAGGAAGTCAAAGAAAGCCCATCGTGGACACCCAAGCGGCATCGCTATTTCTGGATCTGATTTGTGGCGCGAGGGACATAATCCGAGTTGTTGCAGCTATGCGGCAAAACCGGTTTGACTGGTCCTGTTTGTCAGGATAAATTATATGGATAGTCCTGCGCTGCTCGACAGCTTTACCCAAGTTGCTTTGCTGCAGGGAGTGAGGTGAAGGAAAAACAGGATTACCACGCAAATCGCGATGTCGCTGGAGAAAAAGCGCAGAAATCTCAATGTGGGTAATGTACAAGTGCTTTACTTTTGAAATATTCAATAGTACACTAAAAATATATATATGAAAGCTATTTACGGCTTCAATATGAATTAGTTGCAGACAGTAGGTGTTGCAGGCAAAGAAAGGTGTCTACTGCGTGGAAATAGAAAGCTTTATATCATCGGCTGTAATTTTGCTGATTGCTGCTTCTCTGATGGTCGTCCTTTTCAAGCACTTCGGATTAGGAACGATAGCAGGACTTCTTGTCGCGGGCATCATTGTTGGTCCAAATACACCCGGCCCGACTATTACAAGCAACGTCGAAGGGATTCGAAGTTTCACTGAGCTTGGCATAATACTGTTGCTCTTTGTTATCGGCCTTGAGTTTCGCCCATCCCGGCTCTGGGCTTTAAGGAATTACGTTTTTGGTTTGGGGTCTCTTCAGATTATTTTCACCGCACTCGTAATAACAGGTTTTGCGATGCTCAACCATGCATCCTGGAAGACCGCACTATTCACAGGTTTCACCATGGCGTTGTCTTCTACGGCGTTGATCATGCAAATCCTGCAAAACAAAGGGGAGATTGCAAGCCCTCATGGGAGCGCTGCTTTCGGAGTGCTTATTATGCAGGACCTCGCCATAGTTCCCCTGCTGGCTGCTCTTCCTCTGCTGGCAACCTCAGAAACTTTTGCAGCAAGCATTCCCGGTTGGAAGCAGGTTGCAATAACCATAGGCCTTCTGGTCCTCGTGTGGGGTTTCGGCAAGTATGTTATTCCTGCGGCTTTAGATCGATTGGCGCGCCAACGAAACCGGGAGGGTTTTGCATTGGTAGCCATGCTGGCTGTCCTGCTTGCCGCGTGGGCCATGCATAAAGCAGGTCTTTCCTTTGCCCTTGGCGCCTTTATGATGGGAATGCTTTTGTCGGGTTCCCGGTACAGTGTTCAGCTTGAAGCATATATTGAACCGTACAAAGGGCTTCTCATAAGTCTTTTCTTTGTAGCGGTCGGCATGTCCATTGACGCGAGATTTATAACCGCAAATACGATTCTCTTTTTCCAATTTGTTGCGGCAGTCCTCATCATTAAAATTGCCGTCATGTTTGTGCTCTGTCTTCTCTTTGGCATGAAATTCGGTCCCGCTACCAGAATTTCTTTTCTTCTTGCCCAAGGAGGAGAATTCGGTTTTGTTTTATTAAGTTCGGCTAAGGCATTATCTGTTATAGACAATGATACCTTCGTCATGTGTATCGGGGTGATATCAGTCAGCATGCTTTTGACTCCATTAATAACAAAGCTCGGTTACTTTTTAGCTGATCGTTTTACTCACAGACAAGAAAACAGCGCTGATTTATCCGGGCTGAAACAGAGTGGCGAACCCAAAGGTAGAGTAATAATAGGAGGCTACGGAAGAGTGGGGCATGTAGTAGCCGTACTGCTGCATGCCAGCGGAGTGCCCATCGTTGTTCTCGATAATAACGCGGAGCAAGTAGCAAAAGGAAAAGCGGACGGATTTCCTGTTTTTTACGGTGATATCGCAAACCCTCAGGTCTTGGCAGCTCTTCACGCTGAGCAGGCTGCGCTCATCGTCCTTACCGTTGATAAAGAACAGGTTGCTCTTCAGGCCGTCTCCCATATAAGAAACAACTATCCAGGCATATCAATAATAGCCAGAGCGAGAGATCTTGAGTCGAGCAGCAGGCTCGTACAAGCCGGCGCAACAAGAGCTCTGCCGGAGGCGCTGGAAAGCAGTCTGCGCCTAGCACATGATGCTCTTACCATGATCGGTGTGCCCGTTGACAACGCGGACAACATCCTCTCTGATGTTAGAAAAAAGAATTACAAGCTTATTGACTCGCAGCGGCGGCAATAGCCAGGATTGCCTGAGTTAACGATTTGCAGTGTGCCCAATCACTCGCGAGTGCTGGCATACGGTGATTTTGAGAGAAAAGAAAAGCGTTTTTAGAACCATGTTTCCAACAACATCCTCTGCTGAGAACGGTGTCGGAACCGAAGTTTTCCCGGAGAGATTTGTCTCTCCTTAATTCCTGATAAAGGAGGAATGTATGGACCGTAGAAATTTTCTGAGAATTGCCATGATGTCGCCGGTTGCCGGAGGATTGTTGCTCTCTCCATGCACATCAAGAGCCCGTGGAATACCGGCAGCAGCTATTACCGAACTGCCAAAAGGGTTCTGCTATGCCGGGCCGCCAGCCGGAGAAATTACCACGACGCTCAGGGATTTGTTCAAGGTGGGTCCCGGCCCTTCCAGTTCGCACACGGTGGCCCCTATACGGATTGCGAGCAACTTCCGCGATGCCCTGCAAACACTGCCTGATGAGCAATTCCGGCTGTCCGAGAAAATTGAGGTCAGGTTTTTCGGGAGTCTCAGCGCCACGGGTAAAGGCCACCGAACCGACAGGGCGGTGCTTGCCGGGCTGTTGGGCGAGCGCCCGGAGACGTGCAGCACGGCGCTTATGGACGATTTGCAAAACACCGCAAAGGTGCGCACCACGGAGATCAGAGGAAAACGCTTCGAACTTTCGGGCGTCAATATCGTATGGGACAAGATAGAGCATGACTTTCCTTATGCAAACACGATGATTCTGCGGCTCTTGGGGCGGGATGGAAACGTGTTGTTCGAGCGCGAGTATTATTCAACCGGGGGAGGATTCTTCTCCTATAAAGGAGAGCGACCGCCGGAACGCGGCAAACCGGTTTATTCTTTTGGGAGCATGACCGCATTCCGGAAGATTGCGGCAGAAAAGAATAAAAAACTTCATGAAATTCTGATGGAAAACGAGATGGCGATATTGCAGGTATCCGAGAAGGAGATAAACGGCCATCTTGACCTGGTGATTGATACCATGCTGCACGGTGTTCGTCTTGGACTGAACGAGGAAGGAGTACTTCCCGGACCTTTTGAGGTGCACCGCAAAGCAAAGCTGATTTATAAAAAATCCCGTGCCATGAAAAACGATGAACGTTTTATGGGAGAGCTGTCAAGCTACGCCCTGGCGGTTTCCGAAGGCAACGCGGCCGGCCGGCTTGCCGTAACAGCCCCTACTCTCGGGTCTGCCGGGACGATGCCCGGAATTCTTTACGTCATGAAAAACAAAATGAAACTTTCTCAGGCCGCCTTGCGAAAAGGCTTGATGGCGGCAGGGCTGGTGGGCTTCTTGTGCAAGAATAACGCGAGCATAGCCGGGGCGGAAGTGGGCTGCCAGGGGGAGATCGGAGTCGCTTCATCCATGGCTGCCGCCATGCTGGCTTATGCTGCCGGCGCATCGCTGGACGTAACAGAGAACGCGGCGACAATCGCCCTTGAGCATCATCTTGGCATGACCTGCGATCCGGTGGGCGGATTTGTGCTGATTCCCTGCATCGAAAGAAACGCTTTCGGAGCCATCAAGGCGTACAACGCATGGATCATCGCAAAAAACGAAATAGCCTCGCAGCACTGGGAGGACCTGGACCGCGTTATTGCCGCCATGCTTGAGGCCGGCAAGGCAATGCCGGCAAAACTGCGGGAGATGGGGACAGGAGGACTTGGCGTGTCTATGGTGAATTGCTGAGACACGTTACTGTCAAAACAAAAAGACCGGCATAGAAGCCGATCTTTATTGGAATTTTTTGGTGCCGGCGGTCGGAATCGAACCGACATGGAGTTGCCCCCGGAGGATTTTGAGAATTAAATGCAAAAATATATTTAATACTTAGCCTCTGATATTTCAATAAATTTATTGAATATCAGGGGTTTTTCTTTTTAAGCGATTTGCAGGGGTTTGTGCCAAGTTGTACTCATTATATATCGTGGCACTTATAAATCACTTATAAGGAGGGCTGAATGTCTAAATGGTTTATTTCTTATTTTTCATGGCAAAATCCTTCTCCCCAAAGTCTATTTTGGCAGAATTCTCCACTTTCCGACGGCCTAATTCTCCGGTGGGAGGTCAATTCAGATCCTCAGGTGTTTGATAATTACAATTAAGTATCAAATGAGTAAGTCTCTTTACGATGTTAATCCACAAGAAAAGAATTTAGCCTCGCGTAAGATTCACCTCCACAGAATGTTTCCGCCGGTCGTCGACAAGGGAAATAGTTTTATCGCATTGCGCAATGCCATCCACAATTACACTCGGCAGGCTGTTGTCACGCTTTTGGCGGACGGAAATATGATAGAAGGTTTCTCGGTACCGATAGCGCACTGTGAATGCATCCCACTCTGCGGGCAGGCAGGGTTCGAAGTATAATTTGTCAGCTTCCACTCGCAGCCCGAGAAGTGACTCCACGATAAGCCGATACATCCACCCGGCTGATCCCGTATACCAAGTCCATCCCGCTCGCCCACTGTGCGAAGATGCCGCATATACGTCAGCGGCTGCAACATAGGGTT
Organism: uncultured Nitrospiraceae bacterium; assembly: GCA_964586075.1. Lineage (GTDB taxonomy): Bacteria > Nitrospirota > UBA9217 > UBA9217 > UBA9217 > JBAZLV01. Next base: position 18,125 of record CAZPGZ010000032.1, on the reverse strand, counting down.
CACCTTTGTAAATCGCAATTTTTTCAGGGGATTTCGCATGGTTTATCGGATTGATCATCGTCAGCAGATCCCACGCACGACGGCTGTCGCCCAGTGCGGCAAAAGCCATCACAGTCCAGACCGCAGCATGTGTATATTGCCCGCCGTTCTCCCTTACACTCGGGACATATCCTTTGATATATCCTGGATCCAAAGCTGATTTATCGAATGGCGGATCCAGGAGCTGGATTAGGCCCTGTTCCCGTCGCACAAGAAGTTTATTCACCGCTTCCATTGCCGTTCGGGAATGTTCAGTCTTTCCGGCACCGGAGAGTACAGACCAGCTTTGCACAATGGAATCAATGCGGCATTCGGGATTGATTGCTGAACCGAGAGGAGTGCCGTCGTCAAAAAAAGCACGCCTATACCATTCGCCATCCCAGCCATGTTTTTCGATATTTCTTTGCAAACTTGCCGCTTCCTCTTGGCAACGCTCGGCGAAGGGTGAATCGCTGTGCAGGCGTGCGATATCCGAAAATCGAACAAGCACTTCATATAAGAAGAATGCGAGCCAGACGCTTTCACCCTTGCCGTGCTGTCCCACCAGATTCATGCCGTCGTTCCAATCGCCGGAACCCATGTGCGGCAGGCCGTGTTCGCCGAGGCTGAGGCCCCTTAAAATGGCCCGTACACAATGATCGTATAGACTTGCCTTCTCGTTAGAAGCGTGGGGAATATCATAATATGAGTCCTCGTCAGGGTTTACCAGGCGACCCTCGATGAAAGGGATGATTTCATCCAGCACGCCTGTGTCTCCTGTACTCAGAACGTAGCGGCATGCGGCCAGGGGGAGCCAGAGAAAATCATCCGAACAGCGAGTACGGACACCACGCCCTGTCGGAGGATGCCACCAATGCTGAACATCTCCTTCCTTGAACTGATGGGCGGCACAAAGGATGAGGTGCTTGCGTACAAGCTGAGGTTCGGCATGGAGAAGAGCCATCACGTCCTGCAGTTGGTCGCGAAAACCAAATGCTCCTCCGGACTGGTAGTATCCGCTTCGCGCCCAGAGACGGCATCCTAATGTTTGATAAATAAGCCAGCCGTTAACCAGCATGTTTATGGATTGGTCCGGCGTTTCCACCTGCACCGCTCCGAGAGTGCGATTCCAATATTCCCAAACTTTTTCAAGAGCTCCGTGCGCGCAAACGGAACCCCGGAATCGGCGTATCAGGTTACCCGCGTCATCGGAGTTTATTCCTACGCCGAGTCTGAAGATAATTTCTTTCTCCTGCCCGTCATCGAGATCGAAGGGGACTTGTATAGCGGCGCAGGGATCGAGAGCAGCACCTACCCTGCCGGAAAGCTGCGTTCGAGTCATTGCAGCCGGTTTTCGAAGCATGCCGTTTCGCCCGAGGAATTCCGTTCGGTTACCGGTCACGGTCCGGGTAGGTTCGTTCACGTCGAAGAAGGCTGTCCGATCGGCAAATTCCGTGTTATAGGGATTTCGAGCAAAAATTGCTCCGGTTTTGGCGTCAATTTCAGTGATCACCTGCAATGCTGTTTTCTCTCGCAGATCGCCCAGCACCCACTCCACGTATCCGGTTGCGGAGAGACGTCGCACTCGGCCTGATCTATTTTTAAGCTTCAGTACTGTAAATTTGATCGATGCATCTATTGCAATATATACCCATACCTCTGAGTTGATTCCGTCCTCTTCATGCTCAAAAACGCTGTAGCCGAATCCGTGACGGCTGACATACGGCGCTGTTCCGCGGCATGGCAAGAGCGTAGGGGACCAGAATCGACCACTCTCTTCATCGCGCAGGTAAAAGGCTTCTCCGCTTGAATCGCTCACGGGATCGTTATGCCAGGGAGTAAGGCGGAATTCGTGGGCATTTTCGTACCAGGTGTAGGCCATCCCGCTTTCCGAAATGATTGTCCCGAAATTTTGATTTGCGATCACATTCACCCAAGGCGTTGGGGTTGCCTGACAATTATCACTCACGATAATGTACTCGCGGCCGTCAGGAGTGAATCCTCCGAATCCGTTAAAGAAGAGCAGATTTCTGTGGGTTGGTGCCGGAGTCGGCGAGGAAACAGGGCTGTGGTCGCGAATGGGTATCAGGTCCGGTGGCGTTGTTGACATTATCGCGCGGCGTTCAAGCTGGACTTCAAGGGGACCGAGTCTGTCTGTGATGATGGCACGGGCGACTGCTTGGAGCAGGATACGGTCTTCGACGGCTATTTGGTCCGCGGCTCTTACGAAAATGCCACCCGGGCGTTCAGTAATGGTCGACTCAATTCCTGCAGCAATCAGTCCCAATATTTGTTCTTGCAGAATCTGCCGGTAACCGACATGGTCTTCGTTCCAGATAACCAAGTCCACGGCGAGGCCTTTGAGACGCCAGTATGCATGGGCCTGAACGAGGCGGCGTACTATGTCGATATTGGTAGGATTTTCAATCCTCAGCAGTACGATGGGGATATCTCCGGAAATGGAGTAGCCCCAGAGGCCTGACTGCCCACGGCGGTTCCTGAGGATCACGCCAGGATCGGCGCGCAGTGAAGTATTGGCGTAGAGAATGGAGCTGGCAAGTCGTCCGTAAAGCTGCGCATCGGCTTCTGTGGCATTGATCTGGCGCAACAGCACTTGGCCGTGAGTCCATGCAAGATCAAAGACCCTGTTTGCCAGCCGCCGGTCCTGGTATTTTTCTACGAGGCCCATGCAGATGTCGCGGGTATCGCCGATACCGGTCACCATATTGATTGTTGCCGATTCCTCCGGATCGAGAGTTATTCTACACCGAATAGCGACGATTGGGTCGAGCACCGAACCCTGGCTTCCTGAGAGTGAAGTAGACCTGCTCATCATCTGAGGATTGGCAACGCTGTTTCCGCGGCCGATAAACCGCATCCGATCGGTCTCGAAGGAAACTTCACCGGTTACCGCCCCCTGGACAGCCATGAGATGGAACATCCATGGCGTGTGCTCGTCCCGGGAACGAGGACGGCGGGTGCAGAGGATCGCCCACCTGTCGGGAATAATTTCCGTCTGAACAAAAAGATTGCTGAACGCCGGATGCAGTGCGTCCGCAGCAGGGGGTGCGAGGACGACTTCCGCGTAACTCGTGACCTCGATTTTTCTGCGTTTTCTGCCACGGTTGGTGATCGTAATCCTGCGCAGCTCGATATCGTCTTCGGGTGAGACAGCGATTTCGGTGTGTGTGGTGAAGTCATGGTCTTGGCGGCGAAATTCTGCCCGTCCTTCGGAAAAAATTGCTTCGTAATTCTTTGAGCTTTTAAGCGTCGGCTGATACGCGGTCGACCAGAATTCTCCACTCGACACGTCGTGGATATAGCAGAACGTGCCCCAATTGTCGCAGGTACTGTCTTCGCGCCAGCGGGTGACAGCGATATTTTTCCATCGGCTGTAACCGCCCCCTGCATTCGTGACCATCACGTGGTATCTACCGTTGGATAATAACTGCACTTCCGGAATGGTCGTATCGGGGCTGTTCAGTATGCGCATCGGCATCTCCGGACCGTTGGAGGCCGGACGGATCTCGGAAAGCTCGTTAGTGTGCGAATAAAACGCTGTGTTCTTTGGCACACGCTCCTGGAGCAGCAGTAAGGTTGACTGGAACTCCGGATCAGACTCGAACCGTTTCTGCATCTGATGGTCCAGGAGCACGGAGGCCAACGAGAGAAAGCTCATGCCCTGGTGATGTGCCATGAATGAGCGGACCACGGCACTCGCTTGTTCGCGTCGTTGACGAGAGGGCGTATAATCGATTGCTTCAAAAAAACCAAATTTCCCTTCATACCCTTCTGCAGCGAGTCGCTGCAGGTTCAGGCATGCCTCCTCGGGTGCCACCATAAGCGCAAGCGCCGAGGCATAGGGCGCAATTACCACATCCTCGGAGAGTCCGCGTTTGAGCCCCAAGCCAGGCACGCCAAAAGCTCGATATTGATAATCGCGATGTGCATCGACCAGATTGTAGCCGGATTCCGATATGCCCCACGGAACGCCGCGCAGCTTCCCATATTCGATCTGTCTCTTTACCGCTGCCCGACAACTCTGATCGAGCAAGGTGTTCTCGTATGCCGGCATCACAAGAAGTGGCATGAGGTACTCGAACATCGAACCGCTCCATGAAAGCAGGACCGGTCCTTCTCCGGCGATTGTGAGCACGCGCCCAAGAGCAAACCAGCTTTCTTGCGGCAGTTGTCCCCCCGCGATTCCTACGAAACAGCATAGTCGGGCTTCCGAAGCAAGTAAATCATAATAACTCGCGTCACGCCGGCGCTCACTAACATTGTACCCGATGGACAGGAGATGGGTCGACTCATCGAATAGGAAGTCATACTCCATGCGGCTGAGTTTTTCGCATCTCATAGCAAGAGCTTCGATGGCAGTTATCCTTGACTCGGCGTTCTGGTTTCCCCCTCTTGCCAGTTCGCGCAGTGTTGGGCTGTCATTATTGTTGCTAATTACTGACGGCGTGAGGAAGAACAGCTCATCAAGGGCAGCTTGGCACTGTCGAACGAGGGCATGTACCCACCACCACCAGCCCGCCTGGTTTTCAGGATTCTGGCTTTGAGAGTCGAAGTCTGAGGCCGCTTCCGCGGCGGATGTTGCCAGTTGATCAAGATAGAGCCGTGCAGCCGCGAGCGTAGTCGGCGGGGACGTACACATGGATTTTAAGTCTTTTTGAAATTGCGCAATCCTGATGAGGGAACCTGCTCCTCCCGCAGCGTCCATGAAAATTTGCAGGGTATCGCTCAGCCCGTCAAATAATCTTGGATGGAGTACCTTATGGTCGGGAAGTGCGAGCAGTCCCTGTCGCAAGGTGAGCAGATGCGCGGCGAGGTTCCCACTGTCCACCGTCGAAATATAAGCAGGGAGCAGTGGCTTCAGAGATTGGGTATCATACCAGTTGTAAAAGTGGCCCCGGTACCGATCCAAAGTTTCCATTGTTAAGAAGGCTTTATCCGTGCGCTCGACGAGTTGTCCGAAAGGGATGTAGCCAAAATCGTACGCGGATAGATTCGCAAGCAGTGCGAGACCCATGTTGGTCGGCGACGTGCGGTGCGCGACCACGGCAGCGCGATACTCCTGATAGTTATCAGGCGGTAGCCAATTGTCCTCCGGGCCGACGAACGTCTCGAAGAAGGCCCAGGTTTTTCGGGAAAGTTTTCGGAGAAAACGAGTCTGGTCGGCAGTTAATCGTGCTTCGTGGTGCGTAAAAGGCTGACTGATCCACCACGCCATGAGGGGTGAAGCAAACCAGAGAGCCAGGAGCGGTCCGGCTGCTTCTAACACGGTCGGATTCGAAAACGTCAGATAGGTCATCATGGTAGCCGCAAGAAAGGGGGCGAACCACATTGTCCGATAAAAAGCGGCGAGGTCCGTTCGGCTCTGTTGGCCTTGGTCGCCTGAAGGGGCCCATTCTAGAAACCGTTTGTGTGTGACGAGCATCCTTCCTATTGTACGCGCAACCGCGTCCAGACTAAAGAAAGCCTCATAGGGGAGGCACGCAATCGCAAGCAGATCGCGAGCAAAGCGTCGGGCAAAGGATGCTCCCACAGCAGTGAGATGCTGCAACGGAAGCACGTCGCGCGGTTTTTGAAGCAAATCCAGGAGAGTGGAAAGGAGAGAAGGGATCAAGATAATACCAATCAGTGATACGGTCCAGAACCAGGGTGAAAACAAGACTGTCCAACTGAGCATAAAGAGAAGCGTTAAGGCGGAAGGCACAAGACTGCGCCGAAGATTGTCGAAAAGCTTCCATTGGGACAGCAGTGAGAGAGGAGTTTTCATGCGCCGTCCGTCGGGACCGGGAACTTTCGCTCGCAACCAGGTGAGAAGTTGCCAATCTCCGCGAATCCACCGGTGGCGGCGGCTTACATCCGAGCTATAGCTGGACGGATAGTCCTCGTACACCGTTACGTCGCTTAAAAGCCCGGCCCGAGCGTAACATCCTTCTATAAGATCGTGGCTCAGAATCCGGTTCTCGGGGAAGCGTCCGTTCAGCGCTCGATCGAACACATCGACGTCATAGATCCCCTTGCCGATAAAGGATCCTTCAAGGAAGAGGTCCTGGTAAACATCCGAGACAGCACGCGTATAGGGGTCAATGCCCGGTTCGCTCCCTTCCATGCGTGCATACCGCGAGCGGTTCGTGCTAGGCAAACTTATCACCACCCTCGGCTGAAGGATACCGTATCCCGCGACAACACGCTGCTTGCTTTCATCGTAGTGCGCTCGATTTAGCGGATGCGCCATAGCGCCAACAAGCTGCCGGGCCGAATCGCGCGGCAACTGAGTATCCGTGTCTAGGGTGATGACGTACGTTACATTGAGTAGCATTGCAGTATTGCCGACGATGAGAGAAAAGCGGTCACGCGATCCATCCCGCAAAAAGGCATTCAATTCAACAAGTTTACCTCGCTTGCGCTCGTAACCCATCCAGACACCTTCCAGAGGATTCCAACGGCGGGGGCGGTGGAAAAGAAAGAAAGCATCATTCTTTTCATACTCGTACTTTTTATTCAGTTCTTCGATTTTCTGACGGGCGAGCACCAGGAGCGGTCCGTCTTCCGGCATTATTTCTTCCGGGGAATCTGGAAAATCAGTCAACAATCCGAAGTGGAGGTTTTCGCCGCGATTTGCAAGAAACCTGACTTCCAACGCCTCGCACAAATCCTCAAGGTTCCGTCTGCTGGTGAGCAGGGTTGGGACAATGGCCAAGGTCCGCGATTCAGGCGGAATACCTTTGGAGAAGTCCATTCTGGGCAGGGTATGCGGTCTTACCAGCAACGTAGCAAGCAAGTTCACCACGCCGATTGCCAGTTGACTAGTACACAGCAACGAGAGCACGCTTGTTAAAATGAATAACCAAAGAAGTAAACCATCAGCGTTTGCCTTCGCCAGCATGCTTCCGGCAAAAATCGTCGTGATCAGCATGATTGCACCCAGATAGAAGAATAATGGAAAGCGGAGCCCCACTCTGTAAAAACACTCTGAAACGGACAACCGGACACTCGCGAGGTGCTTAAGCTGCGCAAGCCCCTTGTCGATGAGGTAATAGCCCACATGGATCGTCCGATCATCGTTGCCCTGTGCCTTACTCTCATGCGCGAGTCGGACCGCGTTTGCTGCCACTTCTGCTTCAGAGAGGAGACCGGCCTTTGCAATTTCTTCGACCGCATGGCGGTAGCGGTCGCGGGTAGAAAAATCCATATTGCTGTATATTTCTTGAGGGTCTTGACGCAGGGTCTGTTCGACAACGCTCATTGCTTCGACGAACTCGCGCCAGTCCATTGATCCCAGGAAACGAAGGCTGCCGATGCTATTGCTCACCGAGACCTGATCAGCCGCCTGCTGCTGGTTTTCCGATTGTACCATCTGCTCAATTGTCATACTGCACCCTGACAGGTGTTGCTCGATCCAGGTGAGCGGCATTGCCAAAGCGGGGCCCTTTCCCTGAAGCCGACGGGCAAATTCCGCGACAAAAGCGCTTTTGAGCGGAGGATTTGAGCGAGCCATGTCCGCGAGAACCAGAATGAGACTTTTTGGGTCCTTCACGGCAACAGTAGTGATCAGGTCGGCCCAGTAGTCGGCGAGGTTGCAATCCGCCTTGTCAGCAGCAATCTGTGCGCCAACGCGTCGGAGATTCTCAATCAATGCCAATCGCAGCATGATGGGGATCGCCCATAATTCTCCAAGTTTCAGGGCAGTGATGGTCTGGTAGGCAGCAACAAAACTGCTAAGACTTTCGGGGTCTACCCGGCCATCACCGTGCGAGACCGTCTCCAAAGCGATGTCATACACGCGAGGAAGTCCACTTGAAGGTCCCGTCAGCAAACGAGGCAGTTCCCGGCTATAATCCTTTGGCAAGTGTCTTTTGGCAGTGCGGATTTGCTCTTCGATCAGATAAAAGTTATCAAGTAACCATTCGGCTGCAGGTGTAATACGACAGTCTGTATTAACCGCTTCAACCAGAAGATCGCGGGTTTCGGTCAGGATGCCTTCATTCTCATCCAGTCGCGCCAGGAGACGGTCAGGAGCATGTTTAGGGTTTACCTT
>CAZPGZ010000032.1:0-9954 GCA_964586075.1 uncultured Nitrospiraceae bacterium | reverse complement strand
CATTCTCATCCAGTCGCGCCAGGAGACGGTCAGGAGCATGTTTAGGGTTTACCTTATGTAAACCCGCAAGCAATTTTCCATGCTGCTCCATTTGGGCGCTACTGAACAATTCCGCGCGTAGCGGAGGTTCGTAGACGGAACACTTTTCCCCGATTTTTTTCCCGAGGAGGCGTGTTAGTACGTGAGGCAGCTTTCCGCCAAGGTTTTTATTGCTCAATTTCAATGAATGCACTCCTTAGTTAGTGTCGGTGTAAAAAAATATATTGATACTTTGGGCAAATCTATGACTTATGATGTATTTAGAGCTGCTCCAGCTGTTACTCCGCCCAGTGGCTAACAACCAAACTGCGCAAGAGGGCATCAGCTGAGAAGTGGCAACATGGTCAAAAAGAAAAGTTTGACAAATATCTCAGGGCAGGGAATGACGTTTTTGAATCTACACGGACGGCGACATATTTATTATCCTAAGCAACTCATCCGCGTGTATGATCGCCATGTTTCTCATACCATAAGTATATAACAGATTATACTTGTTGGCCGAGGCCATAAACCTTTCCCGAACGTTTCGAAGATCAAGCGAGTCTCTTCAGTATGAGAAATGATACTGTATCAACAGCTACTTGAATAATGGTTTTCTATCCATAGTCATGACGGTGTAATAAAGTCTGTTTGCATTAACCGCAATAGAATCAATGTCTTGATCTGGCGAGTTCTTTTCTGCAACAGGCTACATTTTCAGCCTATCTGTCTTTTTCTGTGACGGACATCTGTCTTGTGGATACTTCGAAGAGAGGGATGAATTCGGAGAATATTTGAATCAACGCTTCTCTGGGATGATGTATAATACACTGTATTGCGCGGAAAAGCTTTAACTCTTTTTCAGGGCCATTGGGTGGCAGATGATGTGCTCTGTGATATTCGTAGCTCTTGTACGTTTCTGCTGTGCCTTTTGCTTCCACGACACAGCCTTTTGTCTTGATCTCTTTGCTGCTTTGGATTATTCCTGCTCGTTGGCGTATTGCTATAATAGATGCTATACTTTAAGAAATTGTACTGCAACGTGGCGGTGATCACATGGGTAGCGATTGTGGAGAGCATGGAGATTACCGTTATGCCGCCTATACAGAAAATATGAAAAAATTATCTTCATCGGACAGACAACTAGGCAGGAACGTCTCCCCTCGGGAAGAGACGGAAGAAAAACTGCCTACGCAGCAGGAAAGATTTGAAACGATTGCCGCCCGGGACACAGAGGAACTTGTCCACGATCTGAGGACGCATCAGATTGAGCTGGAAATGCAGAATGAGGAACTGCGCAGGGCCCGTGATGAACTCGAATCATCGAGAAATCAGTATGCAGAATTATATGACTTTGCGCCCATCGGTTATTTTACTATTGATGCACAGGGGTTGATAGAGAAGGTAAATCTTACCGGCGCGCGTATGCTGGGAATCGAGAAGGGATTGCTTCATAAGAGGCCATTTATCAGTTTTATCTCTGAAGCTGAAGATAGTAAAATTTTTTTAAAACATCTGGAAGCGGTTCTTCGTAGAACGGATAGGCAGAGCTGTGAAGTAAAATTTAGGAAAAAAGATGGTATGGTTTTCTATGCGCAGCTTCAAAGCGTGATACTGGAGAATATAGTCGGCAACACCGCTTCTATCCGTACAGCGATTATCGATATCTCCGATCGCAGACGGGCGGAAGACGCGCTCAAAAAAGTATATGAAGAGCTTGAACTGAAGATAAAAGAACGAACGGAAGAGTTGGCCAAGACAAACGAGCAGCTCTCCATGGAAATAAAGGAGCGCAGGGAAGGGGAAGAGTCACTCCAAAGAGCGTATGCGGAAATTAAGCTGTTAAAAGATCGGTTCCAGTCTGAGAATATCTATCTTCACAAAGTGATAGACCGGGAGTTCAACTTTGGAGAAATCATCGGGCGAAGCAATGCTCTTGAGTATGTTTTTTTCCGGGTCGAACAAGTGGCGCCTCAGGACGCCAGCGTTCTCCTCCTTGGAGAGACCGGTACAGGGAAAGGCGCAGTAGCGCGTGCTATTCATAGCCGGAGCAGTCGCAAGGACTGGCCCATGATAACGGTCAACTGCTCGGCGCTCCCGGCGAACCTGATCGAAAGCGAACTCTTCGGACGGGAAAAAGGTGCCTTCACTGGTTCCAGTGAGCGGCAGATGGGGAGATTCGAACTCGCCGACAAGAGCACTCTTTTTCTCGACGAGATCGGCGAGATGCCGATAGATCTTCAGACGAAACTGCTCAGGGTGCTTCAGGACGGAGAGTTTGAACGGCTGGGCGACCCCAGAACCATCAAGGTCAATGTACGAATTATTGCGTCCACCAACCGCAATCTGGAAGAAGCGATCCGGAAGGGCAATTTCCGTGAAGACCTGTTTTACAGGCTAAACGTATTCCCAATCACAATTCCGCCGCTTCGGCAGCGCAAGGAAGATATCCCTCTCCTTGTTGATTACTTTGTGGAAAAATTTAACAAGAAAACAGGAAAAAAGATTAAAACCGTGTCTAACGACACTCTTAATATCCTCCAAGGATACGACTGGCCAGGCAACGTGCGCGAGTTGGAGAGCATCATCGAGCGGGCAGTGATCACGAGCCAGGGTACTAGGTTACAGATACTGGACCGGTTCGTGAACTCTCTGCAGCCCGGTGAACACGAGGTGCAAAATTTCAAGGCCCTTGTGGATCTCGAACGTGACCATATCATCCAAGCACTCGAGAAGGCAGGGTGGCGGATTGAAGGGGGTAAAGGGGCAGCAGCGATGCTCGGCCTCAACCCCAGCACGCTTCGCGGCCGGATGAGAAAAAATGGCATCTACCGTCCATAAAAAAAATGGGAAATGGCATTTGCTTTTTTTCGCAACGGTTACTTCCTGGCATAGACTATGGCTTTCATAGTTTCGCAAGATTTATTCGAAATCTTTTCTCAGTGTCAAGACGTTTGTAAAGAGTAAAAATGCAAAACTGGTCCTATAGCATATTTGGATCATCTCCCGTTCCATTTGACGGTTCTGTTCAATACGACGGCCGTGCATGACGGGTTGTTTTGCCAACCACCGCTCACCTTCCGCAAAAAAACCAAATAATCAATACATTTCTCCTCTCAAAAACTAATGTTTCCTTCTGGCATGATAGTTGTAATGCTCCATAAGCATTAAGGCATCAGCACTGCAACTTATTGGTTCGCAAATATCAACGGAGACGAAGTGACGTACGTGTGGCAAATCCCAGCTGGTGTTGGTGGCTACTTGAATTGGCGGCCAAAGTAAAGACCGTGTTCATGTTTCATCAGAATGCGAGCGCCGTGACGGAGATTAACACCAAAGTCTGAATGCCCGGAAGGAGGACTTTATGCTGTGGACAATCGCAATGGTACTGCTGATTCTGTGGATGCTGGGGTTGGTGAGCAGTTACACCATGGGAGGGCTCATCCATATTTTGCTCGTGCTTGCAATTGTTGTGGTTGCGATCAGCATCATACAGGGTCGAAAATCTGCGTGAATGAATTGCAGATGCTAATTTGACTCGGTTCCATTTATTAACATCGCGATCGTATGATTGCACAATGAAAGACAGGGGGCGTGAAATGAAAAAGGTTGTTTTGCTTTTAATATTCGTTGTTTTTGGTTTAGGGTTTTTTTCAGGCTGCGCCATGATGAAAGGTGAAACAGCGGGTGAATATATCGATGACTCTACTACTACCACGCAAGTGAATAATGTAATCGTTAAAGACCCGGCTGCCCAGTATTTCAAGATCGATGTGACGACAACACAGGGAGACGTTGTACTTCAGGGTTTTGTGAATAGCAGAGATACCGAGGATCGGATAATAGGAAAAATCATGCAGATCAGGGGTGTAAAATCCGTTAAGAGCCTTTTGAAGGTAGAAGAAAAAAGTAGATAAAAAAGATAGATAAAGGACATTCCTGAAGAAGCTCCTCACTTTCAGGAATGCCCAGGGTAGCCCTACAAGTGAGATTTTTATAACGGCTCACTACTCGTGAAAAGGGTGTGGTATCCCCCAATGCACAGGATGAAAGGAACAATACTATGCCGTTAGTTCAAGTAATAATTGTTCTTATTGTCGTCGGAATAGTCCTCTGGTTGATTAATAAGTACATACCGATGCAACCGACCATAAAAAATATTTTAAATGTGGTGGTAATCATTGCAGTGGTTCTCTGGTTGCTAAGTGCCTTCGGAGTCTTGAATTCCCTCTCAGGGATACGTATCGGGAAGTGAAAACGGAGTGCATGTGCCTGCAAAGGTGCCGACATCTTATATTTGTAAACAGACAGTTGTTGAAAACTCAAAACACCAAAAGGAGATTTGAAATGAAAAAGTTCGCAGCAATGGTAGCGGCAGTTTCAATTGTTGCGTTAGGGACTCTCGCTTATGGGGAAATGAGCAGTTATGGTATGGAACCAGAAATCATGAGCGGCTGCGGCATGGAAAATCAGATGATGGTAGTAGATCATCTGAGAAGTCTTAATCTTAATGAACAGCAAAAAGCCTTTATAAACGAGACCAAGACGAGAATGATGAAAGAGACCATTAAGAGGACGGCAGACATGCGTATTGCCCAGATTGAACTCAAGGACCTTCTGAACCAAGAACCCATGGACATGAAGGCCGTTGAGGCAAAAGTAAAACAGTTAGGCATCCTGAAGACCGAAATGTATCTTTTTCACATAAAGGCCATGGAAGATTATAAAACAAAACTGACTAGTGAGCAGCGGATAAAACTAAGAGAGATGAATGAAGCAGGATCTATGATGGAAGGAATGAGACTGAAGCAGAGTCAGGAGCACGGTATGATGGGGAAATAAGTCAGAAAAGAATGCTTCAACATGAAGAATAAATTACAAATGTATGGGAGGTTTATCATGGAACAGACACAAGGAAGCAGTGAAAACTTTTCGGCAGCTCTGAAGCTTCTTGAGGAAGCGGCTAAGCAGAAAAAGGATGAGTTGAGGACGGTCATGTCTGATAAGTACACAAATCTTCGGAGCTTGATACTGGAAAAAGAAATGGACCTCATGAAATCGTTGTCTACCGCCAAAGACCATGCGTTCGAAGCAGCGACTCATGCCAAGGAAGTCGGCATAGAGAAGACTCGCGAAATTGCTCGCGATGTAGACAAGGACGTTCATCAGAATCCGTGGGCGTATATCGCGGGATCGGCAGTGGTCGGTGTGTTACTCGGTTACATTCTAGGACGGAATCGCACGTAGCCTTGTCTGACGGGAGGGCCAATGTTCATGTACCTGATCAAGGGGCTTCTAGCTGGAATTACGATCAAGCTGCTGAATAACTGGCGGCGTCTGTATATTCATCTGTTTAAGATCGAAACTGCGAAGTTCTACTTACGCGGTGTACAGATAGCCAGGTTGTCGGCAATCGGTCTGATTCGGATGGGTCTCGTGATTGGCCTCATAGGCGTTGGTGCGGTGATATTCCATGCAGGGCTATTCATTCTGCTGCCTTGGACTGTGGAAACCAAAGCGGTTCTCGGCATGCTCTTGGGTTTGGTCTACGCGGTCGTGGGTTATGCTGCTCTTCGCGCGGCCATGGATGAAAAAACATGGATGCAAAAATCGGGTGTAGCAGAGATGCTGGTAGAAGCGACCGGTCGGTCCAAAAAGGACTCTCCTCAGGAGCATGTCCATTCACATTCTGCCCATGGGTAAGCACCATCTGGGGAGGCAGTACAATGAAAAAAATATTTTTTGGAGCATTACTTTTGTCATTGGCAATTGCAGCTCCTGTTCTCACAACTCCCGCGAATGGCGAGACTTCCGGGTGTACGGCGGCGGTGAGTACCTGATCGATAAGACCTCATCTACTCTAAAGCCGTTAAGCGTCCACGGGGGAATCGAGTATCGCGGCAGCAAACCGTTTTTTCGAAAGGTAGACCGATTGCCGGGTTGGACATAAAGAGCTTGGAAGAGCATGACTGGGCCCTTGATACCAGCGTTAAGGCTGATTTTGAGTTTGGCCATCCCGACACAGGACAGCGCCGCCTACGTGTTATGGCCGAGTGGTACAAGGGCTTTGATCCGCATGGACAGTTTTATATCCATAAGGTTGAATATTTAGGTTTGGGAATATCTCTGGGATTCTGAGCAAGCGGTGCAAAAAAATGTCACAAAAGGAACTGATGGGAAACATCGTCAACAATGTTAAGAGTGTGAAGCGAGTAACAGTATCAGATGAGCACAGGATAGCTGAGTTCAGATACGCATGGATTCCAGGGTCTCTATGTGAATGGGCAACTGGCCGAACAATCCGAAAGCAAGACAAAATGTTATGGAAAATTGTTGTAGTAGCAGTAATTCTGTGGGGACTCGGGTTGGTTGGCAGTTATATTGTGGGTGAGGGGCCCTTCGCTTTCTCTTGGTGACTACAATTGTTGTAGCGTTGATTAAAGCCATTCAAGGGAAAGGATTATTTAGTTGATGAGGGTGAGAGATACGGGCGAAAACAATTTATGAAGAATTTCCTATAGTTGCCATTGTTGCCGTTTACGCGGGCCGCTAAGTGATTTTGCAAAAATCTTTTGTGTCATCATTCTATCCACATCACAAGGATACCATACATGATTATAACCAACATTAAGATGACAGTGCCTGCTGAAAAACGGAAGGAGATTCTTCAAACAATACAAGCGGTAACTAGTTCGATCCGGCGCGAGCATGGTTGCATTAGCTGCAACTGTTACGTGAACTTGGAGAATGAAAACGGCATGTTCTTCATGGAAGAGTGGCAAACCAGTAAGGATTTTGAAAACCATCTGAAGTCTAACCTTTTTGGCGTATTGATCGGGGCAATAGAACTTCTTGGCGAACTGCCAGACGTCAAGTTTAACACCATCGCGTCCATAGCAGGGCAGGAAGCGATTACGATGGCGCGGGCGTCAGATAAAATAAAAGGTTAAACAAATAAGCAGCATATTCCTTGGAATGTTCCGAACAAGAAATAAGTGTGTCTTTTCTGAATGATAATATACGAAGATAACTGGACCTGTAAAAGCGCACGCGGCCAAAATAACAGTGTAGAAAAAACGATAACAGAAGAGATATTTTGTGGATAAATGGCAAAAGCAATGGATATGAAAAAAACAAGTTCCGCAAGTGTCGCTGCAATATTTGTTTTAGCTGAGATTCATTTAACGCTATGGGCTGTATGGTTATTAAACATAAGAAGAAATAGCAATATGCCCTGATAATAATATCGGTAAAATGATAGAAAAACTGACAGCAAATAACAAAGCTGGCGAGAAAGTTTTTACAAGGGAGGGCGTTGATGAGTGAATGGGAGCAACAGGACGATAACGTGATGGTTTCTGACCCAGTCCAGGAAGAACGTAGACTGGAGCCTGAGGAGGAGGCTGCAAGTCGGCGAGAAGAAGCAGCCCAACCGAGCGGTGGCCCGGACGCGATCAAGTATTACTTGAAAGAAATCCGAAAAACGGCACTTCTTACTTTTGAACAGGAACAGGAACTCGGAAAGAAGGTCGCGTGCGGGAACGAAGAAGCGCGTGCGCGAATGATAGAAGCTAATTTAAGACTCGTTATAGTCATCGCTAAGCGGTATGTCAACCGTGGATTGCCATTTCAAGACATCGTTGCCGAGGGAAACATCGGGCTGATCCGGGCGGTTGAGAAATTTCAATACCAGCGCGGGTTCAGGTTCAGTACTTATGCATGGTGGTGGATCCGGCAGTCCATCGAACGGGCGATTGTGAACCAAGTGAGGATCATCCGTCTGCCGGTACACGTTGCGTACATTGCCAATAAATATGCGCGCACCGTAAGGAATTTAAAACAGCAATTTGGGAGAGAGCCGCGCGCTCACGAGATTGCCACAGAGATGGTAGTTAGCATCCATAGCGTGAGAGCGGTATCCCAAATTGTGCAGGACGCCTATTCTTTTGAAGCGCATATTGGTGATATGAATGAGGATACGCTCAAGGACGTGCTGAGCGACAACAATGCGCCTTCACCCGAAAGTTCTTACGATGATAGCAGCCGGCAAAAACATATCAACGAGTGGATTTCGCAATTGCCGACCACTGAACGCAAGGTGATAGAAATGAGATTTGGGTTGAACCGTGAAGATCCTCAAACACTCGCAAGTATCAGCACACAGTTCGGACTCACGCGAGAACGTATCCGGCAGATTGAGAATCAGGCGATTATAAAACTTAAAAACCTGGTACAAGAAAAAAAGATAGTATTAAGCGACATGTTGTAGCCCTGAGGTCCGCTGTTTTATTTAAACGCATGCCATGCAGGGGATGCGCAGCTTGACACGGACCGATAATTCAGTGATGGGGCAGAACAAACCACGCGGTGTTGTCTCACAGAAGCTTAGAGAGGAAAGGAAAGACTATGGATATCAAAAGAATTTCTTTTATCGAATCGGGTTCACCCGGTTTGCATATCTTCAGCAGGTATCATTTGCCCCGGCTCGGCGCTGTGTTGTTGTCCACTATTCTCAAAAAGCGAGGTTATGAAGTCAAGGCATTTATCGAGGATGTGTCCGAACCGGACTGGGTGTTTATCGAGAATTCGGATATTGTCTGCATTTCGGTCATAACATCCACGGCTCCTAAGGCGTACAAAATAGCGAAGCGGATAAAGGCTCTGGATATTCCGGTGATTATGGGTGGAGCGCATCCCACGTTCATGCCTGATGAAGCCTTGGAATACGCGGATTTTGTGATACGCGGGGAGGGTGATTACTCACTGGTAGAGCTGCTCGCGTATCTGGAGAAAGGAACCCCGACAAGAACGGACATCAAAGGCCTTTCGTATAAGGACAGTGGCGGCAAGAATGTTCATAATTCATCTCCTGACTTTATTCAAAACCTTGACAGTCTTCCAGAACCCGACTTCTCGCTTGTTCACAACTGGAAAACTACAAATATCTATCCGGTTTCGACATCGAGGGGGTGTCCTTATGACTGCAAGTTTTGCTCGGTCATCAGCATGTTCGGGAGGGGATACCGTTACAAATCCGTTGAGGCTGCACTGAAGGAGATACGGTACGCAGCCTCTGCATCCAGAGCGACAAAGTTTATTGTTGATGATAACTTTGCGGCCAACAAAAACAGATCCCGGGAAATACTAAGAGGAATGATCGAGACGGGAATCAAGACACGCTGGGCGGCACAGGTGAGGACTGATATTGCCACTGATGCGAAGCTGCTTCGACTAATGGCGGATTCGGGCTGTGATACGCTGCACATAGGCTTTGAATCCGTCAATCCCGCCACACTGGAAGCTTATAATAAGAAACAGTCCCGGGAGGACATCGTTACCTGCATCAAAACGGTCAGGGACCACGGTATTCATATCCATGGAATGTTCGTTTTGGGCGCGGACACCGACAGTGTAGAGACCATCCGAGAAACAGTTGACTTTGCAATGGATCTCGGCATAGACACTGTGCAATTTCTAATTCTCACTCCTTTGCCGGGAACACAGCTATTTCAGGATATGATGACGCGCGGACGGTTGCTCCACAGTGACTGGAGTAAATATGATGTCCTGCACGTGGTTTTTAGACCACTGCTTATATCACCCTATGCCTTGCAGATTGAGACGCTGAAGGCAATGGGCCGTTTTTATTCATGGAAATACATTGTGAGGCATCTGGCGCGCTTGGATTTTTCCTACGCGGCAATCGGGCTTTTCGGAAAAACAGCCGTCAATAAAACTCTAAAGACGTCTGCTGTCTACCTTGATAAACTTGGTTTTGCAGCTGACTAGAAGCTGGCGGCTTAAATATATGTAGGTTCAGTTGAAAATAAATCTCAATTACCCTTGTGGATAACAATTGTCTTTCAGCAGACCCGGGTAATGCGGACCTGCCCCCCGAAAATGGTGACATTTCCGATTAGAATGTGACATAATAAT
>CAZPGZ010000031.1:0-37596 GCA_964586075.1 uncultured Nitrospiraceae bacterium | reverse complement strand
GCATGGCAGGCGCTTATCTACAGCTGTTTGTCTTCCAACCTATCCATTCCATAATGCATTAGATTCTCTGTTGTAATTATCAAAAAATGTAATAGCGCATTATCTCTTGGTAGTTGTCCTCAAACCTCTACAAGAGGGGACAATTACGCATCCAACAATAAATATTTGTTTTTGCTAAAACGCAACTTTTTGCTATTTTTTATTGTAAAAAAAAATACTTGTTTTGTGTTGAAAAGGCTGTGTAAGAATTATTTTTTTATTTAGTTATTATAAAACAATATGTTGCTATAATATGCCTGATCCGTAACCATCTGTTCAATTGCCCATTCCCAATATTTTTTTGCTGGTATGTCCTACCATAGTGCTATTTTAGATCATAAAAAATATATCTTATGCTATAAAAACAAAAAGAAAAAGGTTGACAACCAAAATAAGTATGGTTAATATTAAAAAGATGTTTTAATAAAGCCTGCAGCGGAGTGTTCATGAACCTTCCGAATTTTATTACCCTGGTACGCATCGTAATTGCGCCTTTTTTTATTGGATTGATGATTTACCATCATTACCGTATTGCAACTGCTGTTTTTTTGCTTGCCTGTGTAACGGACGCTTTGGACGGCATGATTGCGCGGCTTACCAATAAAAAAACGGATTTGGGGGCTTTTCTTGATCCGATTGCCGATAAGCTCCTGATCGTTTCTGCGTTCGTTACCCTTGTGTTGAACGGACTTTTGCCGGTATGGCTTGTTATGGTCGTCGTGAGCCGGGATGTTATTCTCGTGCTCGGCAGCATCGTAATCTATTACATGGGGCATGAATTCAAGGCCCAACCCTCTATCGCAGGCAAAGCAACAACTGTTTTCCAGCTTCTTACTGTGACGCTTTCGCTTATTTTGAGAATTTACGGAATTAAAACCCCCTGGATGCAGCTGTTATATTGGGTAACGGCAGGCTTCACGGTAGCGTCCGGTATCCAATATATTGCGCGGGGTGCAAAAATTGTTGGAAATGATCAGCAGAATACATCTGGAAAAACTGAATGAGAAGAACAAAATACTGTTTTTATTGTGACAATTAATGATCGATTCTCGTTGTATGCTATGAGACACAATTTTAGAATGTTATTTCTCTTGGAGGCCGCAAAATGAAAATATCAGAAATGATCAGGCAAGCGCTGGAGAAAAAAGGATTTAAAAACCTTAAAGATGCATCCAAGGTCCTCGGGATCAGTCCGGAACTTCTTCGGGTTACCATCAATAAGGGACATATACCAAAAGACAAAACGCTGATCATGATTGCAACCAAGCTCGGGCTTGATAAATCCGTTCTCATTCTCGCGGCACATCAGGAAAAGGTGCCTGACGAGGTCAAAGGATTCTTTCTTTCCCCTTCGCAGGCCAAGATCAAACGGGGCAAGCGAAAATATCCTCTTTCTGAAGAACAGATCAATTATCTGGAAAAGATTTTGAGCATTGACGAAATCATGATGCTCAGAAAATTCCGGCAGGTATCTGATGAAGCACGGGTGCAGATAACAGGATACGTTGACTTCATGTTCGCCTCCAAGAGGAGCGCCTGATTGCTCGAAATCGCAGACATCCTGCCCGGCAGCATTGCCGCCGGTTTGGGGCTGCACAGAGGGGACCGTATTGTTTCGATCAATGGCCAGAACGTTGATGATGTCATTGATTACCGTTTTTTAGCCGCTGATGAACAGGTGGCGCTTCAGGTTCGCCGTCCCAATGGCGAGGCCAGGTTTCTTTCCATTCACAAAGATCCCGATGACGACATCGGGATTGAATGCACTTCCTTTCGCATGAAACGGTGTAAAAACCGTTGCATTTTCTGTTTTGTCGATCAAATGCCCAAGGGCTGCCGTAAGAGTCTGTATGTTAAAGACGAGGATTACCGCGCTTCTTTTCTGTACGGCAATTACATTACGTTAAGTGCACTTTCCGAGGAAGATTGGGAGCGAATTTTTTGTCTTCGGTTGACGCCGCTTTATATTTCCGTCCATACGACGGATCCACAACTCCGGTCGTTCATGCTCGGCAATAAAAATGCCCCCGATATCATGTCGAGTTTGAGCCGTTTGGCCGCGGGCGGTATCCGGATGCATACGCAGATTGTTCTCTGTCCCGGCATCAATGACGGTTGCCACCTCCTTAAAACGATCGAGGACTTGTCCGGTTTGTTTCCTGCCGTTTCGTCCATTGCCGTGGTGCCGGTCGGACTCACTGCTTTCAGAAAGAAGCTTTTTCCGCTTCGGACATTTACCAGACCGGAGGCCCGTGAAGTTCTAAAAAATATTATTCCGATCGGGACGCGTTTCAAAAAAAAATACGGGACCCGTCTTATTTTTCCGGCTGACGAGTTTTATCTGAAGGCAGGAGAGCCCGTTCCTTCCGCAGCGTTTTATGAGGATTTTCCCCAGATTGAGAACGGTGTGGGGATGGTTGCAGCTTTTTTGCGTGAAGTGTCCCGTACCAGATTGCCGAAGATGCTGCCGCCCCTAAAAGCTTCGGTAGTAACCAGTGTGTCTTTCGCCGCCATACTCAAAACAGTTTTAAAACGTTTACGGGATATCAAGGGCGCCGCTGTCAGGCAGATCGTTGTGCCGAACGGTTTTTTCGGACCGTCGGTGACGGTCGCAGGACTTCTGACGGGACAGGACATCCTCCGAACTTTGAAAGGAAAACAACTGGGCAGCCTGGTTATGGTTCCTTCGGAGGCGCTCAAGGAAGATGAAGATATTTTTCTCGATGGCATGAGCCTTGATCTTTTGTCACAACGACTTTCAACGAGGGTTGTGAAGGTGGATGGATACAGCCATATGATAACGTTGTTGCGCAGCCTGGGAGGACATCGACCATGATATCCGGAACAACAGCCCTGTATGGAATATTCGGGTATCCGGTAGAACACACGTTTTCGCCGGGGATGCACAACGCAGCATTCGAAAAACTCCGCCTCGATGCGTGCTACGTGCCGTTCGCGGTAAAGCCGGAACATTTAAAGAACGCGATGAGATCTGTCGTGCCGCTTGGTGTCCGGGGACTGAACATAACCGTGCCTCATAAAGAGCGTGTTATTGCACATCTTGATGAACTCTCGCAGGAAGCACAACTAATCAAGGCAGTGAACACGATAGAAGTAAAAGGTGGGAAGCTGATCGGACACAATACGGACGGCAGGGGTTTTTTGCGGTCTCTGAAAGAAAATGCACGATTCAATCCGAAAGGGAAAACATTTCTTTTTATCGGGTCCGGCGGAGCGGCCCGTGCCGTGGCCTTCAGTCTGGCACTTGCCAGCGCGAAACAAATTGTGTTGAGAGATATAGATTCAAAAAGGGCGGAAGCGCTTGCCCGCGATATCCGGAAGGGGACCGGCGTTGATACGGAGTCGATTTCCGATACTATGCTGCCATTGCACGCGAAAGAGGCCGACTGTATTATTAATGCCACTCCGCTTGGTTTGAAAATGACAGACCCCTTGCCCATCCACAAGGAACATATTCAGAAGAAACATCTTGTCTGTGATCTCGTCTATAATCCTGTTGAAACGAGGCTCTTGAAAGAAGCGAAGATTCGTGGTGCCGGAAAACTTTCCGGGATTGGGATGCTTCTATATCAGGGAGTAATTGCCTTCGAGATATGGACAGGCAGGAAAGCGCCTGTATCGGTTATGAAAAGTGCATTAGCAGGCCAGATGAAGTGACGTGCGTCACAAAACACCCGAAAAGAACCTGCGTGACATCTTGACAGCGATATAATATTCAAGTAATATGAACAAGATACGTCTTTTCTTATAGAAAGAAGGAGCTCTTATATGTCAATGTCAGGAAGACTTGGTTCGATGCTCGTATCATCGGGCCTCATTACTGATGATCAGTTGAAAAAAGCATTGTCTTCACAGAAAAGCGAGGGCGGTAGGCTTGGTACCATTCTGGTAAAGCTTGGTTTTGTGCAAGAAGATAAACTGATGACGTTTTTGAGCAAGCAGTATGGCGTTCCCTATGTTGACCTGAACAAATTTGAAATTAACCCGGCCGTTATCAAGCATATTCCCACCGAAGTTGCACAAAAATACCGCATTATGCCCATCAATAGAGCAGGCTCCACCATTACGATCGCCATGGTGGACCCTTCCAATATATTTGCAATCGATGACATCAAGTTCATGACCGGATACAATGTGGAAGCAGTAGTTGCCACAGAAGGCGCCATTATTGATGCGATCAAAAAATATTACGGTGGTGCGAAATCTCTTGTTGCGTCGAAGGCGGGAGGCTCGCTGCCGACTTCGAAACAAGACCAGAAACTTGCCGTGGATGTGAAGGACTATGAACTTGATGAATCGCAGATGGGAAATGAATTTATCGACGACATAGACACCGGCGGCGTAGTGGATGTGGACGATTTCGACGACCTGGTACATGGTGCGGTTGAAGATTTGGAAGTCGTCGAGGACGAAAAACTTGATGCCCTGTCAGGGGAAGTCGAAGCTCCTATTGTAAAACTGGTTAATGGCGTTTTGCTCCGGGCAGCCAAAATGGGTGTGAGCGATATTCACATCGAGCCCTACGAAAAAAAATTCAGGGTCCGGTACCGGCTTGACGGCGTTCTCACAACGGTCATGGGATTGCCCATGAAAATCAAAAATGCCATCATATCCCGCGTCAAGATCATGTCTCAGCTTGATATCGCCGAACGGCGTCTTCCCCAGGACGGCAGAATCAAGCTGAAAATGGGGAAGTCGAAAACAATGGATTTCCGGGTTTCCGTGCTTCCCACGCTGTTTGGTGAAAAAATCGTCCTGCGGCTTCTTGACAAATCCAATCTTCAGCTCGACATGACCAAGCTTGGCTTTGATCCGGACCAGCTCAAGGATTTTAAAGATGCCATCAACAAACCGTTTGGAATGGTTCTGGTTACGGGACCGACCGGAAGCGGAAAAACCACCACACTGTACTCGGCGCTTTCCGAGCTGAATAAAGATGATGTGAATCTTATGACTGCAGAAGATCCCGTCGAATTCAACCTGATGGGCATCAACCAGGTGCAGATGAAGGATGAAATCGGTCTCAATTTTGCGGCTGCGCTCCGATCTTTTCTGCGGCAGGATCCGGACATCATCATGGTGGGTGAAATCCGCGACTATGAAACGGCAGAAATCGGCGTCAAGGCGGCGCTTACCGGCCATCTGGTGCTTTCCACATTACATACGAATGATGCCCCGAGTACCATCAACCGACTCCTGAATATGGGAGTGGAGCCTTTTCTCGTTTCATCCGCTGTCATCTGCATTATGGCACAGCGGCTTGTGCGAAAAACCTGCCAGAACTGCAAAAAACCTGAAAAATTGCCGACCCAGACGTTTATTGATGCCGGATTCACACCGGAAGAAGCAGCCGGGGTTGTAAGCTACAAGGGCTCAGGCTGCGAAGTCTGCAACCAGACCGGCTATAAGGGCAGGGTGGCGCTCTATGAGGTGATGCCGGTCAAGGATGAAATAAAAGAACTGATTTTGCAAGGTGCTTCAGTAATGGATATTAAAAAGCTTTCAGTAAGTCTTGGCATGAAAACGCTCCGGAGAAGCGGACTCCTGAAAGTGAAAGCTGGCCTTACCTCGCTCGAAGAAGTTGTAGAAAATACTTTTCCGGATAATTAGCGTTGTCAACACGGTGTTTGATAATCTATTTCAAGTCATGAAGGGGCCACAACTATGGCAAATTTGCACGACCTGCTCAAGTATATGATAGAAAAAGGTGCTTCAGATCTGCATATTACCACCGGCATTGCGCCGTCGATACGCATCGACGGCAAAATGAAACCGGTGCCCGGGTTGGAACCTCTCACTGCCACCCAGACCAAGGATCTTTGCTACAGCATTCTTACTGACGCGCAAAAACATAAATTTGAAGAAAATAATGAGCTTGATCTTTCTTTTGGCGTTAAAAACCTGTCCCGATTTCGCGCAAACGTATTTGTGCAGCGCGGCGCTGTTGCTGCCGCCATCAGGACGATTCCATTCAAAATCAGAACGTTCCATGAATTGGGACTTCCGGAAGTAGTTTCTGATCTCTGCAAAAAACCCCGGGGATTGATCCTGGTCACCGGCCCGACCGGCAGCGGAAAATCAACCACGCTTGCATCGATGATTGACAAAATCAACAGCGAACGACAGGAGCATATCATAACGATAGAAGATCCGATTGAATATCTTCATCCCCATAAAAAATGTCTGGTTAACCAACGTGAAGTGAACGCAGATACCAAGTCATTTAAAGACGCGCTGAAATATATTCTTCGGCAGGACCCCGATGTGGTGCTGGTGGGAGAAATGCGGGATTTGGAAACTATTGAAGCGGCGTTGACTATCGCCGAAACCGGTCATCTCACCTTTGCAACACTGCACACTAATTCTGCCGCCCAAACCATGAACCGCATTATCGATGTCTTTCCGCCGCACCAGCAATCTCAGGTCAGAGCGCAGCTTTCTTTCGTGCTTGAAGGAGTCATTTCCCAGCAGCTTATTACAAAAATAGGCGGCGGCAGAGTGCTTGCGCTCGAAATTATGATCCCGAATGCTGCAATCCGCAATCTGATTCGGGAAGACAAAATTCAGCAAATTTATTCCACTATGCAGACAGGTCAGGCGAAATTCGGCATGCAAACACTGAACCAGTCGCTCTATGATCTCTACCTCAAAAAAATGATTTCATATGAAGATTGTGTCGGACGGTCTTCAAATGTCGATGAACTTATTCAGATACTTGGACGCTCCGGGCTCGCGGCGGGCCAAACAGTACAGAAGGAATACCGCTAACATAAAGAGTCTTGAAAAGCCATGCAGTATTCAGTTGGTCATCTGACGGAGGTAATAAATGGCTACAAGTGTTTATATATGGGAAGGAAAAACACGCCAGGGTACAGTGCAAAAAGGCGAGCTTGCTGCAAACAGCAAGGAAGATGTTATTGCCCTCCTTCGCAAGCAGAATATACTGCCGATCAATGTGGCTGCTAAACCGAAAGAACTTAAATTAAAATTCGGCGAAAAGAAAGTTACCGATAAAGATGTAGTAATTCTTACCCGTCAGCTTGCCACCATGATTGATGCAGGCCTGCCGCTTGTGCAATGCCTTGATATTCTCGGCAGCCAGACTGATAATAAGGCGCTGGCAAAAGTCATCATTCAAGTCAGGTCAGATGTCGAGAGCGGTGCCACTTTTGCAGACGCACTCAAAAAGCATCCCAAGGTATTTGACAATCTTTATGTTAACATGGTTGCAGCAGGAGAGGCCGGCGGTATTCTTGACACTATTTTACAGCGGCTTGCGGCGTATATGGAAAAATTTGCCAAGATAAAAAGCCAGGTAAAATCAGCAATGATCTATCCTGCAGTCATTTTATTTGTTGCGGTGGCCGTCGTGACGCTTCTTATGATCGTAGTGGTTCCCATGCTTGCAGGCATGTTTGCTGATATGGGGCAGGCTTTGCCGTTGCCCACGCGTATTGTGATCGGAATCAGTAACTTCCTCAAGGGATGGGGCGGTCTTGCTTTATTGATAGCTATCATCGGTTTTTTTGTAGGACTCAATCGGTTCAGAAAAACAAATAAAGGTTTGACCGTGACGGATAGTATTGCATTGAAACTGCCTGTTTTTGGTGCTTTAATACAGAAAGTGTCTGTGGCGAAATTTACCCGTACACTCGGCACGTTGATGACGAGCGGTGTACCTATTCTTGAAGGGTTGCTGATCGTATCCCGAACTGCCGGCAACAAGATTGTGGAAAATGCAATTGTTTCCACCAGACAGAGCGTAAGCGAAGGTAAAACTCTTGCAGAACCGCTTGGCAAGGCAAAAGTCTTTCCTGCCATGGTTACTCAGATGATTGCTGTTGGCGAAGCTACCGGTGCATTGGATAGTATGTTAAACAAGATTGCAGATTTTTATGATGATGAAGTAGATACGGCGGTAGCAGCACTTACTTCTTTGCTGGAACCAATGCTTATGATTTTTTTGGGCATAACAGTTGGATTTGTGATTGTAGCCATGTACATGCCTATATTCCAGATGGGTGCATTGGCGGGTAAATAAGATAAGATAAAGAAAGATTATGCATTCTTGTCATGATTGCTGATTAATCTCTAGACCTCTATGAGTTCCCACTGTTTGGTGGAGATTATCTTTTTTCTTTTGAAATAAAAGGATCTTCGTGCAAGAATTTTCAAGAGAAGAATACTCTGTCCGCATAAAATGGCTTATTTTGAGCAGAGTAGTGCTCTCGACTCTTTTGGTCGGGTCTCTTATTTTTTTTCAAGGGCATTACAGAATCTATTCGTTTAATACCGATTACTTATACTATTTCCTCCTGGTCATCTACGGCCTGACAACCCTCTATATATACCTCCTGAAAAGAATAGTAAATCTACCTTTCCTCGCTTATCTGCAAATGTCAGGCGATATCCTTCTCATAACCGTTCTTACGCACATTACCGGCGGTATTGATAGCGGTTTTTCATTGCTGTATTTATTAGTGATTATTTCAGCAAGCACTATCCTCTATCGAAGGGGCGGCTATCTAGCTGCTTCACTGTCGAGCATTTTATACGGCGCAATGCTTGACATGCAATTTTACAACATCGCCGGTTTTGTCAGGAGTCCGAATTTTACAGCCGTGCAGGTGCTGTATCATGTTTTTATCAGCATCTTTTCGTTTTATATCGTAGCATTTTTAAGCGGAGCTCTTGCGGAACGACTTCGAAAAACAAGCCAGGAACTCCATAAGAAGAGTGTAGATTTTGATGATCTCAGATTTCTTCAGGAACACATTTTGCGAAGCGTTGGGAGCGGTGTATTTACTATGGATTTGCAGGGCAAAATAGCCTCCTGGAATCCTGCAGCGGAACAGATTACCGGCTATACGTTTGAAGAAATACGCAATTGCTGGAAAGAAGTTTTCGGTGACACCATGAAGGGAATTTTCGGCCATACGGATGCGCTCAAAGAACGGCCGTTTCGTTTTGACGGACAGATTATTAAAAAGAATGGCACCGCCGCTATCCTCGGGATGACGGCATCCCTTCTCAAGGATGAAGCAGATACCGTACGCGGCATTATTCTTGTTTTCCAGGATATCACCAAAATTATTGAAATGGAGGAACAGGTCAGGCGGCAGGAGAGACTGGCGACAGTCGGCAGTCTTGCAGCAGGCATTGCGCATGAAATCCGCAATCCTCTCGCATCACTCAGTGGTTCAATCCAGATGCTCCAGGGAGAACTTGATCTTCAGGGAGACAACAAGCGGCTTATGAATATCGTGGTCAAGGAAACTGACCGCCTTAATGAAATTATAACCGAATTTCTGGAATATGCGCGTGCAAAAACATCACAGACCGAACCGATAGAACTACTGCCGATATTTGAAGAAACCATTATGCTGCTGAAAAACAGCAGAGATTTTTCAGAAAATATTCATATCGATTGCAAAGTTGATCCACATATCGTCGTTGATGGAGATGCACAACGACTCCGCCAGGTATTTTGGAACCTTCTGATGAATGCGTGCCATGCTATGCCGAACGGCGGGAAAATAATAATTTCAGCTGTCTCTTTGTCTTCGACATTATGCGAAATTATCATTTCTGATACAGGCATGGGAATAGGGCGTGCGTTTCTTGATAAAATTTTTGATCCGTTCTTTACGACAAAAACAGGGGGTACCGGTCTAGGCCTTGCCATTGTTTACCGCATTATTGAAGATCACGGAGGAACTATCACCGTGGATAGCGTGCAAGGAAAAGGAACGCAATTTAAAATCGCCATTCCAATGCTGATTGAGCTTCCTGCCGCATCCGGATTGGGAAAAATCCCCTATGCTAAAAATAACAGCGGTGATAAACACATACTATGAATAAGATACTTGTTATTGATGATGAACAGAGCATGCGCGATTTTCTGGCGATCATGCTCAAAAAAGAAGGCCATGAAGTTATCACGGCAGAGAACGGCGTAGACGCGCTCAAAGCGGTGCAGTCGGAAATATTTGATCTGGTCATAACCGACGTAAAAATGCCTGGTCTGGACGGCATCGGCCTCCTGAAAGCAATCAAAGAGGTCTCATCAGATACCATTGTTATTATGATCACTGCCTTTGCCACTGCCGAAACCGCAGTCGAAGCTATGAAACTCGGCGCCTATGATTATATTATGAAGCCCTTCAAAATTGACGAAATCAAACTGATTATTCAAAAAGCGCTCGAAAAACGTTTTTTAAGAAAAGAAAACATTCTTTTAAAGCGTGAGATTAAATCGCGTGCGGGTTTCGAAAACTTCATAGGAAAGAGCGAAGCCATGCAAAAAGTATTCGCTCTGATCAGGCAAATCGCTGATACCGCTGGGACGGTATTGATTATGGGAGAAAGCGGCACCGGGAAAGAACTGGTGGCGAAAGCCATCCATTTCAACAGCCTCAGAAAAGACAGGCCTTTTGTAACGGTTAACTGCGGTGCTTTGCCGGAAACACTCCTGGAAAGTGAGCTTTTTGGATACATGAAAGGAGCTTTTACCGGAGCGATTTCGAACAAACAGGGGCTTTTTGAGGCTGCCAACGGCGGTACTATTTTTCTTGATGAAATTAGTTCTACCACAGCCGCTCTGCAGGTGAAATTGCTGCGTGTTTTGCAGGACAAAGAATTTATGCGCGTCGGCGGTACAACGACCATTAAAGTGGACGTTCGAGTCATTGCGGCAAGCAACAAGGATCTTCTTGAGGAGGTTTCAAAGGGAGCATTTCGGGAAGATCTTTACTACCGATTAAATGTACTGCCTGTGTATCTTCCGCCCCTTCGAGAAAGAAAGGAAGATATCCCTCTTCTGACGGAATATTTTCTTAAAAAAGTTTCCGGTACCAAAATGCCTAAGATTATGGCCCCTGAAACTCTGAAACACCTTCTGAACTATCGGTGGCCGGGCAATGTGCGGGAGCTTGAAAATACCGTGGAGCGTCTGGCAATATTAACTTCAGAGGATACAATCCGTCCGGAACATATGCCAGATACTCTTAAAAATCTGCAATCCACGTCCGAAATACTTCCTTCTGAAATCCCTGATTCAGGCGTTGATCTGGAAAGATTGCTGGAGCATGTAGAAAAAACTCTTCTCGCAAAAGCTTTAAAAAAGGCCGGAGGAGTAAAGACGGAAGCAGCAAAACTTCTTGGCCTCTCTTTCAGGTCATT
Organism: uncultured Nitrospiraceae bacterium; assembly: GCA_964586075.1. Taxonomy (GTDB): domain Bacteria; phylum Nitrospirota; class UBA9217; order UBA9217; family UBA9217; genus JBAZLV01. The sequence goes on along the minus strand of CAZPGZ010000031.1, from coordinate 26,355 downwards.
CAGGCATCGTCTCCAGAAATATGAAGCTCTGCAGACTCACCGGGAATTTTAGATTGCAAAACACACCTGATTTGGCTACAATCAAAAATCCATGGCATACGAATCATTAAGAGAATATATCAGGATTCTGGAGAAAAATGGAGAACTATTCAGAATAACCGCTGAAGTTGATCCGACTCTGGAAATTGCAGAAATTACGGACCGCGTTTCAAAACAGAAAGGTGCTGAAAATAAAGCACTTTTGTTCGAACGGGTGAAGGGGGTCTCTTTTCCTGTATTGACCAATGCCTTTGGGTCCATGAAGCGAATATGTCTCGCGCTTGAGGTCGACAATCTGGATGAAATCGGCTCGAGAATAAAAGAGCTGGTGGATCCGACCAGCCTTTTTCCGGGCCCGGATGCGGGAATCATGGATAAGCTTCAGATTTTGCCGAAACTTTCTGAACTCGCGAAGTTTTTTCCTAAAACAGTCCGGAAAGCTTCCTGTCAGGAGGTAGTCTTGACAGGGGACCAGGTTGATCTTTCTAAAATACCAATACTCACATGCTGGCCCGGCGATGGCGGAAAATTCATTACCCTTCCAATGGTTTGTACCGTCGACCCCGTTTCAAAAATCACGAATGTCGGCATGTACCGGATGCAGGTGTATGACCACCAGACAACAGGCATGCATTGGCACAAACACAAGGATGGAGCGCGTCACTATCAGCATTATGAATCAGCCGGGAGGCGCATGGAAGTTGCGGTTGCCATCGGCGGAGATCCATCGATAGTGTACGCAGCAACGGCACCGCTTCCTCCCGCAGTCGGTGAGTTTCTCTTTGCAGGATTTTTAAGAAAAAAACCGCTCGAAGTTGTACAGTGTAAAACCGTTGATGTCCGCGTGCCTGCTGAAGCAGAATTCATTCTTGAAGGATTTGTAGATCCACATGAACGCCGTCGTGAAGGTCCGTTCGGCGATCACACCGGTTACTATTCTGAAGCTGATGATTATCCGGTGTTTCATATCACCGCAATTACACACCGAAAAAATGCCATCTATCCCGCAACTCTGGTTGGTCGACCGCCCCAGGAAGATGCGTATCTAGGCAAAGCTACGGAGCGGATATTCCTCCCTCTTCTGCAGATGATTTCGCCGGAAATCCTCGATATGGATATGCCCATTGAGGGGGTATTCCATAATAATGTTATTGTAAAAATCAAAAAACGATATCCCGGGCACGGCAAAAAGGTGATTAATACCATCTGGGGTACCGGCATGCTTATGCTCTCCAAATTTGTCATTGTCTGCGATGAAGATGTAAATATTCATGACTACTCGGAAGTAACGTGGAAAGTGATGAACCATGTGGACCCCCAACGTGATGTGATCATTACGAACGGTCCGTTGGATATTCTTGACCACTCCTGTCCCCAGACAGGCTTCGGTGGAAAGATGGGAATTGATGCAACACGCAAAGGCCCTGGTGAAGGTTTCCTGCGTTCTTGGCCGGATGAAATTAAGATGGACGGTAAAATATCTGAAATGGTCGACAAACGATGGAAGGAGTATGGTTTTTAGAACTGTATCAGAGCAACGGCAGGATTGAAGAATTGTTTCATCGTCTCGCTACTTTTTGACAAATATGCTATTTATCGAACTACTCTTTATTTTTTTTCTGATTCTTGTAAATGCTTTCTTCGCATCATCTGAAATAGCGCTGATTTCACTTCGGAAAAGCAGAGTACGCCATCTGGTCAAGAACGGCAGTGAACCTGCAAGACGCGTACAAAAACTGCAGGAAGAACCGGAACGCTTTCTCGCTACGGTGCAGATTGGAGTAACGTTAGTAGGAACGCTTGCTTCCGCATTGGGCGGCGTGATTGCAATCGAGCAGCTCAAGCCAATTTTGCAATCTGTTCCCATAGACTTTATAAGGAAAGCGTCAGAACCGATCTCTCTTGGCATAGTAGTGACGTGTATTACGTATATTACCCTTGTTGCAGGAGAACTCGTGCCAAAGTCTCTTGCGATCCGGTATTCCGAGCGGATTGCATTTTCTACAGCGCCCTTTATTGATGCTCTGTCGAAAGCATTTCGGTGGGTGCTGCGCATACTCACCGTCTCGAACAATGTTGTACTCAGAATATTTGCTTCGCAGAAGCAAAAGGAGCCTGCTCTTATATCAGAAGACGAGGTTAAATATCTCATCCGAGAAGGGCGTAAGAGCGGTATTTTCGACTCTTCTGAAGAAGACTTAATTCACAGCGTGTTCAAGTTCACTGACACGATGGTGAAGGAGGTAATGATACCGCGCACTGAAATTGTTGCGGTGGAATCGAACAGCGATATCGACACGATTCTTCGGACCATGAACGAAAAAGGGTTTTCCCGGTTACCGGTTTATACAGAAAACATCGACAACGTCATCGGGGTAGTCTATTTGAAAGATATCCTGTCGCTGCACATTGAAAACAGGCCTTTCCGGCTTGAAGACGTACTTCGAAAACCCTATATTGTACCTCCGAATAAGAATGTAAGCGTACTGCTGAGAGAGATGCGGGAAAAGCGAATCCATCTTGCGCTCGTGGGAGACGAGTACGGTGGAACGGACGGTCTGGTTGCCATGGAAGATCTTATCGAAGAGATTATTGGTGATATCAGGGATGAAAAAGAAAAAGAGCTTCGCGAGATCGAAGAAATTGCAGCCAACCGGTATATTATTGACGGCCGGACAAATATCGACAAAGTAAATGCACGACTGGGGGTAAGCCTCCCGGAAGATGAATTCGAGACGATTGGGGGATTCGTTTTAGGGGTATTCGGGAGATTGCCTTCGGAAGGCGACCAGATACGGTATCACGACCTCATGTTTACCGTACTCAGACTGCGGAAAAACCGCATTTCACGTATTCGGGTACTAAAATATTCAACTGAAGAAAGCAAGGAGAAAGAGAAACATGACGACACCATTGGTACTGCAGACTAATTTATCGGGGTTAAAACCGCCGAAACGCGGCAAAGTTCGCGATATTTACGACTTGGGCGACGCGCTGCTCATTGTAGCCACAGACAGAATCTCGGCATTCGACGTGGTTCTTCCAAATGCCATTCCCGAGAAAGGCCGGGTGCTCACTCAAATATCGAAATACTGGTTTTCTAAAACGGAGACTATTGTTAAAAACCATTTAATTTCAACGGAACTGAAAGATTTTCCCAAGGAGTGCAGGCCGCATGCTGCGATACTCGAAGGCAGAAGCATGCTGGTGAAAAAATCGCAACCGTTGCCGGTCGAGTGTATTGTCCGCGGTTATCTTACCGGCTCCGGACTTAAGGAATACCAGTCTGCGGGTACCGTGAGCGGGATCAAACTGCCATCAGGTCTTCGTGAAGCATCCCGCCTTCCGGAGCCGATTTTTACTCCATCAACCAAGGCAGATGTCGGCGAACACGATGTCAATATTGATTTTGATGCAGTCGTCAAGCTTGTCGGATCAAAAATTGCGGATGAGGTAAAAAAATATACACTCGCCGTTTATAAAAAAGCATGCGAGCTCGCCGAACCGAAAGGGATCATTATTGCTGATACAAAACTGGAGTTCGGCCTGTTTGATAATGAAGTAATCTTAATCGATGAAGTACTGACGCCGGATTCTTCGCGATTCTGGCCTCAGCATGATTATGAGGAAGGGGTGGTGCAGAAAAGCTTTGACAAGCAGTTCGTCAGAGACTATCTGCTTTCGATCAAGTGGAACCAGCAGCCCCCTGCACCGGTGCTTCCTGAGAACGTCGTAACGAAGACAACCGAAAAATACCTTGAAGTACTCAGCATGCTGGCGGGATAAATAACTGTTCTTGCCGATACTGAGAATAAAGCGGTGAGATTCGAGATTCACCAATATTGTAAGAAGTAAAAAAAAGAAAACTATATGCGGTTCACGCTTTTAGGCTGTTTTTGAAAACTAATTTTGAAGGATGGAATCTTCATGGAAGACTACAACGAGCTGGTCCAGCAGCGTTTTAAAAAACTTGCGGAGATCAGTGCGATGGGTGTTAAACCCTATGCAGGAAAATTTATAGTTACGCAATCAGCCCAGATGCTGCTTGACACTTACGGTCAGATCGCAAAGGAAGAGCTGGAAACCAAACGGACCGAAGTCACGGTTGCGGGACGAATTGTGGCCTTGCGGAGTTTTGGTAAGGCCGGTTTCAGCCATATTCAAGACGGCACCGGTAAGATACAAATCTATTATCAGAAAAACACGCTTGGCGACGACCGGTATGCACTTTTTAAAAAGCTCGACATCGGCGATTTCATCGGAATAAGGGGCTTTCTTTTCCGCACCAAAACCAATGAGCTGACGATTGACGTCGAAGGTTTCACGCTCTTGTCCAAGTCGCTGCGGCCTTTGCCTGAAAAATGGCACGGCCTTACGGACGTCGAACTCCGCTATCGGCAGCGGTATGTCGATCTCATAGTAAATCCGGAAGTAAAGCAGGTTTTTGTTTTGCGTACCAGGATTATTCAGACAATAAGGAAATTTCTTAATGACCGCGGTTATCTCGAAGTGGAAACGCCCATGATGCAGTCCATTCCCGGAGGCGCTACCGCACGCCCCTTTAAAACGCACCACAACGCCCTGGATATGGATCTTTATCTCCGTATTGCGCCGGAGCTCTATCTCAAACGGCTGCTGGTCGGCGGCTTCGAAAAAGTGTACGAAATAAACCGCAATTTCAGAAATGAAGGCATTTCTACACGCCATAATCCGGAATTCACCATGCTGGAATTTTATACTGCCTACGCCGATTATCGCGATTTGCTGGACATGACCGAGAACATGATCAGCACTATTGCAAAGGATGTGCTGGGGACCACGACGGTGAATTTCGAGGGGCATACCATCAGTCTTGCTGCTCCTTGGAAACGCATCACCTATATGGATGCGCTGCGGGAGGCTGGCGTTCCGGATGACGTCCTGGAAAATGCCGATATGGCAGCTGATTATGCAAGAAAACTGGGCGCACATTTAAAGGGCGGTGAGCCGCTCGGCAAACTTCTCAACGAGCTGTTTGAAGCGCTGGTGGAACCGAAACTCATACAACCGACGTTTGTCACTGATTATCCAACGGATATCTCTCCCTTGTCGAAAAAGCGGGACGACAATCCTGATTTTGTCGAGCGCTTCGAGCTGTTCATCGACGGCAGGGAGATTGCGAATGCTTTTTCAGAATTAAATGATCCGATAGACCAGAAGGAGCGTTTTCTCAAACAGGTGTCTGAACGTGAAGCAGGAGATGAAGAGGCTCACCATATGGATGAGGACTTTATCCGCGCCCTTGAATACGGCATGCCGCCGGCGGCAGGCGAAGGCATCGGCATAGACCGTTTGGTGATGCTGCTCACCGGCTCAAGCTCCATCCGTGATGTGATCCTTTTTCCGCAAATGAAGAAAGAAAAATAGTGTTCAAAACACGGAACGGAATGACTGCTCACTGCTTTCAATGCGCTGAGCTCATACAAAAATTATGAAATTTCCATACGAAATATTTGTCAGTCTGCGGTATCTGAAGACAAAAAAACGATATGGGACCGTCTCACTTAATACATTCATATCCATTGCCGGTGTCGTTATCGGTGTTGCCACATCTATCATTACCCTTGCGGTCATGACCGGTTTTCAGGGATATTTCAAAGATAAAATCCTTTCCGCCATGCCCCATATCGTAGTCATGGAGTACACCGGTGCGGGCGTTCATGACACGGATGTATTGCAGAAAAAAGTCGGACAAATCCCTCATGTGAAGGCAACAACACCGTTTGTCTATGGTCAGTCCATGGTGACCACACGGGAGAGGATGCAGGGAGTTGTGGTGCGCGGCATTGATCCGAAAACCGAAGGTTCGGTAACCGATCTTGCAAAAAATATGACAGTCGGTTCCCTCGCTGACTTGGAAAAAGCAGGAAGAAAATTTCCCGGCATTGTCATAGGCGAGGATCTTGCCCGCAAACTGGGGGCATCAATAGGAGACACCATTACCATGGTGAATCCGCTCGGCGAAGAAACGCCGATTGGTATCGTCCCGAAGATGAAAAAATTCGAGCTTGCCGGTCTGTTCGATGCGGGAATGTACGACTACAACACCGGATTTGTGTATATCGCCATTCCAGATGCGCAGAAATTTTTTGATATGCAGGGCCGTGTAAGCGGCATCCAGGTGCGTGTGGACGATGTCTATCATGCAGACACGATTTCGAAAAAGATACAAGCAACCGTCGGGTATCCCTATTATACGCGGAACTGGATGGAGATGAATAAAAATTTTTTCTCTGCTCTTTTGCTTGAAAAAATCGGAATGTCCCTCATCCTTATCGTAATTATTGTGGTTGCCTCCTTTAATATCATTGGGACTCTGACAATGATTGTAATGGAGAAAAACCGCGAAATTGCAATTATGAAATCCATGGGAGCTCCAGCGCCGAGCATAATGAAAATATTTATATTCGCCGGCCTGACGATCGGCGCTGTGGGTACGGCATTAGGAACGATCATTGGCTATGGCGCGGTAACACTCGTTATCAAAACGGACTTGATTACCCTTCCCAAAGACGTGTATCAGGTAAGCCATTTACCGCTTTCCATTTCGAGCATGGACGTTTTTCTTATTGCGTTGACCGCATTGGGAATCAGTTTCCTTGCCACTCTATATCCTTCTTGGCAGGCGGCAAAACAGGACCCCGTTGAAATACTGAGATATGAATAAGAAAAATTTACTAATACATTTCATCTAAATAGGAGGCTGCTATGGCACAGAAAGGCGGTTTTAAAAAAATTTTACTCGTCGTAATACTGCTGGCATTAGCAATAGTTGTTTTTATCCTTCTGGGGGGAGGCGGTCTTTTGAAAGAGGCCGGCCACTGGATAACCGGTGCGGGTAAAAAAGCGGAAGAAGTAAAGCAGGACATGCAGAAAAAAGCCGCGACTATTGAAAAAGGCGTTGAAAAGGGCATTGACACCATTAAACAGGGAGATAAAAAATAACACAGCCTCTTATCCATATTCGCAAGCTCAAAAAAACCTTTATGAGCGGACCGGAGCCTCTGCATGTTCTGGATGATATAGATCTTACCATCCATAAGGGGGAGTTGCTTGCCATTGTAGGGGCTTCCGGCGTCGGAAAAAGTACATTCCTCCATATCGTTGGTGCGCTTGATCGTCCGACATCAGGCACGGTCCATTATGGAGACGTGGATGTCTTCAGTCTGACCAATAATAAACTGGCGGGCTTTCGAAATGAACGGGTGGGGTTTGTGTTTCAGTTTCATCATCTCCTTCCTGAATTTTCAGCACTTGAAAATGTCATGCTGCCGGCCCTTATTCGAAGAACCGATCAGAAAACAGCGATGGAGTCAGCTTCAAAAATTCTCAGCGATGTAGGGCTCAGCGGCCGGCTCCATCATCGCCCGGGAGAGCTTTCGGGCGGAGAACAGCAGCGGGTGGCGGTCGCCAGGGCACTTGTTCTGAACCCGGATGTGGTGTTGGCTGATGAACCGACCGGGAACCTTGACGCTCATACCGGCGAAGCAATCCATGACCTTCTCTGTACCGTCAATAAACAGAAAAAAATAACGTTTGTAGTGGTAACCCACAATGACAAACTTGCAGTTCGTGCGGACCGGGTGCTGAGAATGTCAGAAGGCAAATTCGAACCGGTGTAAAAACGAAGCGTCAAGATATCATCCAGCATGTATTTGCTGATGTAAAATGCTGTCTGTCCAAAACAGGTGTCCGTTTCCTACTCGTATTTTCCGTCAGCGTCGGTTGACGTTAAAAAATAGAAGGAACAGTCTTTTACGCTAATGATTCAGAGGTCTAATGGTATGAACCTCTATTTTTTCTACACAGCAATATGCGCATACGTGCTTGCGGCCGCAGGATATATTGCGTTTATCATGAGGCCCGGTCTCCCGTGGACAGCAAGAGCGTCTTTTTGGTGCACCGCGTGCGGTTTTTTAGTCCATCTTGGATTTTTTGGCGTTCGATGGTTTGAGTCCGGTTGGCTTCCTATCACTAACTTCTTTGAGGCATCAAGCTTTTTCGGCATGGGAATTGTTCTTGTGTTTCTATTTATGGAACTGCGCTTCAAAATTGCATCCCTCGGCTCTTTCCTGCTGCCGCTGGTGATTCTGCTTATGATTCCCGCACTTGCCTCATCCGGGGAGATACGAGAACTTAATCCATTGTTGAAAAGCGAGTGGCTGGGCGTCCATACAAGCTTGTCGGTTCTCGGTTGCGCTGCGTTCGCTTTTTCTTGTATCGTTTCAATTATGTACCTTATCCAGGAACGCCAACTCAAAGCAAAGAGCAGAGGTGTTTTCTTCCATCGGCTTCCTTCTCTTGAGCTCATGGATACACTTGCATATCGTGCCTTAACCTTTGGATGGCCGCTGTTTACGCTCGGCATCGTGAGCGGTTCTATTTGGGCCAACAGTGCGTGGGGAACCTATTGGAGCTGGGACCCGAAAGAAACATCGTCTCTTTTCACTTGGGCCGTTTACCTTGTCCTTCTCCATCTCCGTACGGTAGGATGGCGCGGTCGGAAAATGGCATTTCTTTCTATTTTTGGATTTATTTTTGTTCTGATCAGTTTCTATGTGGTAACCCGCCTCCCGATGGGAAAACACGGTTTTTAAGGTGATGTTCAATTGAGCATTGTTGTCGTCGGCCTAAGCCATAAAACAGCGCCTGTAGAGGTCCGGGAAAAGCTCTCGTTCCCAAACGAGATGGTGCCGGAAGCGCTCGCGAGTCTTATGCGCTACGAGAGCATCCGTGAAGCTCTTATCCTTTCAACGTGCAATCGAGTTGAGATTTACGCATACGTCCATGATGCCGCAGCTGGTGTAGGCCAAATCAAGCAATTCATTTCGTCATACCACAATCTTACTCCTGATTCCCTTGCACAATCCTTGTACATTCATTCTGATGCAGACGGAATCCGTCATGCTTTCCGGGTGGCATCAAGCCTTGACTCTATGGTAGTGGGGGAACCGCAGATTCTCGGCCAACTGAAAGAATCTTTCGAGGTTGCGCTCCGGTCAAAAACCACGGGCATGATGCTGAATAAATTGATTCAAAAATCAATCTCTGTTGCAAAACGCATACGGACGGAAACCAAAATAGCCGAGAGCGCGGTATCGGTCAGTTTTGCGGCAGTGGAACTGAGCCGGAAGATTTTCGGCAATCTCGAAGAAAAAACCGCTATGCTTCTCGGTGCAGGAGTGATGGCAGAATTGGCAGCCCGGCATTTCAAGAGCAACGGCGTTAAGAACGTTCTGGTGGCAAACCGTACTTTCGAACATGCCGTAGAGCTTGCGCGGGAACTTTGTGGAAGCGCTGTTCACTTTGAGGATTTCCCGTCGGAAATGGTCATGGCCGATATCCTCATCTGTTCTACCGGTTCCCCGACCTTCGTTATCGGGCCGGCCATTGTGAACAGGGTGCTCAAGTCGCGGCGAAATAAGCCGATTTTCATGATCGACATTTCGGTCCCGAGAAACATCGATCCCGAGGTTAATAAGATAGACAATGTGTTTCTCTTTGACATCGATGACCTTCAGGGTGTGGTCGACTTAAACAGAGAAGGCAGGGCGAAGGAAGCCGAAAAAGCGGAGCATATCATTGCGCAGGAAGTGCAGACATATCAGCAATGGGAACAGTCCTTGGACGCGGTTCCTACCATTGTTGAACTTCGTGAAAAAGTCGAGACAATCAGACGAAAAGAAGTGGACAAGACGCTTTCCCAGCTGGGTGATATTACTGAGAAACAGCGCGATCTGATTGAAGCCATGTCGTCGGCGATAGTCAATAAAATTATCCACGCACCAATCGTAGTTTTGAAACAGTCTGCTTCCGATCCAGAAAACAGCGGTCTTTTTGCCGTTGTCAGAAGGATATTCAATCTGGATAAAAAGTTAAAAAAACGCGTGCACGAAAAAGGGTTCGGATCGATCCGGGAAAATGGATTTGAGTGCGACAAAAATGAAAAATCACATTAAAATCGGTACCCGGGGAAGCGCGCTGGCGCTCTGGCAGGCTGAATGGGTGAAGTCGGAGCTTGAGAAAAAATATCCAGAGGTTGCCGTTTCTCTTGTCAAGATCAAGACCACAGGAGACAAAATACTCGATGTCCCTCTTGCAAAAGTCGGCGGCAAGGGATTGTTCGTAAAGGAAATAGAAGAAGCGCTGTTTGCAGAAGAAATCGATTTGGCTGTGCACAGCATGAAAGATGTTCCCACTGTCTTGCCGGAAGGTCTCCATCTCGGTGCAATAACAAGACGTGAAGATCCGCGAGACGCATTATTTTCTCAAAACAGGATGCAATTTCATGATTTGCCGAAGGGAGCAAAAGTAGGCACGAGCAGTTTGCGGCGGCAGGCCCAGCTGATGCATGCCCGTCCTGATCTGCAAATCCATCAGCTTCGCGGAAACGTGGACACCAGGATACGAAGATTGCGCGAAGGTCATTTTGATGCCATTGTTCTCGCGGCAGCAGGTGTCAAAAGGCTCGGATTTGCAGCGGATGTCGCGGAATACTTATCAACTGAAATCAGCCTGCCGGCAATAGGCCAGGGAGCGCTCGGCATTGAATGCCGCATACGGGACGGCCAATTGAACGAACTGCTTTCTTTTTTCAACGATCCAGACAGCCGTACCTGTATTTCGGGAGAACGCGCGCTTCTTCGCAGACTCGAAGGCGGTTGCCAGGTCCCCATCGCATGTTATGCACACATGCAGAATGAAAACGTGCATCTCGCGGGGTTGGTAGCCAGTGTGGACGGCAGTCGTGTTATTAAAGACAGCTTGAGCGGAGACCCGGCGAGAGTTGAGCAACTGGGAACAACGCTCGCTGAGAATCTTCTCTCCCGGGGCGCGGCTGCAATCTTGAATGAGGTTTACGGAAAAAGCTAAGATCAGAACTATGCATCAATGGATTGAATAAACGCTGGAGAACCATTCCTTTTTGTACGTAATTTTCTTGAAATACGTCCTAAAACATAGTATATATCAGGAAACGCAATAGAACTCATACCGTACAAATTTCCTCAGTTTGAGGAAAACTTAAGCTGTATGAAAGTACCGGACTCCGAGGCTTTGCTTGCCGATAACAGCGTGATAAACAGGAGGTTTTGTGATAACGATAACTGAAATTGCAGCTGATAAAATAAAGGAAATACTCAAAATCGAAGGCGTTCCAACCCATGCGCTGCGCGTTGTTGCAACCGATGGTGGGTGTTGTGGCCCATCATACGAAATCATGATCGATGAAGCAACAGGAGACGGCGACACGGTTGTGGAAAAAAACGGAGCCAGGGTTTTCGTTGATGCATCAACTGCCAAGACATTAGAGGGCGCCGAGCTTAACTTTGTAAACGATGAACACGGATCGGGCTTTGTTCTTGGTTTTCCCGGCGGCACGCAGGATGGAAACTGCAGCTGCGGAGATGACGCAGATAAACCAACCGGCGGTTGCAGCTCGGGCGGATGCGGATGCAGGTGAAGCATAATCGTATGCCTACATTATTTAAATGTCAGGCTGTTTTTTTTAAGCCTGTTTAGCCAATAATTGGTTGATCCCTGCAGGAGATGGTATGTTCCAGCCTCTGTTCAGACCCAGAAGACTTCGTTTGAACGAAAATCTGCGGCGTATGATTCGGGAAACAACACTCTCGCCGGATGATTTTATTTGTCCACTTTTTGTGACCCACGGCAGAGAGGTGAAGCAGGAAATCCTGTCCATGCCTGGTCAATATCAGCAATCCATCGATAATATTGTGAAAGACTGCGAGAATATCCACCAACTCGGTATTCCGGCTGTTATTCTGTTCGGGATTCCAAAACACAAGGATGAGCTTGGGAGCGAAGCTTATTCTGATGAGGGAATTGTCCAGCATGCCATCAAAGCCATCAAACACAAGATACCCGAACTCACCGTAATTACGGACGTCTGCCTCTGTGAATACACAAGCCACGGCCACTGCGGCATCGTTAAGCACGGCAAGGTCCAAAATGATGCTACGCTTGAGCTTCTCGCCAGAGAGGCGATTTCCCACGTCAAAGCGGGTGCGGACATGGTAGCTCCTTCCGATATGATGGACGGACGAGTAGGGGCGATTCGCGCTGCGCTGGACGGCGACGGTTATCATGATGTCCCGATTATGTCCTATGCGGTCAAATACGCTTCCAGCTTCTATGGTCCGTTTAGAGACGCTGCAGACTGTGCCCCGCAATTTGGTGATCGACGCACCTATCAGATGGACCCCCCAAACAGCCGGGAAGCGATTCGGGAAGCGGCTCTTGACATTGATGAAGGGGCGGATATTCTGATGGTGAAGCCTGCCCTTGCTTATCTGGATATTATCTACCAGATAAAGCAGCAGTTCAGCCTGCCTGTCGCAGCTTACAACGTAAGCGGCGAGTATTCCATGATCAAGGCTGCCGATAAACTCGGCTGGATGGATGGCGAGCGGGCCATGATGGAATCCCTTATTGCCATCAAGCGTGCCGGTGCGGATATGATCCTGAGCTATTTTGCCAAGGAAGCTGCTGCATATCTGCATAAATGTTCCTGAATATTCCGAAAATCTTTTTTCCCAAACGTACTTTCTTTAACTTTTAATACTGAAGTGGAGATATAAACTCGTGAAACTGATCGACACAATGCTGTTAGACTCGCTCTCCGGCAAGGCAAAGGACTCAACACGCAAGCGAGCTCACCATAATTTACATCCTGAATTGGGTGATACGGTACAGCGGCTGTGCATTGCCATGGAACCGGATACCTATGTCCGGCCGCACCGACACTCAGATCCGGAAACCTGGGAAATACTCATGATCCTGCGCGGTTCCGCTGTAATCCTTTTTTTTGATGACACAGGAAAAGTCTTTGACCGTGCGGTTTTGACTGCCGATGGGAAAACACGGGCTGTTGAATTTCCCGCGAATACCTGGCATGCTCCGGTATCGCTGGAAACAAATACGGTTGTTTTCGAGGTAAAGCAGGGGCCGTATATCCCTCTCGCTGAGGCGAATCTTGCGGCCTGGGCCCCTCCGGAAGGGGATCCTGCTACGGTACAGTTTCTAGAATGGTATCGCAGGGCAAGTACGGGTGACATCCCGCCGGAATATTGAGCAATCGGCCATTTTTTACTTGCATTCCTTGTTCTGTTATGCTACAAGATACTCAACACTCTGGGAAAACTCTCAAAGAGTGGGCATTTATTGCCCACTCTTTTTGTTTAGGAGAAAAGACGTGTCCAAGGTTGTGGAGCAGATACGGCAGTTGCTCGTCCCTATTCTGGAATCTCTGGGGCTTGTTCTCTGGGACCTGGAATTCCAGCAACAAGGTCCGAAATGGCTTCTGAGAGTGTATATTGACCGGGAACTGGGCGGTGTAACGCTGAACGACTGCGAGGCGGTGAGCAGGGATCTGAGCGCCCTCCTTGACGTTGAAGATGTTATCACCCATTCGTATGTCTTGGAAGTTTCTTCGCCGGGGCTTGATCGGAGTCTGACGAAGCCGGAACATTTCGCAAGATTTTTCGGAAGCGTGATCAAAGTTAAAACGTATCAGCAAATCAACGGACAAAAGGTTTTCCGTGGAAAACTGCTCGGTATGACTGAAAACAAAATTAGTCTCGAGCTGGAGAATGGGACTCTGTTAGAGATTATGTTGAGTACGGTTGCGAAAGCCTCTCTCGAGGTGGTGCTGTAACTGGGACGAAGACTTTATTCATTATTTTTATATAAAAGATTCTGCAGGAGGACAATTGGCTATGAGTCAAGAATTAATTCAGGTAATCGATCAGATCAGCAAGGAAAAAGGGATTTCAAAGGAGATGGTGATTGAAGCGGTTGAATCTGCCCTTGTAAGCGCTGCAAAGAAAAGGTACGGCGCACAAAGAATTGCCGTGCAGATCGATCCCAAACGCGGTGACATTATCATGTATGCCTATAAGAAGGTAGTCCCTGTCATTGCAAACCCTGAAGAGGAAATTACTCTTGAAGACGCGCAGGCGCTGTTCCCTGATGCGCAGATGGACGGAGAAGTTCCGTTACAGGTGGAGTTTCAGGGATTCGGCAGAATTGCCGCCCAGACCGCACGGCAGGTTATCGTCCAAAAAGTGCGTGAAGCGGAGCGAGACGTTATTCTGAAGGAATTCAATGACAAAATAGGCCAGCTTGTGAACGGCATTGTTCTTCGTCATGAAAAGGGAGCCTATTATATTGATCTCGGAAAAACGGAGGCCGTGTTGCCTGCTCGTGAGCAGGTGCAGCGTGAAAACTACCGGAGAGGCGATCGCGTCAGAGCGTACGTACTCGAAGTTCGGGACACGTCCAAAGGACCGCAGGTGGTGCTTTCCCGGGCACATCCGGAATTCGTATCTAAATTATTTGAAATGGAAGTGCCTGAAATATATGAAAATATCGTCGAAGTCAAAGGGGTGGTGCGCGAGGCAGGAGACCGGACCAAGATTGCCGTCAGTACCAAGGACGCTCAGGTGGATCCGGTGGGTGCCTGTGTCGGCATGAAAGGCTCGCGGGTGCAGGCGGTGGTTCGGGAGCTTCGCGGTGAGAAAATCGATATAATTCCCTGGTCGGAAGATCCGCGCATTTTTATTGCCAAAGCATTAAGTCCTGCCGTGGTGGAAAAAGTAGGGGTCACTGAGGAAGACCGTTCAGCATTGGCGGTTGTGGCCGATTCCCAACTGTCGCTCGCCATCGGGAAAAAAGGTCAGAATGTCAGGCTTGCGGCAAAGCTTACCGGTTGGAAAATAGATATTTTGAGCGAATCCGAATACGATCAGGAGCGCCAGAAAGAGCGCGAGCAGGAAATAGAAGCGGCTATTGTTGAAGAAACCCGGAAACGGCGGGAGATGGATGAAGAACCAGAAGGTGTGGGGACGACAGAAACAGAATCCCCATCTGAGGATAATAGCCTTGCCTCGGGAATGGACTTGACTCTCATAGACGGAGTAGGGCCCAAGACCGCCGAACAACTCAGACAGGCGGGCTATGATACGGTTGAAAAAATTGCCGCAATGTCGGACGAGGAAATTTTAGCAGTCCCCGGTATTGGTGAAAAAACGGCTCAAAAGATACTTCTGGCGGCACGGGCATTGCTGCAGCAATAACCGCTCTTGATGAAAATTTGGCATGAACGACGTGATACCTGATATCGACAGCATGGGTTTTAAACGGCCATGAAACATCAACCAGAGAGAACGTGCATTGGGTGCCGGAGCATATTTAAGAAAGGCGAAGTGGTCAGGATTGTGGCCGAACGGGCGCCATCTGTATCAAGCCAATCGGGCATTGTTATTGACTACCGGGAAAAACTACCGGGGCGTGCCGTTTATGTTTGTCCCCGGATTGACTGTATCAGAAATGCACTCAGCAAGGATCATCTGTCGAAGGCGCTTCGTCTCAAAGTCAAGACACCTTCTTTTGATGAATTTATTGCAGGGCTTGTCATCCGTATTGAAGAAAGAATAGAGTCTCTTATTGCCATGTCGGCAAAAGCAGGTAAACTGGCTGCAGGCTATTCAGCAGTGAGGGACGCAGTTGAAAAGGAGACTGTTGAAATGCTGTTGTTTGCGCAGGACATCTCCGGGAATACCAGGGAATCCGTGGCGATTTTAAATACAACAGTTCCTCATGCGACCCTGTTTACCCGCGATAAATTCGGCAGTCTTCTCAATCGGGAGTTGATAGGTGTGATTGCGATCCAGGACAAGGGTTTTGCCCGTGCGCTCGCACAGGAAACGGAAAGATTAAACATGCTGCAACGGAATGACCGTCAGCATTAAAAGGCTTGATAAATACGAGTGAGTAGAGTACAATAATCAAATTATTATTAATGACCTTTCGGGGGTATGTGCTTTTATGACGGTAATCAGGGTACATGAACTGGCCAAAAAAATGGGAGTTGAAAGCAAGGACCTTATTTTGGTGCTTGAAAAAATGGGCATCAAAGGGAAAACTCCTGCCAGCGGACTTGATGACAAAGAAGCTAAATCCCTGATAGAAAAGTTGAAAGCTTCTCGGAAAGAAAAAGAGAAGATAAAGAAAGAAAAAGACAAGGAAAAAGAGTCTGCTGATCCGCTTCTCTCAAGAGAAGAGAGGATGAAGAAAGCTGCCGTGTTGATCGGGAAGTTTTCCTCGACTCTCGAAAAACCGGGAACCAAGCCGAAGCCGTTGCCTCCAAAACCATCCATCCCGGCACCTCCGGTGATTCCCCCGTCAGTGCAGCAGGTCAAACCACCGCAGCCTGTAGAGCAGAAACCAGCACCTGTTGCTCAGGTGTCGCCATCACAGCCACTTCCGCAGGAGTCGGTCTCGCAACCGGCCCCGCAGGCAGCGCCACGACTCCGTCCTGTCGGCACACCTCGTCCTTTTCAACAGCCTACAGCGCGGCCGGCTGGTACCGCAATGCGGCCTGCTAAACAGTTTGAAAAAAAGACATTCGGTTCACCTGTTCTAGCACCATCACAGGTGCCGCCTTCGTTGATTCCGACTCCCGGCAAACCTTCAAAGAAAAAATGGCAGAAAAAATCCGACTACGAACAAAAACTTGAACGGGAGTTCCGGGAAAAACCTTCTTTCAAAAAAATGCCGGACATTAAGACTCTTCCTACGGGAAAACGGCCGCATAAAAAAGAAGAGCGCCATGTGCAGCTGCAAACAGAAATTGCAGAGATAACCAAGCCGAGAAAGAAAGTAGTGAAGATCCAGGAAGGCTGCACGATCAAAGAATTTGCGGAATTAATGGGCCAGAAAGTCAGCGATGTAATCAAGAAACTGATGACCATGGGTGTTATGGCCACACAAAACCAGGCCATGGACATGGATGCGGCGCTTCTCTTGGCAGATGAATACGGGATTAAAGCGGAAATCGCAAATATTGAATCAGCTGAGGATGTCTTGGAGGAAAAAACAGACACCGCTGAAGAAAAAGTGTTGCGCCCCCCGGTTGTTACGATCATGGGCCACGTTGACCATGGTAAAACGTCGCTTCTTGATACGATTCGCGAGACAAATGTGGTTGCAAAAGAGGCAGGCGGAATCACCCAGCACATCGGCGCTTATCAGGTAAGCCTGAAAGGCAGAGATATCACTTTTCTTGATACGCCCGGTCACGCTGCGTTTACCGCCATGCGTGCGCGGGGAGCGCAGGTCACAGACATCGTGATTCTCGTGGTTGCTGCGGATGATGGTGTCATGCCGCAGACACGAGAGGCAATTAATCACGCCAAAGCCGCCAATGTCCCAATAATTGTTGCAATTAATAAAATCGACAAACCTGATGCAAAACCTGACCGCGTCAGACAGGAACTTTCTGAATTCGAGCTGATTTCGGAAGAATGGGGCGGGCAGACCATATTCTGTGAAGTTTCCGCTAAGAAGCAAATCGGTATTGAGCATCTGCTGGAAATGGTGTTGATTCAGGCAGATATGCTTGAACTGAAAGCCAACCCTGAAAAAATGGCCAGAGGCACGATTATCGAGGCAAAACTGGATAAAGGCCGTGGTCCGGTTGCGACTGTTCTGGTTCAGTCAGGCACCCTGAAAATGGGGGATATTTTCGTAACCGGAGTCCAATTCGGCAGGGTAAGAGCGCTTATTAATGACAAGGGCGAACGGGTAGAACTGGCGGGCCCCTCTGTTCCGGTTGAAGTCATTGGTTTCTCCGGTGTGCCGCTTGCCGGCGAACGCTTTGTTGTCCTCGAAGAAGAACGCAAAGCAAGACAAATAGCCGAAATCCGGCAGGCCAAACAACGGACAACCGAGATGGCGGCAATGAAAAAAGTCACCCTTGAAGATTTACATACTCAAATTCAGGAAGGGATGGTGAAAGAACTCAATATCGTGCTGAAAGCCGATGTGCAGGGTTCTGCAGGCGCTATTGTAGATTCATTGGAAAAACTTTCCTCTCCTGCCGTGAAACTGAAGGTAATTCACAGCTCGGTCGGCGCAATTACGGAGACTGATGTGATGCTTGCAGCCGCTTCGAATGCCATTATCATCGGTTTCAGCGTACGACCGGAACCAAAGGCAACCGATCTTGCGCAGCGTGAAGGGGTGGACATCAGACTGTATAATATTATCTATAACGCCATCGACGATATTAAAGCAGCCATGGAAGGACTGCTTGAACCTACACTCAAGGAACGAATCCTCGGACGGGCCCAGGTGCGTCAGGCGTTTCATGTGTCCAAAGTGGGGACGATTGCAGGTTCCTACGTACTTGACGGTGTTATGACACGGCAGTCGGATGGCGTACGGGTCCTGCGGGATAATGTGTTGATTTATGAAGGGAAGCTCCATTCACTGAAGCGGTTTAAGGATGATGTTCGTGAAGTTCAGGCCGGTTACGAGTGCGGCATCGGGGTGGAAAATTTCAACGACATCAAGGTCGGCGATATTATCGAAGCCTTCATTATAGACAAAGTGGCAGCGAAGCTATAACAAAAATAGAGTCTTCGGATTTGCCGAAAGACGCTGCTGAAATTCAACAGCTTTTTAAAGTCTAACAGTCATGTTCATTGGTGTTTGTACCATCGAAATACATGTTCCGGAAAGCGGCTCACTGAAAACCAAAAGGCACTCTCTCCGCAGCTTGAAGGACAGAATACGAAATAAATTTAATGTTTCCGTGGCAGAGATAGAAGACAACGATCTCTGGCAGAAAGCATCACTCGCAGTAGCGGCAGTTAGCAATGATAAATCCCACCTTAACCAGACGCTGGACCATGTTTTGAACATGGTTCGTGGTGTGCCGGAAATAAGCCTGCTGGATTATCATATTGAGATTTTCTGAAGATCAAGGGCCTATGGTCAGCACTGGGCACAGCGGTTATGACTGTCGCCGCTATCCCTGACTCAAACCTGTCTGCCCTTGACTTTTTAATTACCATGTCAAAACCGACTTTTAAAAGAGCTGAACGTGTCAGCGATCAGATGAAGCAGGAAATCGCCGACATTCTGATGCGTAAAATCAAGGACCCGAGAATCGGATTCGTCACGATTACCGATGTGGAAGTGACAGACGATCTCAAAAATGCAAAAATTTTTGTAAGTATCTACGGGAGCGACAAGGAGAAGACACTTGCAGGATTAAAAAGCGCTTCCGCCTTCATTCGCGCCGAGTTGGGTAAGCGGATGCGGCTGAAATTTGTACCGGAACTTTTGTTCCGATTCGACAATACCGTGGAACACGGAGCCCATATCATGGAGCTTCTGCGGGAAATTGAACGCGAGGACAAAGAAAAAAAGGACAAGGAACATGAATGATCTTACGGGGATCACAGAAAGGCTGAAACGATGCAGCAGCGTTTTGATTTCCGTACATGTGAATCCAGACGGTGATGCACTCGGTTCCCAGCTCGCACTCATGCTTGCCTTGAGAAAATTGCAGAAAATCGTTACTGCGTTTAATGCGGATCCGGTGCCTGAGTTTTACAGGTTTTTGCCGCATGCTGACGAGATACAAACAGGAACTCGTGTGCCCGGCGAATATGACGTTTGTATCGTGCTTGACGCCGATCCTGCGAGGACCGCACTCTTTGACAATCCTCCGCCGGCAAAAGTGCTTATTAATATAGACCACCATGTGACGAATCAATCCGTCTGGCCCCACACGTGGCTGGATCCGAAAGCTTCAGCCACCGGTGAGATGGTCTATAAGCTCATTCTTGAGCTTGGGATAACCCTTGACCGTGATATCGCGCTCTGCTTATATACCGCCATCTTTACTGATACCGGTTCTTTCCGCTACTCCAACACTACTCCGGAAAGCATGAGAATTTCTGCAACCTTGCTTGAGGCGGGTGCAGACCCCTGGCTTGTAACAGAAAATGTGTATGAGTCATTTGCATACCGCCGGTTGAAATTACTCGGCATTGTCCTTTCCGCCCTGGAGCGCAGCAAGGACGGAAGGATAGCATGGGTAGTTGTTACCGATGATCTATATCGACAAACAGGAACAACAAGCGAAGATACCGATAATTTTGTAAATTTCGTGCGGTCTATCAAAGGAGTGGAAGTTGCCGTTTTGTTCAGACAGGTGGAAACAGCACGGTATAAAATAAGCCTTCGTTCGAAAGGGCGGGTTGATCTTTCTCATTTGGCACAGTCTTTTGGCGGCGGCGGTCACAAAAATGCCGCCGGAGGTACGCTGAACGGAGCACTCGAAGAAGTAAAAAACCGGGTCATCAGCGACCTGGAGAAAACAGTTTCTGTGCAGTTGGGAACGATGCATGATATCGTCAATTGACGGAGTCCTTAACATCAACAAGCCACCCCGCCTGACATCGCATGATGTCGTTATACGAGTGCGCAGAATATTCAAAAAAATGCGGGTCGGCCACACGGGCACACTTGATCCTCTTGCAACCGGGGTGCTTGTCCTGTGTGTGGGCAAGGCAACCAGAATCGCTCAATTTATCGAGGCAGGGGAAAAAGAATACAGAGCGGTAATGCGGTTGGGAGTCACGACGGATACCCTTGATGCAGATGGCCGGATAACAGGCAGGAGAGCATATCTCCCTCCGGACAGAAACAAAATCATCGAAGTTATGAAAAATTTTATCGGTTCGCTTATGCAGCAACCGCCGGTGTATTCAGCTCTTAAAGTCGATGGGATTCCGTCATACAAATTGGCACGGGAAGGCAAGGCGAAGCCGCTCTCACCGCGTCCCGTGCAAATTTATAATCTCGACTTGAGATCGTATGATGATCCGTTTGTATCCTTTTCGGTCAGGTGCTCACGCGGAACATATGTGAGGACATTGTGTTCTGATATCGGTGAGGCGCTTGGCATGGGCGCTCATCTTACCGAATTAGAAAGAACACGGTCAGGCCATTTCAGTATTCAACAAGCGATAACGCTTGAACAACTTGAGAATATTGGTGATTTTTCTCAAATCCGGAATTTAGTCATATCTGTCAGCGATGCACTCGGTGAATTTCCTCAAGTTTTGCTTTCAGAAAAAGAATCCGGAAGGATTCAACATGGCAATCAGATTACTTGTCCTGCGAAGCATAATGAAACAAACACCTTTTTCAGACTTCAAGATTCTTCCGGCAGACTTGTAGCTCTTGCCAAGAGCAGTGCAGGACTGCTCAAGCCCGTATTGGTTTTTTTAGAAAGCCCGTGAATAATGCTTTACAACGTACTGTAAATATGATATTTTATCTTGTTTTAAAAGCATTGGAAGAAAGGAGGGTGCGGTTATGGATAAGGAACAAAAAGCCGGTCTGATCACAAACTATCGCAGGCATGCTTCAGACACGGGTTCTCCGGAAGTACAGATTGCGATTCTGAGTGGTCGCATCAATCATCTGACGGAACATTTGCAGACCCATAAACAAGACCATCACTCACGTAGAGGTCTTCTGAAAATGGTCGGCCAGCGTCGTCGTCATCTGGATTACCTGAAGAAAAATAATCTGGACCGTTACCGTCAGGTCATTGACCAACTCGGTATCAGAAAGTAACATTACAACAAATTAGAAGAAGAGTGAGGTTTCATGGTAACAACAGTAGAAACAGTAATTGGTGGTAAACGGCTGATCCTTGAAACAGGACTTATGGCCAAACAGGCCAGCGGCGCCGTCGTCGCTAAATATGGTGACACCGTGGTCCTGTCAACGGCAGTTGCCTCTAAAATTGAGCGAGAGAACGTCGATTTTTTACCGCTGACAGTAGACTACCAGGAAAAAGCCTATTCCGCAGGAAGAATTCCGGGCGGTTTTTTTAAGCGCGAGGGAAGGCAGAGTGAGAAGGAAGTCCTGACATCGCGGCTTATTGACAGACCTATCAGACCGTTATTTCCTGACGGGTATTTTTTCGATACGCAGATTATTGCATCCGTTCTTTCCATAGGTGATGAGAGCTCCATGGATCTTATGGGAATGATTGCATCTTCTGCCGCCATCTCGATTTCCGATATTCCCTTTAACGGCCCCGTCGGTGCTGTTCGGATGGGATTGGTTGAAGGAAAATTCATTGTTAATCCGGGTCAAAAAGAACTGGAATCGACCAGCCTTAACCTCGTGGTTGCAGGTACCGCTGATGCAATCATGATGGTCGAAGGCGGAGCTGCCGAACTGACGGAAGCTCAGATGCTTGAAGCGCTCGAGCTGGCACATGTTGAAATCAAAAAAATAGTAGCGCTTCAGAATGAACTTGTTGCGAAGGTTGGCCACCCAAAACGGACGGTCAAGACCGTTGAAATTGATAAAGACCTCGCAGAACAGGTGGCGGCTTTGGCAATGGAGCGCCTGAGAAGTTCCATTGTAATTCCTAATAAAATGGAACGGCAGAAAACCCTGGACGCTCTTCTCGAGGAAATAAAGCTGAAGCTGAAAAAAGAGGATGATTCTACAAGAAATCTTCAAATATCAACCATTTTTTTTAATATTGAAAAAGATGAAGTCCGGAAGATTATTCTGGAAAAAAATATTCGCGCAGATGGAAGAAAGCCCGGAGAAATACGACCGATAAGCTCCACGGTGGGCCTTCTTCCGCGCACACACGGGTCGGCGCTTTTCACCCGTGGCGAGACCCAGGCGTTAGTCGTGGCCACACTCGGCACATCGGAAGACGAGCAGAGAATAGACTCGTTGGAAGGTGAATATTTCAAAACTTTTATGCTTCATTATAATTTCCCCCCGTTTAGTGTGGGGGAAACAAAACCTCTTCGGGGACCGGGAAGAAGGGAAGTCGGCCATGGAGCGCTCGCGGAGAGGGCTCTCAAGCCGATGGTCCCGGCAAAGCAGCAATTTCCATACACAATACGTTTAGTCTCTGACATCCTCGAATCCAATGGTTCTTCTTCCATGGCAACGGTCTGCGGCGGCACTCTTGCACTTATGGATGCAGGGGTTCCGATTAAAGCGCCTGTTGCCGGTATTGCCATGGGGCTTATTAAAGAGGGCGACAAGGTAATTGTTCTCTCTGATATTCTCGGCCTTGAAGACCACCTTGGCGATATGGACTTTAAAGTGACGGGCACCAGCCAGGGCATTACCGCGCTGCAGATGGACATGAAAATCGAAGGCATCACCATCGACATTATGAGGACCGCTCTGCAGCAGGCAAAAGACGGTCGTCTGCATATTCTGGGAAAAATGATAGAAACGCTCGCAGCACCGAGGCAAAATCTGAATCCCTTTGCCCCCAGAATTATCAGCATGAAGATTAATCAGGATAAGATCAAGGACGTGATCGGGAGCGGTGGAAAAGTAATCCGCAGTATTGTGGAACAAACGGGTGCAAAAATCGATATAGAGGATGATGGTACAATTAATATTGCTTCCGCAGACGAGGCCGCGGCTAACAAAGCCAGAGAAATTATCAAAGGCATTGTACAGGAAGCAGAAGTTGGAAAACTCTATATGGGAAAAGTCAGAAAAATTATGGATTTTGGCGCTTTTGTAGAGATTTTCCCCGGCACTGATGGCCTTCTGCATATATCCCAGATATCCGAACGCAGACTTGAAAAAGTGACTGATGAGCTCAAAGAAGGCGATGAAGTTCTCGTAAAGGTCCTTGAAATCGACCGGCAGGGAAAGATACGGCTGTCGCGCAAAGAAGCCATGCGGGAAAAAGAAAGATCAAAAGATTAATTCCGTAGTAAAATTTAATAAGAAAACGAGGAAATAGGAGCCAGTTGTGAATTCCTATTTCCTTTTTTTATTTTGTCACAATCCAGGTTGCTTTCAGTGCCTTTGAGCAGGATGCTGATCAAACACCATTCGCGCAACAACTATTTTAATAAAAAACCCAGATAACATTGCGCCTTCCGGGTTTTTTTTATATCGTTTATTGTAATGGTGATCGTAAACTGTTTTAAACTTTGGCCAGCTCTGCGGGTTCTTCTTCTCTGAACTCCACCCCGCCGTCTCTCAGTATCACATGTACTTTATGGATATCCTTAAAACGCCCTCTTAGGATATCTTCTGAAAGCGGATCCGCGAGATACTTTTGCACTGCGCGTCTCATCGGTCGTGCGCCGTACGTGGGTTGGAAATTTTCCTGGATAAGCCATTCCTTCACTTCCTGGGCGACTTCGAGCTGGATGCTTCTGTCGACCATCATCTGCGTGTTCAACTCAGCCACGAGCATATCAACGATTTTGAAGAGATGCTCCTGGGTGAGAGGATGGAAGACGACCACTTCGTCAATTCTGTTCAGGAACTCAGGATTAAAGGATTTTTTGAGTTCGGAAATCACATTGTCCTTCATCTTGTCGTATTGCGTCTTCATGTTTTGCTGCTGGAACCCAAGTGATGTTTCCTTATCAATCATTCTGGTGCCGAGATTAGAGGTCATGATGATAATGGTATTTCGGAAATCCACTTTTCTACCGAAGCTGTCGGTCATAAAACCGTCATCGAGCACCTGGAGCAGCATATTGAAGATGTCCGGGTGCGCTTTTTCGATTTCATCGAACAGCACCACAGAATAAGGCCGGCGTCTGATTTTTTCCGTCAACTGGCCGCCATCATCATACCCTACATAGCCGGGAGGCGAGCCGACGAGGCGCGACGAGCTGAATTTTTCCATATATTCCGACATGTCGACGCGGATAAGGGCGTCTTCAGTATCGAAGAGGAATGTTGCGAGCGTGCGGGCCAGCTCGGTTTTCCCGACTCCGGTAGGGCCGAGAAATATAAAAGAGCCGATAGGCTGCTTGCGGGTTTTCAAACCCACCCGTGAACGGCGTATTGCGCGCGATACCGCCTCGATTGCAACATCCTGGCCCACGATTCTTTTGTGCAGTTCATCTTCCATGCGGAGAAGCCGGGACGCTTCTTTTTCCTCAAGCCGGGACAGGGGAATTCCGGTGATATGGGAAACAATTACTGCGATGTCTTCTTCGCTGATTGTCGGGATATTTTTTTCTTGTGAATCTTTCCAGTCTTTATGGATTCCATCCAAAGCTTCACGCAGACGATCTTCTTCTTCGTGGATGGATTCTACGCGAACATAGTCTTTAATTCTGGAGAAAAGATTTTTTTCCTGATCGAGCTTTTTGAGTTTTTTCTCGATGGATTTCATTTCAGCAGGATACGTATACCGATGAAGCTTCGCTTTTGCGCCTGCCTCATCAATGACGTCGATTGCCTTGTCAGGGAGAAATCGATCGGTAATATACCGGTCTGAAAGCCGTGCCGCAGCAACAACTGCTTCATCGGCAATTTTTATTTTATGATGAGCCTCATATTTTGGACGAAGTCCTTTGATGATATTAATTGTTTCGTCCAGACTGGGAGGTTGCACATAAATAGGCTGGAAGCGGCGTTTGAGTGCACCGTCTTTTTCGATATGCTTTCTGAATTCATCAAGCGTGGTAGCGCCGATGCATTGGATTTCTCCGCGGGACAATGCCGGTTTCAGCATACTGGAAGCGTCAATAGAACCTTCTGCAGCTCCTGCTCCGACCAGCGTATGCAGCTCATCAATAAACAGGATAATATTATCTGCCTGAACGATTTCCTTCATGACGACCTTCAGGCGTTCTTCGAACTGGCCGCGGTACTTCGTCCCGGCGATAAGAGCCCCAAGGTCCAGGGAAACCACGCGTTTATTCGCTATGTTCTCAGGTACTTCGGTGTTTATGATCCTTTGTGCAAGCCCTTCAACAATTGCGGTTTTTCCGATGCCGGGTTCCCCGATAATAACCGGGTTGTTTTTGGTTCTTCGTGAAAGTATTTGCAGCACCCGATCAATTTCGTGATCACGTCCGATGACCGGGTCAAGCTTTCCATTTTTTGCCAGCTGGGTTAGATCTCTGCTGAACTCGTCCAAGGCCGGCGTTGTGCTCTTTTTCGAACTTACCTGTGTGGCGGCCCGGCGAAGATAGTTGATAACAAGCTGGCGGGAACCAAGCAGATTAACACCGAAGCTGCGAAGGATTTTTCCGCCGATACCTTCTTCCTCACGGATCAGTCCGAGAAGGAGGTGTTCACTGCCGATATAATTGTGTCCGAGAAGTCTGGCTTCTTCAACGGCATATTCGAGGACTTTCTTGGCACGGGGAGTAAACGGAATATCTCCGAAGGTGAGCGTGTTTCCACCTGAAGGGAGATTGCGCTCGACCTCAATGCGAATCTGATCTATGTCAATGCCCATTTTTCGCAGGACCGCAACCGGAATTCCATCTTCCTCACGGAGCGTTCCTAGGAGTATATGCTCTGTGCCGAGGTAATCATTCTGCAGCCGCTCTGCTTCCTCGCGTGCATAGACAATTACCTTTCTTCCGCGCTCTGTAAATTTTTCAAACATCATAATGAAGTAACCGCCTTCGC
>CAZPGZ010000030.1:0-39711 GCA_964586075.1 uncultured Nitrospiraceae bacterium | reverse complement strand
ACCGCTTTTTCCGGCAAGAATGCATTTTTCGAAATTTTTCCAAAGCTTCATTCCCTCTCTTCTTAGGGAAAATGAAAAACCACTTAACGACCACCTAAATGCCAGCCCCTGCACCATTGCTATAAACATCAAAGCAACCGTCTGAGGGGCAAGATCAGCCCGTATGTCCTTTTGCTGTTGCCCTTCTTTCAAGATTGAAGCGAGCCTTGTTGAAAAAGCGTACATTGTCTGGATTACCTTTTTTCTTAATCCTTTGTTTACATGAAGTTCCTCGGAAAACAGAAACCGTGGTAATCCCCGGTTGTTTTCCATAAGATCAAGTTGCAGGGAAAAAAAACGTCTCAAAATTTTAATGGGGGAAGAAGCAGCCTGGGAAGCAGCCTCAACATTTTCCCTGATTCTGCCCCGAACGTATTCAAAACAGGCGACATAAATCTCGTCCTTGCTCCTTACATGACGATGCAGGTTTGCCTCGGACATGCCGACTTCCCTGGCTATTGCCGCTGTCGTCAGGCTGCTTATGCCCTGCGCGCCAATGATTTTCAGGACTGCCTGCACGATTTGTTCCCGACGAACATCTCCGCGTATTTTTTTTGACTTTGAAGAAATCTGCATCGTTCACCTCATGTAAGTAAATGTTCACTTACATTAAATATAAATCGTTTCGTTTTTTTGTCAAGCCGATTTTTCAATGCGAATTATTTTTTTGTAGTCAAACACATTATCAACCGGCCGAAACAAGGCAGGGGTCTGAAGCAGCTTTTCGACAGAGCGGAATCCTCACCGCCGGGAGCCGGAAGCTCCCTCGATAAACGCGAGCGCAGAGCACGACTTACTGCATTCCTCCCCTGGCTGAAACCAGGAGATTCCCTGTCGCAGGGATTGACAGCGGGAAAGAAGGCGTTATAATAACACATTCCAAGAGGTGCAACTTTTTCAAGCAAAAATCCATCAATGCATTTCTGTAGACGGAGTGTAAAATGTTCCAGCGTTCTTTCAGCAAAAACAAGTACTCACTGGCAGTCGTTTTTTTCAGTTTTTTTTTGATACTGCCGTGTGCCGGCAATGAACAGTCACTTGCTAACCCTTCGTTCCAGGAAGCACGGGTAACGGATGTCAATGATGGAGATACCGTAACGCTCTCGATAAACGGACGGATTCACCGCACGCGCCTTATCGGAATTGACGCCCCTGAGATGGGTCAGAAGCCCTGGGGCGACAGGTCGAAAGAACACCTTATCGGCATTATGAAGCAAAACGGCTGGATGGTTCACGTCGAAACCGATATCGTAAAAACCGACAAGTATAACCGGCTCCTCGCCTATCTCTGGACAAAGGAAAACGAACTTATCAACGAGCGCATGCTGCGGGATGGTTATGCGGTACTGTTCACCATACAACCGAACAGCAAATATGTGCAGCGCTTTAAAAAGGCTCAGTGGACTGCGCGGCAGGGGAAAAGAGGAATCTGGGGTGCGGACGGGCTAGAGGAAAGACCGCTGAATTATAAAAAGAAACATCCTCGTCAGTAGCGAATTGACCGCTTTATTGCAGCAGCTGATAATTCTCTTACAATTTTTCAATTTACAAATAGTTGTATGTTTGATAGAGTAGCCAAGGAGAAATATGTTATTTTTGAAACTGATTCTGGCTTTCGCTCCATGGCTGGCGTTTCTTTTCATCGCCCATGGTAGCCTGTTTCGTCTCAAACTCGGATTGATCATTGCCCTCGTTTTAAGTATTGGGATGGGCATCACCCGGCTGCACCGAGGTGTAATTTTATGGGTAGGGCTGGTCTTCTTTACGTGCGCCACGCTCGCTGTGATTGTTTTCAATAATACGTGGGCTGTAAAATACATGGGGATTATTGCCTCGGGTGTTCTGGCTGTTAGCACCTGGTTGACTGTAATTTTTTGCAAACCGTTTACAATGGATTACGCCAAAGAACACGCTGAACCGTCGTTATGGAACAGTCCGATGTTTATCAGGACAAACATGATCCTGACTTCAGCCTGGGGCACGACTTTTACTATCAACGCTATTTTGGCCTGGGGCAAGATGGAGCACTTTATCCTGCCCGAATCGGGTTACGAAATCATCAGCTACACCGTGATGCTTGGAACGGCTGCCTTTACGAGTTGGTTCCCGAGTTACATCCGACGCAAGGACGAAAACATTATCCATTGAGGGTTCCCCAAAAACTGATCCGGTCAAAAATGGAAAATTCTGGCTTCGAGGCACAACTCATTACGAAATTACCTCCGCAATCCCAGATAAATCTCTGGCTTTGCTCCGGGCTGCCATTCATCCCCAGCCTTAAAAGGCGGGGTTTTCTGGCAGTTTTCATAAATTAGTCTTGGCTAGCGCCATGCTACTCATCTCTTCTCCACAATATTCCCTTTTATACCGATAATCGTTTCATCATACGGGATGCTTTTCCCTGAGTTTTTTACCGCTTCCTTCACGATATGAGTCAGTCCGGCACAACACGGCACCTCCATCCTGACCACGGAAACACTCCGGACAGGGTTTTCAGCAAAAATCTGGGTTAGTTTTTCTAAGTAATAGCCCGCATCATCGAGCTTCGGGCAGGCAATAATCAGTTTTTTATTCCGTAAAAAAGAACTGTGAAAACCGGCTATTGAAAAAGCCGTGCAGTCCGCGGCAATCAGGAGGTTTGTATTATTGAAATACGGAGATTGAACGGGCACCAGCTTCAACTGCACCGGCCAATTGGTAAGCTCCGATCCCTGCGCATCCGCTGCCGGAGCAGAAGCAGTTGCTCGCTCTTTAAATTCAACAACCATGGAGCCGGGACAACCGCACGGTTTGTCCGCAACCTCCGTTTTCTTTCGTTGCAACGCCTGGACATAGCTTTTCGTCGCCTGTTCATCGAAGCCTGCTGCCTCGCGCTGGGTTATGGTTAATGCCCCTGTAGGACAGGTTCCGATGCACGCGCCAAGGCCGTCACAATAAATGTCCTTAACAAGTTTTGCTTTCCCATTGATAATCTGAAGTGCTGATTCTGCGCAGCTCGTTACACACTGTCCGCAACCGTTGCATTTGGTTTCATCAATCTCAATAATATTTCTTTTCATGGCGGTTTTCTCCTCACTGAATTCTGATATTATTATAGGTGCAATGCATAAACTTTTCCATGATGTAGATCATATCGATGCTTATGCTCAAAAAACATACCGGCAGCTCCTTCTGCGACCCAAACAGTTGAACTTTTATCCTACCGTCCCCCGTGTTTTTATATTATACTGAAACTAAACCACATGACACAGGAGGAACCCCAATAATGAGCGAAGCTCTATTAAACATCGGATGGGCAATAATTTTCTCATTTATAGGAGGGTTTGTCGGTATTCTTCTGGTGCTGATTGCTACCACGTTGCTTCCCCGGCTCATCGATAAGCTTACTCCAAAGATCGATGAGAACAAGGAAATTGCCCGAGGCAATCAGGCGGTCGCTGAATATTTCGGCAGAATCACCTCGGCAGGAATCATCGGTGTCAGCATCGTGATTGCAGCGGCCATCCTCGGCGGGATCATCGCCGGATTGCATTGATAGATCTTTGGGTATGTATCGGCCGTATCAATTTAAAAGTGATTTTTTTTTAAAAAATCATGAGATTTTTGTTCACACTATGAAAAAAATTTTTATATTCACGATATGCACTATTTGTTTTCTCGCATCAGGTTTCACACTTCACGCACGCGGTGGGGGTGGTTGCCTGATGCAGGGAACTCCTGTTCTCACACCATCGGGAAACATCCCGGTGGAACAGTTGAAACCCGGCGACGTTGTGTTTGGAGTCAACAGAGGAAACTTGACCCGCGCTGTCGTCCGTTCTTTAAGCATGGTGCAGCCTGATCATTATATTCAAATTATCGTGAATGGTAAAATCGGCCTTGCGGTCACCCAGGAACATCCTATAGAAGTGTCCCTTGGCGTGTTCAGAATGGCTTCCTTGCTGAAATCCGGCAATAAGGTCAATATCATCAGCCAAAACAGGTTTATGACAGGAACCATAACCTCCATTTCCACCGTATCGGCCCGCCTGCCTGCATACAACCTGCTGGTGTCCCCCGCAGGAACGTTTGTTGCGAATGGAATTGTTGTACACAATAAGGGGTGTTTTCTTCCCGAGACCCTCATTAGAATGGCGGACGACACCAGGATGCCCATATCTCAAATTAAGAAGGATGACCGGGTGCTCGCATTCAAGACTGACGGCACGATCGTATCATCGCGCGTTCGTACTATATTGACCCATGATGTGGATGAATACCGTGTGGTGACCGCCGGCAATATGCTTTTGCACGTGACCAGCGAACACCCGTTTTATGTCGGAGCGGGAACATTTAAAACCCTTGATTCACTGCATATCAACGATACAGTCGTTATTTTCGACGGCGTGGGCCTCAGCAGTCAGAAAATCACGGGCATTCGAACAGTACACAAAAAAACCCGTGTTTATAACCTCCAGACAGAGAGCCCCCATACGTTCTTTGCAAATGGCGTCGCAGTGCACAATAAGGGAGGCGGATGTTTTCCCGCGGGCACGATGATCCTGACACCGCGCGGCGCTGTCAGGATTGAAAGCCTTTCATCCGGCGATATAGTAATGGCAATTGACGGAGCAGGCAAACCTGTCGCAGTACCCGTCAAAGCAGTATACGTGACGTCCTCGCCCCTACTGATCGTCAGAACGCCACATGGTGTTTTAAGAACAACTCCGGAACATCCTCTCGCACTCGCATCAGGAGATTTCCGCCCGGCAGGAAATTTATTGCCCGGCAATGAAATATTGATCTGGCAGAATTCAGAGCAACGACGTGCAAGGGTACTGGCTATCCAGCAGATAAATACCTATGAGTCTGTTTACAATCTGACTGTAGCTTCACCTCACACCTTTGTGGCCGACGATTTTATCGTGCATAATAAAGGCGGCGGAGGTGGAGGCTACCGCGGCGGCAGCTATCATTCATCCGGTAGGTCATCCGGCACTTCCTCTGATGATTCAGTGATTGTGTTCGTTATCGCATTTTTTGCCATCAGCGCATCCATAATAGTAATTGCCGCTTTGCTCATTAAAAGTCCGCAAAA
Organism: uncultured Nitrospiraceae bacterium; assembly: GCA_964586075.1. Lineage (GTDB taxonomy): Bacteria > Nitrospirota > UBA9217 > UBA9217 > UBA9217 > JBAZLV01. The sequence continues at coordinate 34,595 of CAZPGZ010000030.1, read as the reverse complement.
AGGAAATTTGGACCATCTTTTTAGCATTTCTCAAATTCAGCACAAACGCGATAAAACATTAAAGCTTCTGGAATTTCTCTCAAAGCAGGACTCATCGATGGTTCCGGATGCACTACAAAAGACAACCGAATCCGTCTTTCTCAAACTGCAGTCATGCTGGCAGTCTCGTGAATATGCTCCCATGAAACCGCTTCTGATGCTGGACCTCTACCAGAACCACCTTGTCCAGATACAAAGCATGCTGCGCAACCATGAAATCAATATTATCGATCATGTAAAGATCGAACGAATTGATCTCGTCAATGTTAGATACACGCTGAAGCAGAATGACCGGGAATTTACCGCTCTCGTCTCGGCAACGGCGCAGGATTATTATCTCGATGACAGAACACGGAGCAAGCTGCGGGGAGATGAGACACCTGCTCAATTTCAGGAGTTCTGGACGTTCCAGTATGTGGATGGAACATGGCTGCTGCGCGAAATCGAGCAATCGGCTGAATCGGATATATTAAAAGAAGATAATTTCGTAGAACAATTGACAGACAAGGCAATCGAACAGATTTACGGTCAAACAGCCTCACTGTCCGGACCGACCGGCCCCTGGCTCGAAAGAACCGTGGAAACGAAGGAGACACGCATAGAAAGAATGTTGAACTTTCTGGCACAAACGGACAAACTCTGGAATCGCAGTGCAATGTTGCTTACTGCAAGAAATGTTTTTATCAAACTGATTGCCGCATGGGAATCCGGGGACATGGCGCGAATCCCATCTGACGATCTTTTTCCCGATATGGCAGTGGATATGGAAGAACAGCTTATGAGAAACCGGACTGCTGAAACCGCTCTCGAATTCCGGAATTTGTGCATCCGGAAAACAGAGTTGCTTCTTATCAACAATTTTTCTGATAACATCGAGGATGAATTTGTAGTACGCATTCGCGCACACGCGCAAAAAATTCTTAAACAGCATGGTGTATCGGCACACCAGGATGAAGATGTGACCCCTTTTGAGCAGTATCTGACATTCGGCAGGTTGAACAATCAATGGAAGTTAAAAGAGATTGTGAATGAAGGAAGAAAAGACGCGCTGATTCAGCAGGAAAACATTGACCAGGAGTCTTCTCCACAGCAGGTACAGTGGTTTTATCAGCATAAACGCGCTCTGTAGGAGCTGGATTGTCGGCAATCGCACAAGATCGGCGCAGAAGGAGAAACGAATGGAGAATGTTGCCGTCGTTGGTGCAAGTCCAAAAAGTGACCGCTATTCTTATCAAGCCATGATATTACTTGAAGAGTCCGGGCACAATCCGATTCCCATTGCTCCGGTGAAACAAGAAATACTCGGTAAAAAAGTCTACCCGACATTAAACGATGTACCGGATCGTATCGATACTATTACGTTGTATATTAGACCTTCGCTGCAGGCGGCAGTACTCGACGATGCGGTCCGACTTAAACCTGTCCGCATCATTTTTAACCCGGGGACCGAGAATCCCGAAGAATACGACCGGCTCCGGAAAGCAGGCATTGAAGTGCTCGAAGCATGCACCTTGATTCTGCTGAGAACAAACCGGTTCTGAGAAGCCTGGGCAGGCAGAATATATTTCATCCAGCCGCATATACTATCCTTTCACACAGGCGATGGGTTTGACCCGCGCGACCTTTTTGGCAAGGTTTGCGTTATGAGCGGCCTCAACTACCTCAGCAACATCCTTGTATGATTCCGGCGCTTCTTCGGCAATGCCTGAGTACGAATGACCACGAACAAGTATTCCCCGCTCCTCCAGCGATGCGACTATCTCCTTCCCATGCCATCTTTTTTTTGCCTGCGTCCGGGACATTGCCCTTCCTGCACCGTGGCATGCTGAACCGAATGCAGCTTCCATCCCTTCATCGGTTCCCACAAGAATATACGACGATGTTCCCATGGTTCCTCCGATCAGAACCGGCTGTCCGATATGGCGATATTCCTGCGGCAGATCACCTCGACAGGCCCCGAACGCCCGGGTTGCGCCTTTGCGGTGAACGTACAATCTTTTCTTTTTTCCCCTGATCATATGTGTTTCAATCTTGCACGTATTGTGGCTGACGTCGTACAGCATCGTGAGTCTGCTCTCGGGATAAACCTCCAAAAATATTTCCCGCACAAGATGGGCGATGATCTGACGGTTCGCCAGTGCACAGTTGATTCCGGCGCTCATTGCGCCAAAATATTTTTTCCCTTCCGGCGATATGATCGGAGCGCAGGCCAACTCCCGGTCCTTTACAGTAATATTGTATTTGCGCAGCGTTACGGCAAGGTTTTTTAAATAATCGGTGCCGATCTGATGCCCGAGACCACGTGACCCGCTGTGAATGGAAATGAGAACATCGTTTTTTTTAAGACCCATGGCTCGCGCTGTTTCCTCCTGATAAATATCAGCCACCACCTGCATTTCAAGATAATGGTTTCCGCTGCCGAGTGTCCCCATCTCCCGGTGTTGTCGTTTTTTGGCTGTATCGGAAACAGCGTCCGGCTCCGCTCCATCGACTCTGCCATGGTCTTCAATATATGCAAGATCTTCCGGGACTCCATAGCCTTTCCGTACGGCCCATGCAGCTCCCCCGGCAAGCATTTCGTCAATGTGCGACGAAGAGAGCCTGATCAGACCCTCAGACCCTACTCCCGCCGGCACACGGGTATAAAATTGATCAACGAGTGACTGGAGCCTGGACAGGACCTCCTCCCGGGTCAAACCGGTCTTCATCGTCCGGACGCCGCAGGAAATATCGAAACCCACGCCACCCATGGAGATGATCCCGCCTTCATCCGGATCAAATGCGGCAACACCTCCGATGGGGAAACCGTATCCCCAATGCGCATCAGGCATTGCAATGGAGGCGAGCTGAATGCCGGGCAGCATGGCGACGTTTGTCACCTGTTCGCGCACTTTCTCATCCATCTCCCTGATTAATTTTTCGCTTGCGAAGATCCTGCCGGGGACCCGCATGGCACCCTGCTGTGGTATCTCCCAGGTATAGTCGGTAAGTTGAAGGAAGGATTTCGGATCCATAAAAACTCCGGGACTCAAATACGCCAATTGCGGTTCGAGAGGGATGTGTCTGGATTGTTTTTCGTCATACATCGACTACGCATTGCGCAGTATATATTCCATTTTTTTCAATCACACTCAATTGATGGTATGTGGCGCCTTTCACTTCCACCTTTGGCTCGTGGCGCTCCGCATCGAGACGTTCTCCCCACGCCGTTCCCGTCAGCGCCATATTCCGAATCGTTACTTTAAACGCAGAAAACACCATGTGTTCGAGGTCTGATGCCGACAGCAGTGCGTTAAGCCATTCGACAAGAAGAAGCTCATTGTCAGGCGCCGAAACAGTGACGGTCAATGTCTCTTTCGGCTGTACCGCTTCGGTTTTTACCATGATGGAATATAGGGCCGCCGCGGCATTTTCAAAAGCCTCCTCCATGCTGCTGCCGGATCCCCGGATACCGATATCTGATTCGTGCTCAAACGTCTCGTATAACGCTCCCAATAACTGCTCCTTATAAATTGTAATTCCAATTCTCTACCAGAAACCACTGATCACCAAAGCCCCGCTATATTTGCACCGCAATAGCCACAGGTTCCTGTCTTTACCATATTTTGAATAACACGAAAACCTATTCGCTTAACCAGCGTCCGTTTACAATTCCAGCAGACTGTATCTTCTCCCTCGCCGGGAATATTTCCTTCATACACGTACCGGAGACCCGTTTCAAAACCAATCTGCCTGGCGCGGGCAAGTGTTTCCAGCGGCGTTTTCGGGTGGTCAAACAGTCTGTACATCGGATGAAAGCGTGATACATGCCACGGAATATTTTCACTTACCGATTTTATGAAACCGGCAATCTTTCTGAGTTCTTCGTCTGAATCATTATATCCGGGGATAATCAGAGTAGTAATTTCAACCCAGATGCCGATTTCCTTGTAAAGCCGTATCGAATCAAGCACCGGAGCAAGTCGCGCGCCGCATATCTTCGTATAAAAATCATCACTAAAAGCCTTGAGGTCGATATTTGCAGCATGGAGATACGGCTGTATCGTCTTCAGCGCTTCAGCGGTAATATATCCGTTTGTTACAAACACATTCTTCAGGCCGGATTCGCTTGCCAAACGGGCCGTGTCGTAGGCCAATTCAAAGAAAATCGTCGGTTCGGTATAGGTATAAGAAATGCTGTCGCAACCGCGGTCACAGGCCTCCTTGACGATAGCAGTTGGCGTTGCAGATTCACCCGCCAGGAGTCCGTTGTGATCCTGCGGAAGCTGGGAAATATCGGAATTTTGACAGTGTTTGCAACGAAAATTGCATCCGGGTGTTGCAATGGAGTAGGACAGACTGCCTGGTCGAACATGAAAGAGCGGTTTTTTTTCAATGGGGTCAACGTGATGGGCGATCACCTTGTCATAGACCAGGCTGTACAGGACGCCATAGCGGTTTTCGCGAACAGCGCAAACGCCACGTTTTCCGGGTGAAATAAGACAATGATGATTGCAGAGGCCGCATTGTACTTTCTTGTTCTCTTTCGGTTGCTGGAACATTGCCTGTTTCATAGTTTCACCTTCTACGCCGCAGGCTTTTCATACTGTAGCCCGACATTTGGGAAGGGTTCTTTTTCAATGCGCAGTTGATTTTTTTTGCTTTTCAATGCTGCGTTTGTGATCAAGCGCTTCAGCCTGAATCCTGATTTTACAGTGTGAACAGATAATATCCGGCGATGCTTTCCCGCATGATAAACATTTTTTGTCTGATTCTGATTCTGTTCCTTCGACAAGAAATATTTTTTCGAGAAAATCACCTTCTGAAATATCGCCGTGCACCTGAAGATTGTTACCAAAGATTGTCGTGGGAAACACGCCAATGTTGTTTTTTTTGACAAGATCGGGGAATTCATCAGCGTTGACAATGGCTGTCCTTATTTGTTCATTTTCAAGCGCAAGTCCGACTGCCGTTTCCGCAATCGATCGGCACAACGTATTGTCCTGATTCACAAAAATGTGCACTTGGACATGGCCGGTCAATCGTTTCAAAGAATGCCTGATGCCGTCCGGGAGCCATACTTTCGCTTCAGATACGTGCTGCACCGTGTCTAAAAGTATTTCCAGAAACACCTTGCCGGTCGATCCATACAACACCACTGATCGCCCCGTCACGCCCAGAACCACCAGCGCAGGCACGCGTTGAATTCCGTAGAGTTCCGTCTGATCCTTATCCATAACGAAATCGTACGCTTCAACGCCTATTATTTCAATTTTTCCCTTCACGGCACGAGCGAGTGCCAGCACATCGGGACATATCTCCGGGGCCGCGTTTTTAGTAAATACAATTAGTTTTACCGGTTTCTTGATTTTGGCGGTACTTGACCGGATAATACTCAGTTTTTCTTCCTCAAGCATGGCAATCTAATCCCTCACGTTCGACGGAATGTATAAAGTATACCAAATTCAGCGGCAAAGAATATGGAAAAGTCTTCAGCCTCTTTACGTATCGGTATCGTCCGCGTACTTGTTTATAGCAACGGTGGTAATTTATGTATCCGTGCACACAAATCGAAAATAATTCCTTCGCGCAATCCCCAATCGCTCACCATCATCGACTGAGCTCCGAAAAAATCCATAATTTCCTGCACGATCAGGGAACCGGCCGGAATAATGTCTTCACGTCCTTGCTCCAAGCCAGGTATGTTTCGCCGTTCTGCAAGGGTACTTGAGCAGAGCCTGTTCGTAATCATGCGCACTGTTTCTTTTGACATGATGTAGCCGTTAATTTTGTCCGGATCATATTCGGCAAGCTTCTGGTCGATGGCCGCAAGCGTAGTGATTGTGCCTGCAGTTCCGACGAACAATTCGGAATGAGGATCCAGCATTTCGGAACATTTCTGCCGAAGCAACATCTGCACCCACGTTCGAAGATGTTCAACTTCGTCCGGTAAAGGCGGATCATGCCTGATAAACCGTTCGGTAAGATAAACGGCACCGAGCGGAAGACTTTTTATCAGCAAACCATGGTTGGAACGGGTCATAATGACTTCCGTGCTCCCGCCGCCGATATCAATTACGACTGCCGGCGTATTGAGGCTGCCTCTCCAAAGGTTTGTGTTTTTCATTACCTGCATGACGCCTATCAGCGTGAAGCGGGCTTCCTCCTCTCCGGATATTACTCTGATGACAAGGCCCGTTCTTTTTTTAACTTCCTCAATAAATTTTGGAGCATTGGATGCGATTCTGAATGCACTTGTGCCGACCACTGCAATATGATCAGCTGCATACCGATGAATGCTGGCGGAGAAGTCAGACAGCGCACGCAGAGAACGTTCTTCAGCATCCGGGGAAAATCTACCTGTTTGGTCAACATCCTGTCCTAAACGGGTAATTTTCCGGCCTGAGTACAATTCACGAAATGTTTCCCCGGCTGCTTCCAGCACGAGCAAGCGGATGGTATTGGTACCGATGTCGATTCCGGCAAGAATCATGAAAGGAGAAAATCTTTGAGTTTTTCGCTATAAACTTTAATGCGCATTGCAAGAAGCTTTGCGATGGTGAGAAGGACTTTAGCTGCGGTCTTCGGATCAAGATCAAGAAGTGCCTGAAAATCTTTGCGTGTCAAGGTAAGAAGGTCGACTTGAGTTTCGGCCCGGGCGGTCACTTGTCTGTTCGTTTCCTGGATCAGGGCCAGCTCACCGAAAAATTCTCCGGGTCCGAGCAGCAGCAATCCCATTTCTTCTCCCTCGCCTGCCATAAGGGAAATCCTGACTGTGCCTTTTTTTATAATATACAGTGCCTCAGCAGGCATATGCTCCGTAAAGATGGTAGTATTCTGCTTTATCTGCCGCTCCTGGAACATTTCAGCCAGCAGTTCGATTGATTCCTTGCTGCAACCTTTGAAAAGGGCTGAGTTTTGCAAAAGCGCCAGGTTATCCATACAATCCTCAACAGCTCCCGTGAAAAAATCGATTAGGCATGCATAATTATTGAATCACAGCAATAATCCACAATATGATTCTTGTCAATTACGCTGAACCAACCAAAAAAAAATTTTTAGTATTATAGATAGCGAAATTTTATTTGTCAAGAAACAAAGAAAAAATCAAAGATAGGCAGGATATTATTGTTTCATGAAATCATGAATTGTATCTATGATATGTGTTGCAATGCGTGATTTAGGCATGACAGGAAGCTTTGTTTCGTTGCCAGTCCGATCGATTATCGTGACTGTATTGGTGTCAACTCCGAAACCGGCTCCCGTTTTGAGCAGGTCGTTGGCAACGATCAGGTCGAGGTTCTTCTTCTTCAGTTTGTTTAGGGCGTTTTGCTCCAGATTATCAGTCTCAGCCGCGAATCCGACCAGCAGGCGAGTCCCTTTTATTCTTCCAAGTTGCAGCAGAATATCATCCGTGCGTTCGAGCGGCACAGCGGTTGGAGCTTCATCCTTTTTGATTTTACGATTTGATGCTTCGACAGGCCGAAAATCAGAGACTGCCGCCGCCATAATGACGACCTGAGCGCCGTCGATATTTTCCATGACAGCATCATGCATTTGCTTTGCGCTGACTACAGAAAGGAATTTCACTCCCCGGGGAGTTGGCAACGCGGTCGGTCCTGATATCAGGACGACATCCGCTCCCCTGTCGCGGGCAGCTTCTGCAAGTGCGTACCCCATTTTCCCGGAGGAAGGATTGCTGATAAACCGCACCGCATCAATGTATTCTCTGGTTGGTCCAGCCGTGATAAGAAAGCGCCTGCCGGCAAGATCACGAGCCGCGAAGCGGGCCACCACTGCTTCCAGGATTTTATCGATATCCGCCAACCGTCCTTGCCCCACAGTCCCGCATGCAAGGCTTCCGAACCCTGGGTCAATAATATGAACTCCCAGATTTCTAAGCGTATGGATGTTCCTTTGCAGAACCGGATTGCGGTACATGCGCTCATTCATCGCCGGAGCAACAAGCAACGGGCAGCCGAGTGCCATAATTGCAGAAGTAAGAGCGTCATCCGCGATGCCGGAGGCAATTTTCCCTATAATATTGGCTGTTGCCGGTGCAATCAGAGCGAGGTCAAGGTTGTCGGTAAACTCAATGTGGCCGATAGGGACTTTGTTGTAATCGCCGAATTCATCACACATCACCGGCTGGCGGGAAAGAGCCTCAAAGGTAAGTCGTGGAACGAAACGTTCGGCGTTTTTTGTCATTACGACATGGACTTCAGCGCCGCGTTCCGTAAGCTTGCGCAAAATCTCCACAGCCTTATATACTGCAATGCCGCCGGTCACTCCAAGTAAAATACGCTTTCCGGACAAAGAATTAGGCGATGACATAGCAGCTACTCCTCTGTGTCTTCGGAAGCGTCGCCTTCATCGCTGCTTTCTGGTTCTGTGTCCTCATGGTCGTCAGCAAGGGGCTCTTCCCCTCCTTCTTCGTCATGAGTTTCGGAAAGATAAGCGCTGAGCTCCTTGCGTATTTCTTCTTCCTTTGCCGAAAGCTGCTCTTCCATGCGGGCGCGTTCTTCCTGCTGCCGGAACTCTTCTTTCGCTTTTTTTGCCTCTTCTCCGGTAAGAACCGTTAGTTTCCCTGCAACTGCTTCTTCCAGGGCAATGGTCGTGTCCTTGATGGAGCGCGTGGCAACCTGCAACGGTACGCCCGCGGACAGCTGCCGCACTCGCTGAGACGCGATATGGACAAGGCGGAATTTCGTATCGGCAATCGCATCCTGCATCTCGATCGGCAAACTTATCAAATCTTCTGCTGTTTTTTGCATAGCATCCTCCTGGGTTGTTCTCTTCAGAACATCCGTTTTATCGACTCTCTGTTCATCAATGATGTCCGGCAACGCTCGGCAGTAATAATGGAACGAAGTTCAGTAAGCGCCCGGTCAAAATCGTGGTTTACAATAAGATAATCATACATGGTATAGTCTTTAATCTCCTCACGCGCTCTTCGCATCCGCTTTTTTATTTCTTCATCCTGATCAGACTTGCGTTTGCGAAGCCGTTCTTCGAGGATATCAAAAGAAGGAGGCATGATGAAGACATAGACCGCGGCAGCGTACTTCTGTTTTATCTGCTTGGCGCCCTGCGTATCGATATCCAGTATAACATCGATGCCTTTGGTGATCATATCATCAAGCGCGCGCCTCGATGTACCGTACAGGTTTGAATGGACTTCCGCCCATTCGGCAAAATCACCGGATTTCACCATCTCTTGAAAACGCTCCACGGTCACGAAGTGATAATCTCTGCCGTCAATTTCTCCCACCCGCGGTTTTCGGGTGGCAAAGGAAACCGAATGGGTAAGATTTTCCAGAGATTCTGCAACGGCCCTGCACAGGCTTGTTTTGCCTGCGCCTGACGGCGCGGACACCACAAAAAGCAATCCTTGTCTCTTGTTCAAGATTCACCCCGGCCTGAAAATCTCTGCAACAGTGTCTCCACCTGCACGGCGGAAAGTATGACATGGTCACTGTCAGTGATAATGATGGCCCGTGTTTTCCGGCCTTGTGTCGCGTCAAGAAGCCTCTTCTGCTCTTTTGCTTCTTCCTTGAGACGGCGCATGGGCGCCGAATCCGGCGTAAGAACTGCAACAACCTTCGTTGCCATTACCATGTTGCCATATCCGATGTTGACAAGATTATTCATCATAGGTCATTCAATATTTTGCACTTGTTCCCGTATTTTTTCAAGCTCTGCCTTCATGCTTACAACTTCAAGTGAAATCCGGGCATTCATTGCTTTTGACGCTATCGTATTGACTTCGCGGTTCATCTCCTGCAACAGGAAATCAAGCTTTTTCCCGATGGATTCACTTGAAGCTCCACCCAGGAGAGAGCAAAATTGCTGTACATGGCTGTCCAGACGTGTCAGTTCTTCCGTAATATCGGTTCGCTCAGCCAGTATCGCGATCTCTTGCGCCAATCGCACCGGATCAGGTTGTTCATTCAGCAGTCTGGTCAGTGTTTCCGACATTCTTTTCCGGGCATTATCAACCGTGGCAGGCGCAAGTTCCTGTACAGTTTTGCTCATCCGGCTGACGGCATCAAGTCGAGTCCTGATATCTTGTACGAGAACAGCGCCCTCTGCAGTGCGCATGGCATCGAGTTCATCAAGGACTTGCGACAAACCGGGGGACAGGATTTTCCAAAACCCTTCTGCATTCTCGTCCTCGGCAGCAAGCGTAAGCAGATCGCGAAAACCGGCAATCATCGTCAGATCCACATCCCCTTTGAGTTTGAATTTTTTCTTGATGTGCTTGAGTGCAGCGATATAGTTCGCCGCCATCTTCTCGTCAATCGCAATCCTGCCGGTTTTTTCGCGGTCCGTACTCGCGGCAACGTAGACATCGAACCGTCCGCGGGAGAACCGGTCCTGGACGGTTTTTCGTATACGGGGTTCCAGCATGGCAAGACTGCGGGGTGCTTTTATTTGGATATCGAGGTAACGGTTATTGAGCGAACGGACCTCTATCGCGAAGCGATTTTCACCGCTTTGGACCTCTGTCCGTCCGTACCCTGTCATGCTGCGTATCACTCTCATTGTCACACCAATCGGTTCACGACTGTCGATCCCTGCGATAGAGAATCTCTCGACTCCTGCCGGAGGGAACTCAGCTAGTATATATACTACCCGTCCGTAATTGTCAATGAACGGACACGATAATTAGACCCGTCCCTTCGTATAATCCTCTTCGGCCACCGGAGCAAAATAATAGGTCCTGACATATACGTTAAAAAGAAAATGAACCTCAACTTCCCACATGGCGCTTATCCTCATCGTACGGCGGCTTTCGTCACGTTTGATCGCAAAGTTTTCTTCCTGAAGAGGCAGGTCAAGCTCCTTCGCTTTTTTGACAAGGTCGGCTCTGATTTCCTCGTCCTTCAGCACTTGCGCGAGCCGAGCTTTTACGCTCATCTCGTCCTTCATCCGTTCAGAGTCCATGTACATCGGTATCAGCTTGTATCCTACATGGATGACGACAAATAAAAGCGCCAAAACTATAATTATTTTTATTGATCCTGCACCGTTTTGATTCTTAAGCATACGCATCAGCAACTCCTGTCGGGTCATTTGATCAGAGTTCCGATCCGCTCCCATCGAATCCAGCGGTCCCCTCCATCCCATGACCAGTAAATGATAAGTGCCCGTCCTATGATTTTTTTGTAATTGACAAAACCCCAGAAGCGACTATCCTGACTGTCATCGCGGTTGTCCCCCATGACAAACACTGAATCTTTCGGGACAAGTACCGGGCCGAAGTCATATCCTGCCTGGTTTTTATAGTACTGGATTTCATGCTTCACGGCACCCAGCTGTTCTTCCAGCAGTTGTGCCTTGATTTCGTAATATCGGTCTCCCACCTGTTTCTTATCGGTATAAATTTCCTTTGTGGTGGTCTCGACCGGCTGATCATTGATGAAAAGCCTGCCGTTTTTGATTTCTACCTTATCACCCGGCAGACCAACTACACGCTTGATAAAATCTTTTTTCTCATCCTCCGGATACTTGAACACGATAATTTCGCCGCGTTTCGGTTCCTTCCAGGTAAATATTCTGCTGTCCATAAAAGGAATCCGCGGGCCGTAAATAAACTTGTTCACCAGCAGATGGTCTCCTATCGTAAGGGTCGGTTTCATGGAGCCCGACGGTATTTTAAATGCCTCGACCCCGAACTGCCTGATGATCAGGGCGATGACCGCCGCAATAAGGAATGGTTCGATCCATTCCTTGTAAAAAGTTTTTTTCTTCGTGGTTTTTTCTTGATGCTCTGACATTCCGCCTCCAAAACCGCGCCTTGTGCGGGCCGGTATGATAAATTTCAAACAGGGACGCATATCGTTGCTAGTCAGCACTGCAGCGTTTTCTTCCCTGATGCAGTATAGTACAACCTACAACCGCGCTATTCTCCTACCTTCAGGACCGCAAGAAATGCCTCCTGGGGAAGTTCGACGCTGCCCACCTGCTTCATGCGCTTCTTGCCTTCTTTCTGTTTTTCCAGAAGTTTACGTTTTCTCGTAATATCGCCGCCATAGCATTTCGCCGTCACATTCTTGCGGAGCGCTTTGACTGTTTCGCGCGCAATAACTTTGGCACCGATCGCCGCCTGAATAACCACCTCATAGAGTTGCCGCGGAATAACCTCTTTGAGCTTTTCCGCAAGCTGCCTTCCTCGTATTGCGGCCTTGTCTCTATGGGTGATAAACGACAAGGCATCTACCGGTTCCCCGTTCAGCAGCATATCAAGCTTTACAAGATCAGACTCCAGATACCCGGAAAGTTCATAATCGAGTGAAGCATACCCTTTGGTAAGCGATTTTAGCCTGTCATAGAAATCCATAACGATCTCATTCAGCGGCAGATCGTAGCTGATAAGCACCCGGTCTTTTGTGATATACGTGATTTCTTTCTGGATTCCCCGCCGTTCCTGGCACAGTGCAATAAGCGGCCCGACATACGACTCGGGCGTGATGATAGAAGCGGTAATTATCGGTTCCTCAATGTGTTGAATATCCTGAATTTTTGGCAATTTCGCCGGGTTGTCAACCATAACAACCTGTCCGTCGTTTGTCGCCACCCGGTAGACCACTGTCGGCGCAGTAGGAATCAGCGCAAGTTTGAACTCACGCTCCAGCCGTTCCTTGACGATATCCATATGAAGCAGGCCAAGAAACCCGCAGCGGAACCCGAATCCGAGAGCAAGAGACGTTTCCGGTTCATACGTAAAAGAAGAATCGTTTAAACGGAGTTTTTCAAGAGCATCCCGCAGGTCTGCATAGTCATCGCTGTTCATCGGATAGATGCCGGCGAAAACCATGGGCTTGACGTCCTTGTACCCCGGCAGCGGCGCATCAGCGAGCTGTTCGGCATCCATAATCGTATCGCCGATTTTGGCATCTGCAATCCGCTTGATTCCCGCAATAATGTAGCCTACTTCCCCCTGCGACAATTTTTCAGTCTGTTTTTTCTGAGGAGTGAATATACCGACAGACTGCACTTCGTACGTGGCCGCATTGGAGTAAAGTCTGATTTTTTGTCCTGATCGTACCGTTCCGTCCATCACCCGGACAAGAACCACCACCCCCTGATACGCATCGTACCATGAATCGAACAGAAGCGCCCGGAGCGGAGCATCAGGTGTCCCGGAGGGAGAAGGAATGCGTTTCACCACAGCCTCAAGAATGTCGTGCGTTCCGATCCCCTCTTTTGCACTGGCAGGAATGGCGCCACTGGAATCCAGGCCGACTACATCCTCAATCTGCCGCTTTACCTCTTCTATATTTGCACTCGGCAGGTCGATTTTATTAATTACGGGAACCATTTCAAGATTATGGTCGATGGCAAGGTAGGCATTGGCAAGAGTCTGCGCCTCCACGCCCTGCGATGCATCAACGACAAGGAGCGCGCCTTCACAGGCGGCCATGCTGCGGGATACTTCGTAGGTAAAATCAACATGGCCGGGCGTATCAATCAGATTCAGAATATACTCCTGCCCGTCTGATGCGGTATAGCGGAGACTCACGGCGTGGGCTTTGATGGTAATACCCCGCTCCCGTTCCAGATCCATGTCATCGAGCACCTGATCACCGCCGGCAGCTGCCATCTCGCGGTCTGATAGCGCGCCGGTGTACTCCAGTATTCTGTCGGCAAGAGTCGACTTTCCGTGATCAATATGAGCAATAATGCAAAAGTTTCTGATGTTCCTACTTGACATAAGTTCCAGGATTCTCCACAAAAAAATACTGCCGTTCAGCAGCCGTAAAAAATAATGCGGCCTTGTTTTAGATTATACGGTTCTTTATCCGCCCGCGTTCTGAAGAGCTGCTGCGGCCGCACCGACCATTCCAGCATCATCTCCGAGCAAGGAAGGCACGATTTGGGCCCTCTGAGCAGGCGCCAAAAAAGCCCGCCGCAGGACTTCTTCACGAGTAGAATCAATAAAAAACGGCCAAGCGTCCTTGATTCTGCCGCCCAGCACAATCATTTCGGGATTGAAGATATTGATCAGACCCGCCAGAGCAATACCGAGCATACGCCCCGCTTCTTTCATGACACGCCGTGCAGTCTGATCTCCCGCCTGAGCCATCAAATACACTTTTTCCGAAGTCACGGCATTTAAATCGTCCTCCGGAACTGACTTGCCTGCCGCCTCATGGTAGCTCTGCACAATCCCGCGGGCCGAGGCATACATTTCCAGGCATCCATTATTGCCGCATGAACACCGCCTGCCGTCCGGAATCAGGGTAAGATGACCGATCTCGCCTGCCATACCGTCTGCGCCGTGCCAAATTTTTTTATTTAATACAATCCCGCCGCCCACCCCTGTTCCGAGGGTAAGAAGTATCATGCTGTCAATGCCTTTGGCAGCGCCCCGCCATTGTTCTCCTAATGCCGCTGCGTTGGCGTCGTTTTCGATAAAAACGGGGAGGTGAAGCCTGGACTCCAGTTTTTCCCTAAGCGGAAGATTATTCCAGTCGGGGAAATTAGGAGATTTTACAACAACACCGGTATTCATTTGAATGACGCCGGGAGCGCCGACCCCAACCACCTGGACAGTCATGCCTCGTGCTGACGCTGCCTCTTGCTGACGCGCAATATTAGCCGCAATCCGGTGCAAAACTTTTTCCCATCCCTCGGATGCCTGAGTCGTCTCTTTATGGAACTCAAGGATATCACCATCTGTGGTCAGAAGCGCCGTCCTTAAATTCGTACCGCCAAGGTCTACGCCAATAACTGCGCGGGTCACCCCAAACCTCCGTAACTATTCAAAAAAATGAAATATCTAAAAGATTTATATAATAACATACCGGCGATCAATTGTAAATACTATTAATGTCCTTATCAGGAGACAATCAGAAGGTTGCTATAAGATAGTACCAATTTAAGAGCACCAGCAACAGAACACAAATTTTTACAATACTTTTTGTCCTAGCACTCAAATGAACGTTCAATCCGGGAATATGCAGCATGAGCGTGAAAATGCTGTGCAGAAAAAACAGAATTGCAATTACTAAACAGAACGCAATCAAGGGATTGGATGCAATGGAAAGGAAAACGTTTCCTTGGGAAAGGTATGTAATCGATCGAGAAGCGCCGCAGGCAGGGCAAGGCAAGCCGATACAATCATGAAACGGACAAGAAGGCAAAAAATTCAGGAAGGGGAAAAAACGGGCAACACAAAGGGCAAGGAGTGCTATTCCACCAAAGACAATGCCGAAGTCTATTTGGTCCTTTTCTCGTTGTCTCGAAAAAAGCCTCATGCAGCCATTCAGGTCCTCATTTATACATCTGCATCATAGTGCCGAATGAAGCAATAAGCGCACCCATAAATAATACCATAATCATAATAAACAACCCAACAAAGCAGATGAGGGGGAAAAATACGGCAAAAGCAGCCTTACCGCCGGTGATTTCATGCGCCTCCCGCAAACCGATAATGGTAAGCACAACGGCCCATATGCCTGCGATGAAACTGCCGCAAAAAGGAATTAAAAATATGATATCCACGCTGCAGCCATAGGCAACCACTCTGAACGTGGTCTCGAAACCGGCGCGTGCGCCTTTGACCAGCATAAGAAAAAAATGCAGAATGCCGGAGAAGATAAAAAGACCAGCAATGATAAAGAATGGGGTAAAAAAGGCCTTGAAAAAAATACTGCTGTCTTGAAAGGGCTGCTGCCCTGCTGACGACATGATTCCAGGCGGCATATAATCCTGCACCACACCTTTGAATAAAATCTGCCAGAAATAAAGAGACATCGCACCGACCATCCCGATTATCAACGCAAACAGCAAGGGATTGGTCAGTCCGCCTGTCACGGGCATCTTGCGAAAAAAATCGACCGGAGTAAACAGCGCTCCTTTGATCGTCGCAAGCATTCCAGAGAAAAATCCGATGGTTTCGCGGTCTTCCCAAGGGGTCTTTGTTCTGCCCCCTGTGGATGGCAACGGCCCGGAATCGGGTTGGGCAAGGCTCATGCCGCAATGCTGACAAAAGCCATGCCCTTCACCTATTTCTTTTCCACAGTGTGGACAAAACATGCAACCTCCCTCGAACCGTTCTCTCTAGTTCCCTTTATCGTGCCGGAAGAGCAAGTCGAAAACCGATTGTCTGATCGGCTCTCCGATTGGATTTTTTCTCCCGTTTTGTTGTGCGGGCATCCTTCGCACGGTCTTTGAAGGAGCCACCGCGGTATACACGGTCACCGCGTCCTGAAGCAACAGGATTCATTCTCGGGCTTTCCTTGTAATATCCGCTGTCATATACGTCGGCAACCCATTCTGCCACGTTCCCCGTCATATCATACAGCCCATAGGCGTTTGGCCGTTTCTGACCGACCGGCCGGTGGTCTCTGCTCGAATTATCATTATACCAAGCAAAATTTGCGAGATCAGACTCGTTGTTCGTACCCGCCCATTTGTATTTTCTTCCACCGCTCCGGGCCGCATACTCCCACTCTGCCTCGGTAGGCAGCCGGTAATTTCTGCCTGTTTTCTGGTTTAGTTCTTTTATGAAATCCTCCACGTCGTTCCAACTCACATCTTCTACAGGATCCCTGTCGCTATTTTTGTTCTTTGAAGGATTTTTCCCCATGAGAGCTTTCCACTGTCCCTGGGTCACTTCATATCTCCCCAGATAGAAATTACTCACACAGACTTCATGCACAGGCCGTTCTTCACGGTCTCCTTCTTCATCTCCCATCTGAAAGCAACCACCCTTAATCAGAACAAATTCCATTCCGGTAACCGGATCTTTATACGTAACACCCGACGGTGGTGCGACATAAACCGGTTCCTGGGGAAGCGGCTCAACCCGCTCCGGCAAAGGCTCTGGCGCTGGTTTGGGGGCAGGTTTCGGAGCAGGAGCAGGTTCAGCTATGGGCATTTCCACAGGAGCAGGACCCACCGTTATCAACTTATTCGCAACCCGTTTTGTTGATTCTATCAATTCATCAAGCTCGCATTTACAGGTATCTTCTTCGACCCGCTCAGTTTCTCCGGATTCAATGTTTACCAAAGAGAGTGAAATAAAATACGTTTTGCCGACGATGCCGATGGAACCTATGATGATTTTTCCGACACCGAGAAACTGGCCGGCCTCTACCGCGCGCTCTTTCAGAACACTGCCGGTCATTTGAAACGCCTGTTCTTTCAGTATTCTGTCCATATTCGCCCGGTCCATCACTTTGAACCGGCCTGATTTGACAATCACATTTCGGACACTGTCAGAAAGGGGCCGGGAAATATCATGATCAAGCTTTCCGACAATATCGAAATCGAAAATGGCAACGTAATTCGAAAGATTTTTCTGCGGTTTGCCGGGCTTTACCGACTTTTGCGCTGCAAGCGGATCTGATGTCATAAGGAAAAGAAGAGATAACGCTATCAAAAAAGAGCGCATGGTACCTCCCTGCTCAGCAGGCGCATGTAATAAAAATGTGAAAACAAAACCATAAAACTATGATATGACAGAATTTTATACTATCTCCGCAGGGTTGTCAACACTCGGGAAACAGCGTGATAGATGAGGGGAACTTGTTCAGCTGTTTGCTTCTTATGGATGGAACTGTTTTCAATTTCCAGATTATATTTATACGCCGGCGTCTTTCAGCATGCTACGAGACGCCGCATTCGGATGTATCTCCCTTTATCTTTTCAACAATATGGGGCATCGCAGCAAGAATAACTTCAAGATTTTCAGCGGCAGCCCGGGGGCTTCCAGGGAGGTTTACGATAAGAGTTTTATTTCTGATGCCGGCAACAGCGCGTGATATCATGGCATGGGGCGTTTTTTTTAAACTTTCCATACGCATAGCTTCAGCCATTCCGGGAATATCACGGTCGATAACAGCCCGTGTGGCCTCAGGCGTCACATCACGGGGAGCAACACCTGTGCCACCCGTAGTAAGAATGATGTCGATCTCGCCGGAATCCGCGAGACGCTTCAGTGCCTCTATAATCCGAAGCTGCTCGTCGGGAAGCACTTCATAATGCACGATGGTAGCACCGATACGGGCCATCATGTCCTGAATTCTTTTTCCGCTTACATCCTCTCTCTTTCCGGCAGCCCCTTTGTCACTCAAGGTTATTATTGCAGTTCGCATACTCATATTGCGCAGACCTCTGTTCAGATTTATCCTGTTTTGTAAAACTGCGGTACACACCGCAAAAGCCCGTTTATGCTACAACACCGCCTACCGTAATTTCCGGAATTCTGATCGTCGGTTGTGCATCGCTCACCGGTGCTCCTTGCCCATCCTTTCCGCATGTGCCGATAGAAAAACCAAGGTCTGAACCGACCTGATCAATCGACATGAGCACCTGGGGGCCGTTCCCGATAAGAGTGGCGCCCCGGACTGGTTCTCCGACGGCGCCGTTCTCGATCATGTAGCCTTCGCTCACTTCGAAAACAAAATCACCATTCACCGTGTTCACCTGTCCACCGCCCATTTTTTTGACATAAAGCCCGTTCGATGTCGATCGCACAATTTCCGCGGGGTCTGAGTCGCCGGGAAGAATCATAGTATTCGTCATTCTCGGAATCGGGCGGTGTTTGTATGATTCCCGCCTGCCATTGCCGGTGGAACGGACGCCGTCTTTCGCCGCAGTCAGACGGTCATAGAGGTACGTTTTGAGAATGCCCTTATCGACCAGGAGCGTACGCTCTGCATCAACTCCTTCATCATCGAACCGGAATGAACCGCGTTTTCCTTCAAGCGTGGCATCATCCAACACGGAGACGAGAGGAGACGCGATACAATCGCCAAGTCTGTTCGAATAGACCGACAAGCCGGATTGGGCCAGGTCTGCTTCGAGTCCATGTCCGACAGCTTCATGGATCATGGTCCCGCCGGCATCCGCGGAAAGGACCACAGGCATCTTGCCGGCAGGCGGTTTTCTGGCCGACAGCATCATCACGGCCCGCCGGGCGGCCGTCTCAGCTGTTTGCTTCAAAGGGTAGACATCGAACAGTTCCATACCGGTAATGCCACCT
Source organism: uncultured Nitrospiraceae bacterium (assembly GCA_964586075.1). Classification (GTDB taxonomy): domain Bacteria; phylum Nitrospirota; class UBA9217; order UBA9217; family UBA9217; genus JBAZLV01. Next base: position 15,580 of record CAZPGZ010000030.1, on the reverse strand, counting down.
ATGGATTCGTACCCCGTCTGAACGACATCTCCCTGCGCAGCAACAACATGGACTAAAGCGGTAAGATACGTGCAGTCATCTTCAGTAATAAAACCGTCCGAGTTTGCAATGAGAACCTGTCGATGATGCTGCCGATAGAGCACCTGCACCTGCCTGATGCGCTTGTCGAATGCGCGTGCCACCTTGTTTGCGTCAAGCACCAAGACGACTTTCTCGGTTGTTGAAACGTTTTCGGGATCTTTTGCGATAGTAAAATTAATGCGTGGGCTCCTCGTGCGAAGATCAAGAGGAGAATACCGTGCATCCCCCGCCATGGCCTGCCGGACCGAGTCAGCAAGTTCCAGAAGGGATTCTGTCGTTATTTCGTTCGTGTAGGCATACACGGTCCGGTGCCCGTAAAGAAGCCGGAGTCCCGCCCCCTGGTCGATCCCCGAAAGGATTTTTTCAATCTTGTTGTCCTCACACACAAGAGAGAATGGCTGGTTGCGTTCTATGAAAATATCTGCGAAATCGCCGCCGTTGCTCAGTACTTTTTTTAAAACAGCGGAAAGATCGATGTGAAGGTCCAAAATTTTCCTCTCTTTTCCTGGTCTCAACAGCAAAATATCCTGCTGTCGGAACCATATCCATTCAAACTTTTACGAGCTCCTTGCGCTTATTGTATCATGTTTGGCGGTCAATACCAATGGAAAGCGAGAGGAACCATATACGAAGCAGCTGGAGCATTTGACTATTTTGGGGACTGCCATTCATGCAAGAATGACCGGGAGAAACCGGAGCAACAATGTTACCTTCCGACTTGACAAAAGAATAAAATAAGGATACTTTCTAACACATCGCAGCATACATAAAAAAATTTTTACCCATACCAACTCATGAAACAGAAAAAAATTTTACTCGTAGATGATAATGAAAACATTCGGGATGCGCTTGCCCCTCTCCTTGAGCGGGAAGGGTTTAAAATTTCCATAGCAGCAGACGGCATTGAAGCGCTTAAGGAAACCAGGGAAACACTGCCGGACGTCATTCTGCTGGATATTATGATCCCGAAAATAGACGGTTATGACGTCTGCCGCATCATCAAGAACGATCCGGCGTTGAAAAAAATACGCGTCATTATGTTGACTGCAAAGGGCCAGGCACATGAGCAGGAACGAGGCAAGGAAGTCGGTGCAGATGCGTATATTGTGAAGCCATTCAGTCCGCTCGAAGTATTGTCTAAAATCAAAAAAATTATTTCCTGATGCACCAGACGATCCTGTGGTCAAACAGGACTTAAACTGCTCCGTTTTTGTCGCCCGTTTATTGGAGCCCTTCCCCGCTCCAACCACGGGAACTCTCTGCAACCGACGCGAGCTTGATCGTACTCACAGACGAAGCAGGCAGGGTTATCCATTGCATTACCCCTTTCAGATGTACTTCTGTGTCAGACACCTCAATCAATACACCTGAATACTGTACTCCGTTGGCTATTACCACTACCTCTTTCCCCAGCATATACTGTAGTTCCGCCATAAGCACTCCTTGAGAACCGGCATGAAAACCGTATTGCAAAATACGCCGGGATTATAACCAAACAGGGATCATATTTCCAGCCTGTCCCAAGTTTCTTTTCGATATCTCCACAGCAGAATGGACATACGTACGAGCCAGTCAAGAATCATTACCGACCAGACAATATGAATTTCAGCTTTAAAAACTGTCGCAAGCAGAGCAGCTATTGGAAGCCTCACGCACCACATTCCGCCTAACGTAGCCAGCATGATAAAACCCGTGTCTCCCGCACCCCTGAGTGAACCACCCAGCACCAAGGTTATGGCGAGCGGGATCTGAGCGAATGCAACAATTTTCATGTACAGAATACCATATCTGATCACCTCAGGATCACTCGTAAAAGTACGAAGCAGGGCAAAGGGAAAGAAGAAAAATACCAGTCCCATGGCCGCCATCAGAATGACTGCAAGTCGGTTCGCCTCATAGGCTGAAATGCGTGCCTTTTCCGGTTTTCCCGCCCCTAGGTTCTGCCCCACCATGGTTGCTGCTGCTACAGCTATGCCATAGCCGGGCATAAAAGAAAAAGCTTCAATGGCCAACCCTACCTGATGCGCCGCATATACGGCAGTTCCATACAGTAAAACCACTTTTGCGAACACCAATGCTCCGATATTTTGCAGCAATCGATCGATAAAAATAGGATATCCCAGCCGACATGTCACCACGGTATATTTCAGTTCGAACTTTTTTTCGATAATAATAAATCGTTTATGCAACGACCGGAAAAATAGGAATAGCGCTCCCATGCCTTCGGAAACGGCAATGGCAACGGCGGCGCCCTGTACTCCCATCTTCGGGCAACCGAGATAGCCGTAAATCAGCGGGTACGCCACGAGAACATGCAGAATGTTCACGATGATCGTTGCATAGAGGGGGGTTTTCGTATCTCCGGTTCCCTGCATGATTCCGGCGAGCACATTTATCGCGATACTGAAAAAAATAAAGGAGAAGATGATAACGGTATACTTGGAAAGAATGTTCTGGAGTTCTGAATCAGCTCCTAGCAAAGCAGCGATTTTTCCACCAAAAGGAATCCCGAGAAACATGATGATCACGGCAGCGGCCGCTGCAAGCAGCATTGCCTGATAAGCCGCTTTTCCAGCATCCACTTTCCTGCCGGCGCCCCACAACTGCGCCACCAGAACCGTGACTCCTATGTTGATTCCCCAGGAGATGCTCATGGCCACGAACACCATGACCTGCGCAAGCCCGACGGCGGCTATGGATGCCGCACCTAGGCCGCCGACAAGGAAAATGTCAACAATGCCGACCGAACGCTGGAGCAGGCTGGAGAGCACCGCTGGCAGGGCAAGAGAAAAAACTTGTTTTCGGATATACTGTTGCATGAACGATAAAGCAAACCAAGGTCTGAGTTAACGACGTGCGACACCCGGTGAAATGTGCAGAGGCAAAACACGGTGACCGGTTTGCAGCGTGCAGAAACGATCACGGTTATCTGCAAAAATGAAAGAGCAGAACTCTTGACTGCCGAAAAAATCAAACTTTGTCCTACATCCGGGATGTATGATTTCAGCAGATTCTCGGAAGTTGTTCTCCCTGCAACATATCTATGACTCTGTTGCCGCCGATGGCTGTTTCGAGAAGAACAGTTCCGGCAGGAGAGGCTGCTACTTCCCCGATGATTTCCGCGTGCCGACCGCCTTCGTGGCTCCGCATGGCGGCAAGCACCGATTCTGCTGCAGTATGTTCTACGACGGCGATAAGAATTCCTTCATTGGCCACATACAGCGGGTCCAGGCCGAGGAGTCCGCAGGCGCCCTTGACTCCCGGAGGGACAGGAAGTGACGGTTCGTGGATACGCATGCACATCCCCGATTCGAGCGCTGCTTCCTTAAGCGTAGTGGCAAGTCCGCCCCGGGTAGGATCACGCATAAAATGTATTTGCCCGGAGGCATCGTACATCGATTTGACAAGGCCATGCAACGGCCGCGTATCGCTCAGGATAGGGGGATCAAACGTCAGTCCATTGCGTTCGGCGATGATAGCAGTTCCATGGCTGCCGATGTCTCCGCTGATGATGATTTTATCGCCGCTTTTTATTCGAGAAGCCGATATGACGCGTCCATCAGGCATATGCCCAATGCCGGACGTATTTATGAAAACTCCATCTGCCTTTCCTTTATTCACCACTTTCGTATCGCCGGCGACGATTTTAATCCCTGCTTTTCCGGCCGCCTCCGACATCGATACAATGATCTTTTCAAGGTCCGCGAAAGGCAGGCCTTCCTCGATAATGAATCCGGTAGTGAGAAACAGCGGTTCTGCGCCGGACACCGCCAGATCATTTATGGTGCCGTTTACTGCAAGGTCTCCGATATTGCCGCCCGGAAAGAACAGTGGAGTAACAACATAGGAATCCGTGGTATACGCGATTTTCGTAGACGGCAATGCTACAACCGCAGAGTCTCCGGCCCCTTCAATGCCGAAAGCAGGGCTGAAGTGCCTGCGGATCAAATCATGCATAAGCTTGCCGCCGCTGCCATGTCCAAGAAGTATTCTGTCCAACACTCGCTCCTCGATCAGTGATGTCCGTATTTATAATATGCCGCGCAACTGCCTTCCGTGCTCACCATGCAGGGACCCACCGGGGTTTCGGGCGTGCAGTCCGTGCCGAAAAGGGGGCATTCTGTCGGCAGTTTCACCCCCCGGAGAATATCGCCGCAGGAGCACAACTCCGGTTCCCGCGTATCCATTACCGGAGGATTGAATTTTCTTTTCGCATCAAAAGAAGCGTACCGGTCTCTGACCCTAAGACCGCTCTCCGGGATGGATCCGATGCCCCGCCAGTATGCGTCCGCAGGTTCAAAATACTGTTCGAGAAGTTCAACGGCCCGTGGATTGCCTTCTTCACGAACGACGGTACGATATTGAATTTCGATGGTTGCCCTTTTTAATGCGATCTGGCGCACAATCATCAGAACGCCTTCAATAATTTCTTTTGCTTCGAAACCGGTAATGACGGACGGTTTCTGATAGTGAGAGGCAACGAATTCATAAGGCTTCTTGCCGATAATAGCGCTCACGTGTCCCGGAAGGATAAAACCGTCCACCTGCACATCGGGAAAATCAAGCAGGGCCTTCAAGGCCGGAGGCACGAGTTTGAATGCGGCGTACACGGAAAAATTACCGACCCCTGTCTGGTCGGCATGCGCAAGCGTTCCTGCAATAAGCGGAGATGTAGTCTCGAAACCGGTCCCGAAAAAAACAACTTCTTTCTTGGGATTGTCCTGGGCGAGTTTAAGCGCATCCAGCGGTGAATACAGCACCCGGATGTCCGCTCCTTCCGACCGTACTTCCAGCATTGTTTCCTTGCCGCCCGGCACCCGCATCATATCTCCGAAGGTCGTAAGAATAACCGAGGAGTTCTTCGCAATAGCGATGGCGGCGTCAATGTCATGAATCGAGGTGACGCATACCGGACAACCCGGTCCGCTCAGCAGAGTGATATTTTTGGGAATAACGTCCCGTATGCCATGGCGGAATATCTCCACCGTGTGGGTCCCGCAAACTTCCATGAGTTTGAGCGGTCTGTCAATATGCTTCATCAGGCTATGCAGTTCTTCAAGCATCTGTTTCATAGGTTGTTGTTCCGTTTAATCCGTTCCCTGATCAGATAGGCCTGTCCCAGGGAAATGCAGGCGTCATTGGTCGGCACCTGTTGGTTGATAAAGACATTTTTACCGTCGGCCGCAAGCAACCGCGCGGTCCTTTCCAAAAGATAACGATTTTGGAAGGTTCCGCCTGTCAAAGCCACGATGTCCAAGCCGCTAGCCCGGCCAATCCATTTTATCATCTGCCGGATGACAGAAGCCACGCTATTATGAAACTTTGTAGCAATGAATTCTTTCTTCTGGCCACCGGCTAGATCTTTGATAATCGACAGGATTGCGGGACCGAAATCTATGACACTATAACTGTTTTCATCTCTGAACGCAACCTCATACTCTTCTTCAATTCCTTTTCGAGTAAAGGATTCCAGCGCAATTGCTGCTTCGCCTTCAAAGGTATTTTTATCACAGACACCCGTAAGAGCGGCAACCGCTTCAAACAGTCTGCCGGCCCCGGAGGAAAGAGGAGAAAGCTCCTGGGACTGCGCAATACGCATGATGTTTTGAACCATTGTATCTCCATATTTCCGGAAGAATCCGATCCGGTGGAGGCAATCTGCGGCGTCATGCTGCGCCGCCTGTATGACAAGACTCACCGCCATCCTCCACGGTTCCCGTATGGCAGACTCGCCTCCCGGAAGAGGCATATAGCGAAACTGCCCAACCCGCTCAAAGCCTTCAATATCCGCAATTAAAAATTCTGCTCCCCAGAGATTGCCGTCAGTACCGTAACCGGTGCCATCCAGGGCCACACCCATGATCTTGTTTTTGAGCCCGTGCTCGGCCATAACCGAACCCACATGCGCGTAGTGATGTTGAATGCCGAACGTTTTTAAACCTGTCCGCTCGGCCTCGTTTATTGCCCATCGTGTAGTTCCGTACCCCGGATGCAGATCATGGACGAAAACCAAGGGTTCTGCGCGGTATACCGCTTTTAAATTTTTCAGTGTCTCTTCATAGAACCGAAGGGTCTCGTAGTTTTCCATGTCGCCGATATGCTGGCTTGGAATCGCAAAAACGCCCTTCGTAAGGGTAAATGTGGTTTTGAGGTCTGCACCGCACCCGAGCACTTCCGGTCCGTCTTCGTGTAAAAAAATCGGATCAGGCGCGTAACCGCGCGACCGGCGAATAAATGAGATTATGGATCGGGAATTGCTAACCGTGTCCCCTTTTCTCTCTCCGAAGCCGGACGGACGCGAGTCTGATGAGGAAACAGATACCGGAAATGCACAATCCGTAATCCTCAGGACAGAATCGTCCACGCGCATGAAGATGTCGCGGTTGTGCAACAAGAAACCGTCAACAAACCCCGAAAGTTTTTGCAGTGCCTCATCATTATCGCGCACGATAGGTTCTTCTGAAAGATTGCCGCTGGTCATTACCAAGGCATGAAAATGCGGTTTCTCGACAGGTTCTCCTGAATGCACCGGATGCCGGAACAGGAGATCATGCAGCGGCGCATACGGAAGCATAACCCCGATAAATTGATTGTTCGGTGCCACAGCGTCCGAAAGAGAAAGATCGTTTTTTTTCTGCAAAAGGACGATGGGACGCCTGATGGAAAGCAGCAAGTCCTTTTCGGCATCTGAAATTTCGCAGAACCGCTGCGCTGACTCAACAGAAGGTGCCATGACGGCAAAAGGTTTGTTGCTTTTTCGTTTTCTTTCTCTTAGGCGTCTGACTGCGTTGTCGTTTGTTGCGTCGCAGGCAATATGAAATCCTCCAATACCCTTGAGCGCTATGGTTCCACCTTCCCGCAGCAACTTGATTGCCGCAGGAATGGCATTCCCGCCTTGTATCCCCTGTTTTGAACCCTGCATTCGAAACTCCACCCGCGGACCGCAGACAGGGCATGCATTGGGTTGCGCGTGAAACCGCCGGTCGCGAGGTTCTTGATATTCCCGCATGCAGTCAAGACACAGGGGAAATACCGACATGGTGGTGTTTGGCCTGTCATACGGAACTGACGTGGTGATGGAGTATCGCGGGCCACAGTTCGTACAGTTGATAAAGGGATACAGATGACGGCGGTCCAGCGGGTCCAGCATCTCGTGCAGGCAGTCTTCGCAAACGGACACATCGGGGGAAACGAGCGTAAAGGGCAGAGAATCTTTCTGGTCGAGGCTTTGGCGTATGGAAAAATCCGAATACCCTTGCAGGGGAAGCGGTAGCGCGGAAAAACCGGTGATATGGGAAAGCGGGGGTGCGTCTTCCTGAAGTTTTTGGAGAAACACGGAGAGTTGCTCACCCTCCGCATCAATAAACACACCCTCGCTGGTGTTTGTTACGTATCCCTTGATGTTAAGCAATGCGGCAAGGTTATAGACGAACGGCCGGAAGCCCACACCCTGCACGATGCCTTTGATTACGATTTGAGCCCGGCCAGCCATTGGGCCCATGTGTCGATCCCCATCTCTGTGGCGCAGGATACTTCGAATACTTTGAGTGCAGGATTCAGCGCAAGTGAGTCATTGCGCATTTTATTGATATCTGTTTTCATATACGGCAGCAGATCGACTTTGTTCAGCACCAGCGCCTTTGATTCGCGAAACATGAGTGGGTATTTCAGAGGTTTGTCATGTCCCTCCGCCACGGAAAGCACCATGATTTTCATGTCTTCCCCTACGTTGAACTCGGCGGGGCAGACCAGGTTCCCCACATTCTCGATGATCAGCATGTCCAGGGATTTGAGCGGAAGCTCTGAAAGGACCTCGCTGATCATGTTTGCATCAAGATGACAGGCCCCACCCGTGTTAATCTGCACGACAGGAACATCGAGAGCGCCGATGCGTTCCGCATCATCCGTCCCCACAATGTCGCCCTCAATAACGCCGATTCTCAGATGGGGTTTGAGGGCCTGAATGGTTTTCTCCAGAAGGGTCGTTTTTCCCGCGCCGGGGGCTCCCATAAGGTTCACGACATAGAGTCCCGCTTCCTGGAATTTTTTACGATTTTCCTCGGCAATCCGGTCATTTGCCTCAAGTATCCGGGCAACAACTTTTACTTTCATCAGCTTATCTCCATGGAGACGATCTCCATCTCTCGGCCTTTGTTGATTTCAAATGTCGTGGACCCGCAGTGAGGACAGGCCAGAACGTACGGAGCGTCGTGTGATTCGAATTCCTTCTTGCAGGACTGGCAGATTCCTCCGACAGGAACAATTTCAAAAACCAGCTTCGCGTTGCTCGCGATGGTGTTCTCTTTCAATGCGTTGAAAGCAAACTCGAGCGATTCAGGCAGCACCCCGCTCGCCTTTCCGAGCCTGACGGTGACACTGTCCACCGACTTGCAGCCGCGTTCCCGGCATTGTTCCTGGGCAATGTCCACAATATTGATGGCTAATGACGATTCGTGCATAAATTCACCTGCATGTACGGATTCAGCCGATATTTTTTGGATCGCAAATCCAGCGTGCACAAGAACGAAATCGCCGATCTTCGGAGTTTCGGCAAGAAGCTTGAGGCTTACTTCCTTCCTCGCGCCGAAAACGTCAATCATGGCAATTTCGTTATTGACTGAAATAACTCGTGAGGGTACCGCAAGACACATAGACTGTATCACGTTCCTTTCTTTTTACTACTACGATGAAGACCCAAAAACAGGTTAGCTTTTCTTTATCCCATATTTCGCCTGCCATGTCAAGGCTAAACTCCTTGATAATCAGCTAAATGCGCGGGGACGGCTGCAAAAAGAGGGCGTGAACGGGGCAGGGAAAAAGAGAGTCTCGAGTATTTATTCTGCTGATCGCACCAGCGTTTTAGACTTGGCAAACACCCAGGCAATGCCGAATCCCGCCATAAAGGATTGCTTGGTCCTCATCAGTGGACTGTTGTCAAATACGGCTCCGGACAATTCATCATAGCTTGCAAACACGCCGAACCAGATATGGTCAAAACGTTTGGTCACTGCCATGACAAGCTGTGAACCGCTGTATCCCCCCTTTGCCCGATATGCCGGGCGAAAACCGGGAACAGCCTGGTAGTCCTGTACCCCGTAATAGTATTCATGATATTCCTGTGTCGCAAAAATCGGACCGAATGCAAACCCGTAAATCCATCCCCGGGCCGGAAAATTCTTGAAATCAACATTTATCTGCGGCTGAGTGACAATGCCGATGCCTTTGACGTGGGACAAGTCCGTTGCAGCCGCTACAACCGCGCGGACAGGAAGTCGAAAATACACCACAGTATCTGCAGAGCAATCACTCACCAGACAAATTTCAAGCTTGGGGCCGATCTGAAATGTAGGGTCAAGATCAGGCATCCCGCTTCGTGCCGTATTATGGTCGCTTTTTACCGGCACTCCGCCGTCAGCGCTGATATTCAAATGTACACGATCAGACCGGAAAAGCAGGCCGTAGATTCCCTTTCGGTCGACCCGCAGAACATCTCCCCGGTAAATCAGGTACGGCAACGGCAATGCATAAAAGCGCTGCTGATTGGAGCCGCGATAATCAGGAATGGTCAGACCGGTTACGCCGATGCCGGTTTCCCATAAGGGCCGTTCTTCCGCTTTTAGCATGGCTGGAAACAAACATCCGAGCAGGGAGAACGTCAGTAAAATTATCCGTAGTCTCATGGCTTCTGGTCAATTCTGTTTCGTGTAAAACGCGTTTTATGGCATGGTTTGAATCGATCAGGGCCATGGTTATTATGACGATACCTTATGAGCCCCTGTTTTCGGTTGTTGATGCCCGTACCGGAAACGTCTTACTGCTAAACCAAGGAAAATTTCAGTTCCCCAAGCTTTTCAATCACACACCGAAGGCTGTCACCCGATTTAAGCCAGACCTGCTTTTCTGCCGGCATGCCGGAAATAACACCATCAGGCGTCCCGGTAAAAATAATATCTCCGGGCTTCAATGTAAAATACTGCGATACGTAGCTGATGGTGGCGGCAACGCTGAAAATCATATCGTTCGTATTGCCTGCCTGGCGCTGTTCCCCATTCACAAAACACTCCAGGTTAAGATTATCGGGAACAGGAATTTGGTCTGCCGTGACCAGATAGGGGCCGATGGGAGCGAATCCATCCAGGCTTTTACCGATCAGAAACTGGCTTGTTTTGAACTGCAAATCGCGCGCGCTGATATCGTTGCCTATACAATACCCGAACACGCAGGACAAGGCCTCCGCTTCGCTGACCTGATACGCTGTTTTGCCAATCACCGTCACCAGTTCAACCTCATAATCGAACTTGCTGGCCACATGGACCGGCAGTTTGATCGCACTGTTGTGGCTGCTGAGCGCATTATTGAACTTGCTGAACAGCACCGGAGCCGTAGCGGTTACCGAACTGAGTTCCTGAGCATGTTTACGGTAATTGAAGCCGAGGCAGATAATCTTTTCCGGATTGGTCACACACGGGCCGCATTCTATTTTGGCTTCGTCGAGAAAGACGCTTTTAGATGCTTTGCTTGCGAGTGCAGTCTGCACCAGTGCGGTCAGTCCCTGATCGCCGCCTTTGATTATGGCGTGGATATCAGCCGGCACTTTCTTCCTGAACAGTTTGGACGCGGCCTGCACATCAAGAATGCCTTTTTCTGTTTTTACTCCCAGACTGTATTCACCGTTTCTGACGATGGTCAGAAAGGTCATGTTCCTCGGCTGTTCGGTTGAGACAGTTTTAGCTTTCGCTCTAAGATTTTTGGATTTCAGAGGTTTTTTCCTCAGCCGGACGCTTTTGGCTTTTGCCGCGGTCTTTTTCTTTTTTCGATTATTTTTCATGGATCATCTCCTTCAGTATACAGATTAAAACTAACTGCTTGTGCCTTATAGACTATCAATCAGGCTCAAGCCGTTGATTGTCAGGAAAAACCGAATCTGGCCTGAATCTCCGCATGTTTTCGAAAATTTAGCACAAGAAATTATGATTGGCAATACAATTTTCCGTCATGACAGTGCAGCATAGCTTCATCAGGTACGAATCAGGTCCGGGATTTGCCTTCAACACGAAGCCGTGCATGCACTACCAAGTAACCGGAAAGAATGATCAGAAGACCACCGAACAGGGCGGCAAGGGAAGGAACTTCGGACAAGAAAAAAAATGCCAGCGGGATCGCAGCCAGAGGCTCGATATAGCCCAGGATAGCAGCATGCTGCGCCAGAACGCGCCGGAGCGCGGAGAAATACATAAGCGGTGCTGTCGTGGAATGGAAAATTCCGGTAATCAGCAAAAGAATGAAGGTTTTGGTATTTAAAGCATAATCCATGGCAAAAACCAGTGGCGCGGTCGCAAAAACCGTGATCCAGAGCAGCATGAGAACGGCCTTTTGGTCCAAAGACAATTGTCCAATGCGTCGTGTAATAAGAATGATCAATGCATAGGCGATACCCGAAACCGTACCCGCAATGATCCCGGGCATATGGGCGCTGTCAAGAGCCAGCCCGCCACCGGAGAGAATAATGAGAACCATTCCGATTACTGCCACAGGCAGAGAAACGAGCGTGATCTTTTGAAGATGTTCCGCTATAAGCAGCGGAGCAAGAACGGCGACGAATATTGGCGCGGTGTAATGTGTGAACACGGCATTTGACACGCTCGTATGAGCGAGCGCGTAAAAATATGTGATATTATTCACCAGAGACGCCAGCGCAAGGCCGACAAAAAGGTGCCAGTATTTCAGACTGAACATCTGCGGAGGAAAACCGCCCCGGACAGCGAGCACAAGAGGAACGAGGATGCCGGCAAACAGGGAAGTATAGAAGAGAACGACAACAGGCGGAAGATTAAGCCAGCGGATCATGGGGCCCCAGGTGCTCCAGATCAGCATGGCGGCGATAATTTTGAGGTAGGATCTCATGGTTGAAATGCAGAAGCCAGAAGTCAGAAAACAGAATATGATTCCGGATTCTATTTCAAACCTCTGGCTCCTGCCTATTATCTTCTGACTACATACAGCCCGCTTAGTAGCGGTAGTGTCCAGACTTGTACGGACCTTCCTTGGGTACGCCGATATAAGCAGCCTGCTGGTCGGTCAGTGTGGTCAGTTGTGCGTTCAGTTTCTTCAGTTGCAGGCGTGCAACTTTCTCATCCAGGTGCTTCGGCAGCGTGTACACACCCACCGGATACTTGTCGGCCTGCGAAAACAGTTCGATCTGGGCAATGGTCTGATTGGCGAAGGAGGACGACATCACATACGACGGGTGGCCGGTGGCGCAGCCGAGGTTTACCAGGCGGCCTTTGGCCAGCAGGATGATGCGTTTCTTGTCCGGGAAGATAATATGGTCGACCTGCGGTTTGATTTCCTCCCACTGGTATTTCTCCAGCGAGGCAACGTCAATCTCGGAGTCGAAATGGCCGATGTTGCAGACGATGGCTTGATCCTTCATCTTCGCCATGTGGTCATGCGTGATGACATGATAGTTTCCGGTGGCGGTAACGAAGATATCGGCCTTGTCGCAGGCGTAATCCATGGTCACCACGCGATAGCCCTCCATCGCGGCCTGGAGCGCGCAGATCGGATCGATCTCGGTGACCCAGACCTGGGCCGACAGCGCGCGCAGCGCCTGCGCAGAGCCCTTGCCGACGTCACCGTAACCGCAGACCACGGCGATCTTGCCGGCGACCATCACGTCGGTGGCGCGCTTGATGCCGTCTACGAGCGATTCACGGCAGCCGTAGAGATTGTCGAATTTCGATTTCGTGACCGAGTCGTTGACGTTGATCGCCGGAATTTTGAGTTCGCCCTTCTCGTGCATCTGGTAGAGCCGGTGCACACCGGTGGTGGTTTCCTCGGTGACGCCCTTGATCTTGGCAAGGCGCGTAGAGTACCAAGCCGGGGCCTGCTTGAGCTTGGCCTTAATGGCTGCAAACAGGACAGTTGCTTCTTCGCTGTCCGGTTTATCGAGCACCGAAATATCCTTCTCGGCCTTGCTGCCGAGGTGCAGCAGCAGCGTGGCATCGCCGCCATCGTCGAGGATCATGTTCGAATAGCCGCCGTCCGGCCATTCAAAGATGCGGTGCGTGTAGTCCCAGTAGTCCTTGAGCGACTCGCCTTTGACGGCGAAGACGGCAACGCCGTCCTTGGCGATGGCCGCTGCCGCGTGGTCTTGCGTCGAGAAGATGTTGCACGAAGCCCAGCGGACTTCAGCGCCGAGCGCTTTCAGTGTTTCGATCAGCACGGCAGTCTGGATCGTCATGTGCAGCGAACCGGTGATGCGCGCGCCCTTTAAGGGCTGGTTTTTGGCGTATTCCTCGCGGATTGCCATCAAACCGGGCATCTCGGTCTCGGCGATCTTGATCTCTTTGCGGCCCCACGAGGCCAAGTTGATGTCGGCGACAATGTAGTCTTTTGTAGTGGCAGTAGTAGTAGACATAAAGCCCTCCATTCATGTTAGTGAATGGGCGCCGTTGCTGCATATCGAACCACCCCCTTGAGCCTGACAGACTCACCTCGCGGTGACTGCTGCAGCGCCCCTCAACGGGGTTAGTTGATGTTTGAATTATAATCCGCTCTTTGCGGCCGAATCGTATACGGCACACAATGTTAAGGGCAGCCACACAGGGCTGCCCTACATTTTTTTCGTACCACTCACGCATGGTCTGGATTTTATCGGCAACCCAAATTGCGAAACCAGCTATTACTTCAATCCTGCGTCTTTCTTGAGCGCTTCCGCTTTGTCGGTCTTCTCCCAGGTGAATTCAGGTTCGGTCCTGCCGAAGTGTCCGTATGCCGCGGTTTTCTGGTAAATAGGTCTCCTGAGATCGAGGGTTTTCATGATCCCCCGCGGTGTCATATCGAAATTTTTCCTGATGATCGACTCAAGCTTTTCGTGGTCAATCTTCCCGGTTCCGAAATCATCCACATGGATGGAAACCGGTTCGGCCACGCCGATGGCATAGGCAAGCTGCACTTCAATTTCACCGGCTATGCCTGAAGCCACGATATTCTTCGCAACGTAGCGGGCCATGTATGATGCGGAGCGGTCAACCTTCGTCGGATCCTTTCCAGAAAAGCATCCGCCGCCATGGCTTCCCACGCCGCCGTACGTGTCCACAATGATCTTGCGGCCCGTAAGACCCGTATCCCCCATGGGACCGCCGGTCACGAACCTGCCCGTGGGGTTGATATGATAGATGATGGATTTTTCATCGAGAAGGTTCTTCGGAATCACCGGAAGTATCACTTTTTCTATGATGTCTTTGCGCAAATCCTTGAGGTCCACGTCCGGGCTGTGCTGGCTCGAAACGACGATGGTATGGAGCTTGAACGGCTTGCCGTCCCGGTATTCGATCGTCACTTGGGACTTTCCGTCCGGCCTTAAATAAGGAAGAATGTCCTGTTTGCGCACTTCCGAAAGCCGCCGGGTGAGCTTGTGGGCAAGCATGATTGTCATGGGCATGAGTTCAGGCGTCTCATCGCAGGCATAGCCGAACATGAGCCCCTGGTCGCCGGCTCCGCCTGTGTCTACGCCCATGGCGATATCAGGAGACTGCGAATGGACTGACGTGATCACTGCGCAGGTGTCCGCATCAAAACCGTATTTCGCCCGTGTATATCCGATGTCTCTGATGGTCTTCCGGACGATATCAGGTATCTCCACATATCCTTTTGTGGTGATTTCTCCCGCCACCATGGCAAGACCGGTGGTAAGGAGCGTTTCGCACGCCACTCTGCTCATGGGGTCCTGCATGATTAGCGCATCAAGGACCGCATCCGATATCTGATCGGCTATTTTATCTGGATGCCCCTCGGTAACCGATTCCGAGGTAAAAAGATAGTTTCTGCTGCAGCTGCTCATGGTATCTCCTCCTGGCCTCTCCGACCATAAAATTTCGCTTTTATAACATAGCTGTTGATTTTGTCAAGGGAAAAGAACATTTACGGATTTTGCTCAGATATCATCTGTAGAAGTGGATAATACCGCTCTACAGAACCGATATGCATTTTTGCACAATACCTGAATAAAAAGGATTTTTCAATGTATTTTTTTGTCCTGTGTTCTTCTTCCTCCCGTCAGAAACACCAGCTGGGAATGCTGTATTCGCTGCAACAGCACAACGATAAAAAGGAACATACTATTGTCGAATAAGGCCGTTTCTTATTCAGCAGGATCCTCGCCTTGCTTTTTTTCTTTCGTTCCTTCAAACCGATAGCTCTCTGACGCCCACTCACCCAGATCTATGAGTTTGCACCGCTTGGAGCAAAACGGCCGAAATGGATTTTCATGCCAGGGCGTTTCTTTTTTACAGATCGGACAGGGAACCTTTTTTATGTTCGGATCGTTCGTCATGGTCATTTTAAAATTTTGTACACAATTGGGGCGTCAATCCAGCTGTTCACATACGGCAGTGGGCCCGCACGATAGACAGTCCTGACAGATGCAGCATCAAGGATTTTTGACCCCGAGCTTTTTATGATTTCCACCCTCTCCACATTACCCGAGTGCAGCACC
>CAZPGZ010000029.1:0-43087 GCA_964586075.1 uncultured Nitrospiraceae bacterium | reverse complement strand
GATTATTATGTCACATTCTAATCGGAAATGTCACCATTTTCGGGGGGCAGGTCCCACCTAGCTAAAGATGAGGCAGTTTTATAATCATTGGGTTCGTATTTGTAAACATATGCAAATGTTCGCTGGCGCTTCGAAAATCTCCCAAGTTTAGATAGCAATAACCCAGATAGTATCGATTGTATTTTGAATATTGGAAATCTCGGCCGCTGTGAGCCTTCTCTGATTTAAGGAACATGGTTATGGCATGTTTATAAAAACCAAGGCGAAAATATGTACTACCAAGTTTAGAATAATAGGTCTCTTCCAGATAATGACCCGTCCAAAAAACTAACCGGTGCCAAATCAGACCCGAATACAATGTGAATTTGTTGGCTAAGTGGGGCACAATTGAATCTCCGTATAACGCGACGCTGAGGGGCGCGGCTTTTTAGCGACCCTCTCGAGCGTTATGTTAGACCTTTTTTATGGTTCTGTGGTTTCTTATGAGAAAAACGCCTATCAGAACAGATAACGCTGCAATGAAAATGTAACCAATAATGAATGTAGGCGCATGAAAGAATTCTGATGGTGGAGCCGGAGAATTAAAAACTGAGATAGCGCAAATTACAGCATCTAACGATTCTACGAGTATCAGGATTCCGATAATTAGGCGCCACTGTCGCCAGCTCCAAATGGCTGTTCCGATTAACGCGAGGAGCAGGCCGATGATTAAAATGGGATCGGCCAGAACATTAAACCATTGCACATTCCAGAGGGAAATTGAAGTGTTAATGGAAGAGAACACTGAAAATGTCCCCAACAAACTCGCAAGCCCCATGGAAATAAAATACCAGGAGATAAGAAGAACAAGTATGCTTAATGATTTGCGTATAGTGTTCTTCATGCCACTTTATGCCCCACTGTTGTTCACTGGACTAATCGCGGAGTTCACACGCCGCGTAGCGCGTCGGCGTGGAACGACAAGTTAACAATTTCAACTTAAGGTCCAGTAAGCCAAATACTTACTACGACGTCATGAAGTTTCATTTCTGCATCGTAAGTCAAATGAATACCGTAGTGCCTAGAAACAACATTAAATGAATTTGGATCGTATTCAATACGAACTACAGACTTACGATCTTTATCGGGTCCGTAGTATCCGCTTAACTTATCTTTGCCAATTCCAAGCTCCAGAAGTTTTTGTCTAACAACCCGTTCAGGTGTGAGAAGCGGGATTTTGAGCAAGATCGCATCCCGGATCGTTCCTTCATTCAAAGTGGCTGATTTCGGAATATCGAAATAGGTTCTGAGCCTATCGTCAGCGGAATTACATGCTGTCATTAGTAGCGATGCCAATGCCAGCATCAATATGTATTCTCTAGGATGTGACATATTAAGTTAACAATACATTATTTAAACGGGACTATATCACGAGAAGATTAATTTATCAATAGGTTAGGTAAAATATAGTCTTGATGGCAAGCATATATATTAATATATTATTGACATAGATATTCCTAAAAATGGAATATCCAAATTGAAGGGGGCTACGGCATGCTTCCAGTGCCAGACGAAAGTCAGAAAGTTTTTGATCGTAAGATGGAGGAAAAGGCTATTTCTACAAACCTTCGTCAGGATTACCGGAAATGGCTGCGATACTTTGGCTATGCCCCAAACAAAACGATCAATGAACAGAAAAGCCCGCTAGATTTCTGAACAGGACAGTTGATATTATTTCCACACAACCAGCGACACCCATTTCCCGTCCGGATATTTTTCCAGAATTCTGAATCCAGCTTTTTCCATTGCTTCGATGACTTCATCTTTTTGTTCCGAGAGTATTCCGGAGAGGAATGCAATTCCATTTTTCTTTACATGATCAAAGAGGGTAGGGGCAAGTTCGACAAGAAGTCCTGAGATGAGGTTTGCGGCAATCACATCGTATTCATTGTGCGTGTCCGCAAGGGTACCGCACATGATCTCAATATCAACTGTACCATTGGTCTTGCAGTTTTCTCGCGTTGCGTCAACAGCCAGAGGATCATTGTCAATCGCGAGAATCTTTCGGTATCCAAGTTTTGAAGCGGCGATGGCAAGAAGGCCTGTGCCGGTGCCGAGATCGAGAAACGAATTTTTGCTGGTTTCTTCCGCGTATTTTTCCATAAGCACAAGGCAAGACCGCGTTGTCTCGTGATGGCCGGTTCCGAAAGCCATTCCCGGATCGATTATCAAATTGATGCGGTTATCCTTCTTTTTTTCCCAAGGTGGCAGAATGGTGAAACGTTTTCCTACATCGAGAGGCTGGAAGCTTTTTTTCCATGATTCATTCCAGTCCTGATCTTGAATCTCCTTAAGCACAAAGCTCAGGTTCGGCGCGTGTCCCGCTTTTTCGAGCAGTTCCTGAAAGAGCGCAAGCCGGCTTTTTATTGTTTTAATATCAATGGTTTCAGGAAAGTACGCGGTGATGCTGCCACTATTTTCGATTACTCCGAGGCAGCCTGCTTCGGTCAGCGATGTGATAAGCTGTTCCTGAAATGGTGCTGCTATACTGATTACAAGTTCATGATATGTCATGCTGAAGACATCCTTTCATTTACCGTTACGAAGCATTGTAACCGCGCAGGTGAAAGGGTGTCAATCAGGATTGTGCATATCTGGAATTTTTTTCGGAAAATTTGTTTTTTACCTTGACAAGTCCACAGGTTACGTGTTATTTTATGCGCTCTAAATAACTGGGTCCGTTGATTCACGAAGGAGGTTTCAGCATGTACGCAGTAATTACTACCGGTGGAAAACAGTACAAGGTTTCACCCGGCGATGTGGTCAGGGTGGAGAGCCTTGAGGCAAAAAAGGGTGACACGATTGAGATCAAAGACGTTTACATGATCGCAGACGGCGACAAGGTGTCTGTCGGCAAGCCCACGCTCAAATCCGCAAAAGTCACGGCAGAGGTCGTGGAAGAAGGCAGAGGCGAAAAGCTTCTCATCTTCAAGCACCGCCGCCGCAAAGGTTTTCGCAGAACAAACGGACATCGTCAGAACTATACGGCGATCAAAGTGAAGGAAATAACCGCGTAAGCAAAACAATGCTGCAAAAGGCATAGATCGGATTTTCAACAGATCGTGTGCGGCAGCAGGTGATTAAGTTTTTGGAGGAATTACCATGGCACATAAAAAAGGCGTCGGCAGTTCGAGAAACGGAAGAGACAGCAATCCGCAGTTTCTGGGCGTGAAGCGGTTTGATGGCGAGCAGGTGCATGCCGGGACCATCATTGTCCGTCAGCGTGGGACCAAGTTCCACCCGGGAACGAACGTGGGCAAGGGGTGCGATGATACGCTCTTTGCGAAGATCAACGGAGTGGTAAAGTTTGAGCGCTATGACAAGAAGCGCAAGCAGGTGAGCGTGTACGCAGTGGCGTAAACGGTTCAAACAGGATCGATCACGAAGGCGGCATGATTCTCCATGCCGCCTTTTTTGTTTTCTGTCATTCAAACTTGCATTTTTAGCGGTATGACTGTATAGTTTATTGAAAAAATTATTTAAATATTTTTATAGCAATCCGGCTCTTTGCCGGACGCGGATCAGAGTGTTTCATGTCGAATTTTATTGATAGGGTCAAAATTTTTGTTAAAGCGGGGCACGGCGGCAGAGGGTGCGTCAGTTTTCGCCGGGAAGCGTATGTGCCGCGCGGCGGGCCGAACGGCGGCGACGGCGGCAAGGGCGGCGATGTGATCATCAGGGCCGACAAGCAGCTCGGCACCCTGATTGATCTCAAATACCAGCAGCAGTATCGGGCCCATGACGGGGAACACGGACGCGGCAAGGAACAGTTCGGCGCGGACGCGGATGACGTTATTGTTCGCGTGCCCGTAGGCACGATCGTGACCGACGCGGAAACCCGGACGCTGATTGTCGACCTCGACACTGACGGGATGGAATATGCCATCGCAAAAGGCGGCAGGGGCGGAAAAGGGAACGCTTTTTTCAAAACGGCCACGCATCAGGCGCCTAGGTTCGCACAGCCCGGCGAACCGGGAGAAGAACAGTGGCTGTATCTCGAACTCAAACTTCTCGCGGACGTGGGATTGGTGGGATTTCCGAACGCCGGCAAATCAACGCTGATATCGCGCATATCCGCGGCAAAGCCCAAGATTGCCGATTACCCCTTCACCACGCTGTCACCGGTGCTGGGAGTGGTCAAACCGGAAGGCAGGCACAGCTTTGTGGTGGCCGACATTCCGGGTCTGATCGAAAACGCACATAAAGGGGCCGGTCTCGGTTTTGAGTTTCTGCGGCATGTGGAGCGGACGTCGATCCTTTTGCACATGGTTGACGTGTCCGGCATGGTGCCGGGCGATCCGGTCGATAATTTCAACAAAATCAATGCGGAGCTTGAACTCTACAGCAGTGAGTTAAAGAAAAAATACATGGCTGTAGCCGCAACAAAAATTGATGCGGCTGACCAGGAAAGCCTTCAAAAGCTTCAGGCATATTGTTTTGAAAAGGGGCACGCGTTTTTCCCAGTTTCCTCGGTAACGGGACAAGGGATAGAAGCGCTGATCCATTTCCTTGCTGATCAGGTGGAAGAAGAAAAGAAAAACAGGAGTCTTCTGCAGGAAGCGCAAAAGAGCAAGGCGGCAACCTGACAAGCATTGTGCATGGGTGAAACCATCGATGAAAAATTTCCCGATAAATAGAAAAAACATATTTTCCAAATCACGCAGAGTTGTTGTGAAAGTCGGAAGCGCGGTGCTTACGTCGTCCGGACAAGGGCTGGATCAGAACCGTATCGATGATCTCGCAGCTGATATTTCGGCCTTGATGAACAAGGGACACGAGGTAATTCTCGTTTCTTCAGGCGCCATTGCCGCTGGGCTCGCGAAACTCGGGTTGAAGAAGACAAAAGGCATGGCCCTTTCGCTCAAGCAGGCCGCGGCGGCAATCGGCCAGTCCGGACTCATGTGGATCTATGAAAAAACCTTTGCCGTGCATGGCCGGAAGGTGGCCCAGGTTCTGCTTACCCGGGATGATCTTTCGAACCGCACGCGCTTTTTGAACGCCCGCAACACGCTCCAAACGCTGCTCAGCTACGGTGTGGTGCCGATCATCAACGAAAACGACACGGTTTCCGTCGATGAAATAAAATTCGGCGACAACGACAACCTCTCCGGAATGGTTGCCCATCTGGCCGATGCGGACATGCTCGTGATCGTTTCGGATGTCGAGGGGCTGTATACCGGCGATCCCCGGCTGGACTCTTCGGCAAAGCTGATTCCCCTGGTCGAAAAGATAACGCCGGACATGGAGCGCGCCGCCGGTGACGCGCAGACTGCCGTGGGGCTGGGCGGCATGCGTTCGAAAATTACGACCGCCAAAAAAGTGTCTGCCTACGGCGCTTACATGGCGATTGTGAACGGCAGAAAACGCAATGTACTGCAGGCGTTGTTCGACGGCAGCGATTTGGGTACATTGTTTCTTCCCAAGGCAAAAAAGCAGGACAGTCGCAAACACTGGATTGCGTATACCGTAAAGTGCAGCGGACGGCTCATCGTGGATGACGGGTGCCGAGACGCGCTCATGAACAAGGGCAAAAGCCTCCTGCCGGGTGGCATCGTGAAGGTGGAGGGTGTTTTTAAAGTCGGCGACTGTGTCAATTGCGCGGACCGGGGCGGCCGCACCTTTGCGCGTGGCCTCGTTAAATATACTGCAAGCGAGCTTGACCTGATTAAAGGGCTGAAAACGTCCCAGATTGAATCGGTTCTTGGTCACAAGGATTATGATGAAGTCATTCATCGGGATGATATGGTGATATTGTAGCCTCAGTATTTTCTTCGGTTGCTACGGAGGTCTCATGGATATAAAGCACTCTGTCTCGGAAAAGGCGAAAAAAGCCAAAACCGCTGCACGGGCACTCGCAAATGTGCCGACAACAGTCAAGAACGATGCGCTGCTCAGGATGGCGGGAGAGCTTGAAAAAGAATCGTCAAATCTGATCGCGGAGAACAAAAAAGACCTTGCAGCCGCGGAGCAGAAGGGGCTGTCAAAAGCGATGATCGACCGTCTGACCCTGAACCGCGAACGCATAGCGGCCATGGCAGCGGGTCTGCGTGAGGTTGCAGCGCTGCCTGATCCTGTCGGCGAAGTGCTCAAGATGTGGCGCAGGCCGAACGGCATCCAGATCGGTCGGATGCGTGTTCCTATAGGTCTCATCGGCATCATCTATGAATCACGCCCCAATGTGACCGCTGATTCCGCGGCTCTCTGCCTTAAATCGGGCAACGCGGTCATTTTGCGCGGAGGATCGGAGGCAATCTGCTCCAATACTGCCATAGCCACCGTTCTGTCAAAAGCCGCGTCACAAGCTGCCCTGCCTGACGGGGCAATATCCTTTATCGAGAATCCGGACCGGGCATGCGTGATGGAAATGCTGAAACTCAATCAGCATATCGATCTGATCATTCCGCGCGGCGGAGAGGAATTGATCCGTATGGTGTCGGAAAACTCCACAATTCCCGTGATCAAGCATGACAAGGGAATTTGCCATGTGTATGTTGACGCCAAAGCCGACCTTGCCATGGCGGAAGAGATTTGCTTCAATGCCAAGGTGCAGCGGCCGGGGACCTGCAACGCCATGGAGACCATGCTCGTGCATCAGGATGTCGCTGCTGCCTTTTTGCCGGCGATCATCGGGAGACTGAAGAAGGCCGGTGTGGAAATCAGGGGATGCTCTGAGACACGGAAAATTGTCGCCGGTATCAGGGATGCAGCTGATCAGGACTGGGACACGGAATACAACGACCTCATCCTGAATGTAAAAACGGTCGGGAGCATTGAGGCTGCCATGGAACACATAGCAACACACGGCTCACAGCACTCCGAGGCAATCGTGACAAACGACTATCAGAACGCATTGCGGTTCCAGCGGGAAGTTGACGCATCCGCGGTTTTTGTGAATGCTTCGACCCGTTTGAACGACGGGTTTGAGTTCGGATTAGGCGCGGAAATCGGCATTTCCACGACCAGAATCCATGCGCGCGGTCCCATGGGGTTGGAAGAGTTGACTTCTACCAAGTTCATCGTGTTCGGTGACGGACAGATCAGGCGATAAAAAACCGGAGGCGTCTTGACTCGGAAAATCGGCATTCTCGGAGGGACGTTCAACCCGGTGCACAACGGCCACCTTGCGATTGCAGAAGAGGTACGGGACCGGTTGCAGTTGGACTGGGTTTTCTTTATTCCCTCGTATATGCCTCCGCATAAACAGGAAGAAGAAATTCCGTCTGCTTTGCAGCGCCTTGAGATGATCCGTCTCGCGATTTCCGGAAAGCCTTTCTTCGAGACAAGTGATATCGAGATCGAACGCCGAGGAAAGTCGTATACCATTGACACTATTCTCGAACTGCGAAGACTGCATCCTGAAGTAGAATTGTATTTCATCATCGGCCTCGATGCCTTTCTTGAAATTCAATCATGGCATCGCTGGCAGGAACTGCTCACCCTGTGCCGTTTTGCAGTGATTCCGAGGCAGAGTTATCATTTTCTTGATCTGAGCAGGCTGGATTTTCTGAAAAAAGATCGGCTTGTTCTGTCTGAACTGGATACCGGTGCTCGTTCGCAGGCGATTATTCAGGATGCAGCCTGTACCGTGCATCTGGTGGATATTCCTTTATATGAAGTGTCGTCAACGGAGATTCGCAGAAGAGTAAGACAGGGGGCAAGTATTAAATATCTCTTGCCTGAACCGGTTGAAAACTATATAATTAAAAATAAAATCTATGCATAATTCATTAAACGCGGCTCAGCTCTGTGCAGAAGCCGCTGACAGTAAAAAAGCATTTAATATCAAGATTCTCGATCTTCGTGAACTTACCTATATCACGGATTTTTTTGTGATCTGTTCAGGAAGCAATTCCACCCAAGTGGGTGCCATTTCGGACGCGATTGCTCAAACCCTTGCAAAGAGCGGATTGCATCCTTCTCATGTGGAAGGCCTAGCAGAGTCGAGCTGGGTGCTGATGGATTACGGAGATGTAGTGGTGCACATCTTCGAGGAGCAGACCCGCTTGCATTACGGTCTTGAAAAACTCTGGAGCGACGCTCCCCGCGTAGCGGCTGCGGCGGTGCATACTTCACTTTCATGAAGCTGAGCATTCTCTGCATGGGGAAGACAAAAGAGCGCTTTGTCCAGGAAGGGATTGCGAAGTATGCGCGGTATATCAGGCCGTATGCTGATATAGAACTCAAAGAGCTCCGGGAAGAGAAAATCGGCGAGTTGAGAGATGCCCCGCTGGTGAGGAAAAAGGAAGCGGAAAAGATTTTTAAAGCAGCGCCGGCTTCGGCTCATCTTGTATCGCTCGATGAGCGGGGAGAGGAGTTTACCTCCCACGAATTTGCACGTTTTCTGAACAAACAGCTCGAATCCGGAGTGCGGGAAATGGTTTTTATCGTGGGAGGAACCATGGGGCTGGATGAGAGCGTGACCGGACGCTCGAATACGGTAATGGCGATGTCCCGGTGGACGCTGACGCATGAAATGGCAAGGCTGGTGCTGCTGGAGCAGCTTTATCGGGCATTTACTATAATAAAAGGGAAACCATATCATTATTAGTTAAACAGATATCAGTGAGCATTCTTTAAGCTGTTGCTCCCGGCAGAAAGGGTAGGCGGATGAGATTCGTAGTGACTTTCATGGCTGCTGCTGTTGTTATTTTCGTCGTGCTGCTGAAGGAAATTAATCAGGGAACGATTACCATTTACCTTCTGCCTTCAAAGTCCTATGAAGTTTCAAAGACGGTTTTTTTCCTCCTGTCGTTTGCCATCGGTGCGGGCATAATCCTCTTTTTATATCTGCTCCGTGATATCAGGCGTTTTCTGCGCGGGCTCAAAGTGCAGCGAGAACAGAAAAAACGTTTGAAAATTCAAGAGCTTTACTCGAAAGGCTTAAATGCCCTGCTTGCGAAACGGAATGCAGACGCGGCCAAGTTTTTTCAAAAAATTCTTACCATCGACCCCAATCATGTAGACACGCTGCTTCGGCTCGGAATCAGCCAGCTCAGACAAAAAAATCTGCAGGAGGCTATTGTTACCCATCAGAAAGCGCTGAATCTAGAGCATGACAATCAGGAGGTTATGTTCTCGCTGGCCGCGGATTATGAAGAGTCGAAGCGCTATGATGACGCTCTTGTGATGTACAAGAAGATCCTCTCCAAGGATTCCTCCAATCTGACCGCGCTTATGCGAATGAGGGACCTTTATCAGCGTCAGAGCAACTGGGCGGAGCTGTGCGATACACAGACCCAACTGCTTGCAAGCCCGCTTACTCCGACTGAACGTGATATCGAGCACCGGAGACTGGTCGGTTTCAAGTATGAATACGGCCGCTCCCTTCTTGAGTCCGGAGAATTCGATCGGGCCAGAAAAATATTCCGGGGTGTAATCAAGCTGGATAAGGACTTTATTCCCGCGTATCTGGGGCTGGGGGAGGTTTATCTCGAAGAGGGAAAAACCAAGGAAGCAGGGGCCCTGTGGGAGAAAGCCTACAAAATAACATCGTCTCCCTTATTGCTGCATCGTCTTGAAGATTTCTTTTTGAAACTGGGGGAGCCTGCCAAGGCAATCGAAATTTATACCCGGGCTTTGGCCTGGCGGTCGCAGGACGCGGAGCTCAAGTTCTTTCTCGGCAAACTTTATTACCGGCTGGAAATGGTTGATGAAGCATTTGATGTCCTGGCATCCGCTGACTGGGGTGACCGGGAATATCCGGATGTGCACAAACTGCTCGGAAATATCTACCTCCGCCGGGGATCACTGGGTCTTGCTTCATCGGAATTCAAAAAGGCCCTTGGTTTTAAAAAGCAGATCATCGTTCCCTACGTCTGCTCGAATTGCAATATTCAATCCCCTCAATGGTCCGGGCGTTGCCAGAACTGCGGGAAATGGAACACGTTCAGTGTCAAACTGTAGCAGCATGTCGGCAGGCGCTGCACAGCCAACAATCCGATATTTTCGCAGAGGCAAATCCTTCCTCTCCGGTTAACGGTGACAGCTTTCGACTATGAAGTTTTTAATGCAAGCTTCTGCGTATGAGGTTTTATGTCTGACAAGCGGGTGGTTCTGATTGTTCTTGACGGATGGGGAATCAATGGAAATAAAGCGGGAAATGCAATCGCATCCGCTCGTACCCCGGTTTATACGCGCCTTATGCAGGACTATTCGCATACTGAACTGCTGGCATCCGGCGAGGCAGTCGGCCTTCCGGACGGCCAAATGGGAAATTCAGAAGTAGGACATCTGAATCTCGGGGCTGGCAGGATCGTATATCAGGACTCAACGCGCATCAGCAAGGCGATAAAAGACGGGGATTTTTTCCAAAACGCGGCATTGCTTTCCGCCATGGACACGGTCAAAAAATCCGGCAAGTCGCTTCATATCATGGGGCTTCTGTCCGACGGAGGAGTGCACAGCAGGCTCGATCATATTTTCGCCTTGTTTGATCTGGCAAAAGCAAGAAAACTTTCACAGGTCTTTTTCCATGCCTTCCTGGATGGAAGAGATACCCCTCCCGCGAGCGCCATCCAATATGTAAAACAACTTGAAAATCATTTTTCTGAAACAGGCATCGGCAAAATCGCAACCGTTTCCGGCAGGTATTATGCAATGGACCGCGACAAACACTGGGAACGTGTTCAGAAGGCCTATGAAGCCATGGTTCTCGGTGTAGGGTCGCGTGTACGCTCAGCACTGGCGGCGATTGAGCAGAGTTATGCAGAGCAGCGTACGGATGAGTTCATGCTTCCGGCTGTCATGCAAAAGGACGGCGCAAATACCCCGCTTGCCACGATTCAGGACCAGGACGCCGTTATTTTTTGTAATTTTCGTTCAGACCGGGCGCGCGAAATTACCCGCGCTCTTACGGATAATTCTTTTCAGGGTTTTCAGCGGCCGTTTGTGCCGAAGCTTTCCTCGTTTGTGTGCATGACTACCTATGATGAAAGCTTTGATCTTCCGGTGGCGTTCGGTCCGGTCAGGCTGACGAACATTCTTGGACAAGTTTTGAGCACCAGCGGAGTAAAGCAGCTCCGCATAGCAGAGACCGAAAAATATGCTCACGTTACGTTTTTCTTTAACGGCGGTGAAGAACAACCATATCCGTTTGAGGACCGCGTTCTGATTCCGTCTCCCCGCGATGTCTCCACCTATGATAAAAAACCGGAAATGAGCGCGTATCTGGTGACCGAGGAACTTGTAAAACGCATCAAATCCCGAGAATACGGTTTTATCCTGGTGAACTACGCGAATCCTGATATGGTCGGCCATACCGGCATCATGAAAGCTGCTGTAAGGGCAGTTGAAGTGATCGATGAATGTCTCGGACGGGTTCTGTCCGCTGCACACGAGAACGGCTCACAGGTAATTCTTACTGCAGACCACGGCAATATAGAAATGGAAGTTGATTATGGTACTGGTCAGCCTCATACGGCGCATACCACCGATCCTGTGCCGTGTGTTATCACGCGGAAAGATGCAACGCTCAGAAGCGGCGGCATTCTTGCGGATATAGCGCCGACGGTGCTTGATCTTATGGGAATTGCAAAACCCGCGGAGATGACGGGAAAAAGCCTTATCGTATAAACAGCACCTTCTCTTTTTCTTACACTATGCATCTAGCCAGACATCTTCTCGATTTTATTCTGCCTACTTCCTGCGCGTACTGTGGTTCCCGTCTTGGCGAATCTCCTATCCCTTTTTTTTGCTCCTCATGCTGGGCCGACTTCACGCTGCTCCAGGGCCCTGTCTGCTCCTGTTGCGGAAAACCGTTTGAGTCGCCAGAAGCCTTGACCCACAGTCCCGACCACGAGTGCGGAACATGCAGGCTGAATCGTCCTTTTTTCGACCAGTCGCTGTCGGTCGGGTATTTTGAAGGATCGTTGCGTGAAGCTATTCATCAATTCAAATATCGGCCTTGCAGGGCGCTGGGGAAACCGTTGGGGCAATGGATGCAAAGCAATATCCGCCTGATTTCGAATATCGATTTGTTTATCCCGGTGCCTCTGCATGCCAAACGGCTTAAAAAAAGGGGATTTAATCAATCGCTCCTGCTCGCTTTGCAAATCAATAAAGAATATAAAATTCCCATTTCTTATGATAATCTTGTACGGATAAAGCCCACCAAACCGCAAGTGGACCTGAGCAGTGATGACCGGGTAAAAAATGTTGCGGATGCATTCACGGTACAAAATTCCGCGCTGATAAAAGAAAAGAAAATCATTCTTGTGGATGATGTACTGACAACCGGTGCCACTATGAATGAATGCGCCCGCGTGCTCAAAGATGCGGGGGCAGGACAGGTCACAGCGCTCACTCTCGCACGGGCTGTATAGTTGGCCATTAAAGAAAGACATACTATCTTTCGCCTGATGCGCTCCGTCTTGACAAGCAGGAAAGGCTTAGGTATAGTTTCCCATAAGTACTAGGATACAATCCGTCGTTTTTTCAAGTCTTATTTTGCTGCCCGCATCAGCAAAATGGCCGTTTTTTTTCATACTATGTGAATATTACCTTGACGAATAAACCTCTCTATTGTTATCATCAATCATAAACATATCAAGTATAAAAAACATGCCGAAATTTTTCAAGGAGGTGAAATCCGACAACCACCAAACTGTTTTTTCTACTCGCAAACTATAAACCGAAGGAGGCATAAAATGTATATACGGAGATCAATATTCAAAGTAATGCTCTCAGCAGCAATTCTTCTTGTGCTGATTGCAGGTGTTGCAGCCGCGCAGTTGGCCGGTTCAGTCAAAGATGTAATGGAACCAAGCGGCACATCAGGCAAGGTGGACTGGACAACAGGCGTAGTGACCGCGGTTGGCATTGGAGCGCCTCCTGTACAGTCAGCAAATCCGGCGCAGGCACGGGCCATGGCGGAACGGGCTGCGCAGGTTGTTGCCTATCGGAATTTGCTCGAAGCCGTGAAAGGTGTGCGTGTTGATTCAACTACGACTGTGGAAAACTTCATGGTCACAAGCGATGTTATCAAAACGCAGGTCAACGGCATCATCCAAGGGGCAACGATCATGGACAAGAAATATATGTCCGATGGCTCTGTTGAAGTGACTGTCGGCATGAAGCTTACCGGCGCCCTCGCCGACACGCTGCTTCCAAAGGGAACGATCACTCCGCAGGCAGGAATGGCAGGTATTCCGGTTCCCGGGATTGCGACACCGGAACAACCTGCTGCGTCGGCCAAGAACGGCGTTGCATATACCGGATTGATTGTGGATGCACGCGGTCTTGGAGTGAGACCTGCTATGGCCCCCAAGATCCTGAACGAAGAAGGGAAAGAAGTTTACGGCTCAGCCTGGATCAACAGAGACTGGGCAGTAAAAGAAGGCATGGTCGGCTATTTGAAGGATCCGACGGCCGCGCAGGCGAATCCCCGCGTGACGGACAAGCCGCTCTTCGTAAAAGCAGTCAAGGCAGCAGGCGATTCACGGGTCGACATGGTGATAAGCAATGCGGATGCAGCTGCACTTCATGGTGCATCGCAGAATCTGAGCATGCTTGAAAAGTGCAGGGTTATCGTGCTTGTTGATTAATACGCTTTCAAAATTGAGCTGTTTTGTCAGAACACATGACAGGAGGTACGCAATGCTTATACGACAGATACGATATCTTGTTGCGATGGCGGCGGTGCTGGCTATCGCGGTTTATGGTTGTGGTCCGAAAGCGGCGCCGTCCACGTCGGTCATGGACACGCCGGAGTATCATTATAACCAAGGCCTTAAATATCTGGATAAAGACCAGATTGACGAATCACTGAAGGAGTTTGAACGGGCCATTGCCCTTGCCCCCAAAGCCCCGCTCGGATATATCGGCAAAGGATTGGCCCTTGGGAAAAAGGGTGATTTTAAACAGGCTTTTGAAAACATGGAAAAAGGCAAAAGCTATGACGGAGGCATAGAGTCCCATATCGGGATGATTCGCCTGTCCGGCATGGAGATGGCCAAAGACCAATCAAAGGTCAAGAAACTCCTGAAACAGGCAGAAAGCGAATTTGATGACGCTCAGAAAAAGGACCCCAACAGCGCTGCACTGTATTATTATACGGGCATCTGCTATAAGACGGCCCTGGATTTCGACAAAGCGGCGGAAATGTTCAAGAAGGTCCTTGACATGAACAAGGATTTCACCGGTCAGGCCAATGCTGAATGGGCCGTGATTCAAAAAATTCAGCGTGCTGCACCGGGGACTGAAATCGGCAAGAAGATAGCGCTCATTGACAAAATAGACAGGGCGGACGTTGCGGCGCTTTTTGACCAGGAGATGAATCTCGAAAAGCTTTTTACCAAACGTGGCGTTAAGACATACGACACGGGCTTCAAGGCTCCTACGGAGTCATCAACACGGTTCTCGCCTGAAACTACGGTTAAGATGGCTGCTGCCACGGATATCGCGGACAACTGGCTCAGACCGAGCATCGAAACCGTGCTTGGGCTGAAAATACGAGGACTTGAGGCGGGTCCCAACCATACATTTGAACCGAATAAGATTATCACCAGAGGTGAGTTTGCCGTCATGCTCGAAGATATCCTCATTAAAGTCACCGGTGATGAGAAACTAGCCACAAAATTCATCGGGACATCTTCGCCGTTTCCCGATTTGAGAAGCGATCATTATGCGTTTAACGCCATCATGGTGGCGACTACGCGCGGCTTCCTTGAAGCGGACAAGGCAACCGGCGAGTACAAGGCAGGCGATCCTGTCTCGGGTGCCGATGCATTGCTCACCATTCGCGCTTTTAAAGACCAGCTTAAATTTTAACAACAGGACGGTATGCCCGCTCTCCGGATAGGGAGCGGGCTTTTTTAACGATGATGATCAATTTCCTCCCTGCAATTGTTCTTTCTTTTTTCATGCTGCTATGCTCCGGAAGTGCGTCTGCCGGACTTACCGTGCTTGAGGGCGAGCATACGGTCGTTTATGATATTGTGAACCCGCGCGGTGTTGCATTTATTCCCGATTATTCAAATGAATCTTTCGAACAAAAGGCGGTCACCCTTGATGAATTCAGCAAGCGGGTAACGGTGACTTCCAGAATGGGACCCATGAAGACAAGGGTTCCTTTTCCAATTTCTTCGCGCGCGCTTTCCCCATCAATTTCGCAATATCTTCTGCCGGAGAGAGACCGACAGTCAAATGACCCGGCCCTCATGCAACTGGCACGGGATATTACAAGAGAAAAACAATATGCCCACGAAGCTGCAAGTGCAATTCTTTCCTGGCTGGCCGATAATTTGACTTTTGACACAAGTATAACGGTCCCGAGCGATGCCGTTTCGGCAATGAGGTACAGGAGAGCGTACTGCGTCGGTTATTCCAATCTTGCGGTCGCCCTGCTTCGCGCAGCAGGTATTCCTGCCCGCGTTGCGCATGGTTATCTGCCCCCGGGATATGAATGGGGTTTCTCCAAAGAGTACTGGGGAGTAAAAGTAAACGACGGAGGATTCCACGCATATCTGGAGATATACTATCCTGACACGGGATGGACTTTTTCGGATGCTGAACATTCGCTGAACTTTGTGGACCCCTTTCATATAATTCTTCGTCTCGATGGCATCGACATGCCTGGAGTGTATACCGGCGGCTTTCTGGATGTGGATAAAGCAACATTTTATACAATCGTCAAGGAAGAAGACCGTACTGTTATGGTGGATGAACTTCCTTTGCCGAAGACAAAACGGCTTGGCCGCAGAATTGATGACCACCAGCATGCCGCGCTTGTTACCGGCAAGGTCAGCGGAAAATCAGGCCAGCCGATTCCGAAAGGGTCAGTCGTCGTCTGGAAAGAGGGCAGAGGAACCCCGTCACCGTTTACGGATGGCCGATATGCTGTCGCGCTTTCCGGCATCGGCAAGTACCGAATAGAATTAAAAGGTCCGGGTTTTGCTAAATCTTCTCAGGAAATTCTCGCAGAAGAAGGGAAAGTATACAGGCGGGATTTTGTTCTTCCTTTGGGAGGTGTAATCAAAGGAAAGGTTTTTAATGCTGCGGGGAAACCTGTTCAGGACGGTGATGTGTTTTATAAAGAGGGAACTACCAGCTATGGTGTTCCCATAGAAAAAGACGGTTCCTATCGGATAGAGGGGCTTGTACCGGGGAGCTACAAAGTTTCCGCCATGCTGGGAGACAGAGAAACGTCGCGAATTGCACAGGTTGAAGCAGGAAAAGAGACGGTTCTTGATTTTATGGTAAAATAAAAATATTTCAATGTATTGAAAGAACTGGTCAGTTGTACTGCTATTCTGTATCCAGAACAGGTGAGGTGAAAAATGAATAAGCGGCTAGTGGTCATATTCCTTGTTGCTCTGATGGTCTTCTCAGGGTCTGCTTTTGCCCAGATCAATGGATTAAACGATGCTGTGGAATCCACGAGCTCGGGCAAAATAAACTGGACCACCGGTGAAATTATTGCCATAGGCATTGGTGCGCCTCCTGCTGCAACAGCAAATCCTGCCCAAGCACGAGCCATGACAGAGCGCGCTGCATACGTTGTGGCGCTCAGAAACCTGCTGGAAACGGTAAAAGGTGTCCAGGTTGATTCGGTTTCCGTGGTTGAAAACTATATGGTGCGCAGTGACGTTATCAGAACGCGTGTAGAAGGCATTGTGAAAGGAGCCCGGGTAGTCAAAAAACAGTATATGTCGGATGGCTCTGTCGAAATTCAGGTTGCCTTGCCCATGAAAGGTGCATTTTTAAATACACTGGTACCGGAAACCTTCGGAAGACCCTATCCAGGACAATTGCCGCCGACTACCGTTCCGGCACCGCCGAAACCCGCTGATGTAAAGCCGGCTCCGGTACCGCCGCAGCCTGCCAAACCTCCGGTTCCTGCCGTAACGCAGGAAAAACCGGCGGAACCGACAAAGCCTGCTGTTCCTGCGACTCCCGAGAAAAAACCAGAACCACTAAAGCCAGCGATCCCGCCCGTTATTGCGACTCCCGATAAAAAACCGGAGCCTCCACAACCGGCTCCCTCAGCGGAAGACACTTCGACGATTGCCTTTAAGGGGGGAACAGCGACCGGTGTGGTGCTTGACGGCAGAGGGCTTGGTCTTCGACCGGCGCTCTTACCGAGAATTCTTGATTCACAAGGACAGGAGATTTATGTCGGCCAGATTGTTACCCGCACGAACGCGGTTGAACAGGGTGTCGCTGGTTATGCAAAAGATGTGAATGCGGCCGCAAACAACTTCAGAGTAACGGATAATCCGGCGGTCATTAAAGGCGTACGATCGGCAGGGACTGCTAGAACCGACGTGGTGGTGAGCCAGGCAGACGCCCAGATGCTCCGTCAATTAAGCTCAAAAGGTGACTTTCTGCAGTATTGCAGGGTCATTATTGTTTATTAACGAACATGGGGTCTCGTCTGGGGAAAACATCGGTTATGAGGTTTTTAGCGTATTCCGTACTGCTCGTCTTGGCGCTGCTTGTTGGCGGCTGCGTGGCTGCGCAGCATCATCGCGTACCGCTTCATTATGACGCGTCAAATCCGCTCAAAAGAGTTGCAATCCTACCCCTGAGGAACGATACGGCTGACGTTGACGGTCCAAACATGGTAAGGAAAAAAATGATTCGGGCTTTCGTAAATAAAGCATATACTGTGCAGGATATGAAAGTGACTGACCAGATACTGCGGGACCGTATGGGCATCACGCTCGGCGGACAATTGGAAATGACTACAGCAAAAGAGCTCGGAGAAACACTGGAGGTGGATGGCATCCTGTACGGGGTACTCATGGATTTCACTGAGCTGACCACGGGTGCGTATAATGCAAAGAAAGTACGGGCCGATTTCAAGCTGGTAAATGCAATTACGGGCGAGACTGTCTGGCAACAGGGTCTTGGTGTGCGAAGCGAAATCATCATGGAGGGCGAAGGTGGGATGGCTGCGGCTGTAGCAGCCAGGACCATAGATGACCGCGAAAAAAATATTCCATGGATCACTATTCAAACAATCACGACCGGCACTAAAAATTACGGGGAGTCCCTTGCAATCGGTCTCGGATCGAAGCTGCTGGCCGAAGCCGTGGGTCTGCATCTTGAACGAGAATCAACTGAACTGGCCAGACGGGTTACAAGCAATCTTCGGTGGGGACCGGGGCCTGCTTCTGCACCCAAGCCTCAGCTTATGGCACCGCATGAAACTATTCCGAAATGATTTTTTCTACGAAAATTTTGAGGAGGGTCTGATGAAAAGAGCATCATGTCTTATTTTTTTATGTGTTTCTTTTGCCTTTTTTGCCGTATTTTCCGCCGGATGTTCACCGAGCACCTCAGGAACGGTAAAAGATGATACTACCTTGACGGGTACCTCACGGGAGCTGCCTACAACAAGTGATGTAACGCAATATAAAGGCCCTAAACTCAGGGTAGGGGTGGTAAACTTTCAGAACAAAACGCCTTCCCGGGTTCTCGGAGTCGGCGAGGCCGCGGCAGACATTCTCGGAACAATTCTCCAGAGGACAGGCAGATTCATTGTCATTCCTCAACAGGACATGCAGGCGATCATGGCGCAGCAGCGGCTGGGAGCGACGGGAGCGATCAATCCTGAAACCGCGGCAAAAATGGGGCAGATTATGGGGTTGAATGCCATCGTTACCGGCGCTATAACCGCTTATTCAGAAGCTGAGGAGGGTACGCAATTCGGCATAGGAGGAAGCAAAAAACAGATTGCGAGAGTTACCGTTGACTACCGTATTGTGGACACCATGACAGGAGTACAGTTGCTGGCTGATTCGGGCGCCGGAATTTATGAAAAGAAGGTGACCACCGTCCTCGGTATGGGAAGCAAAGCGAGCTATGATACCGATTTGCGTGATGGTGCGCTTCGTGATGCCCTCACAAAGGCCATGGTAAATATGATGAAGCAGCTGGGCAGCCGGAAGTGGAGTGGTAGGGTTGCAAAGGTTTCGGGAACCACGCTGTACATAAATGCCGGACAGAAGTCGGGATTGAATGTCGGAGATAAACTGGACGTGTATCGAGCGGGTGAAGATATTATTGATCCTGATACAAAATTGAAATTGGGAACCACTGAGGACCTTATTGGAAGCGCCGTGGTAATCAGAAATGATATTGGTGATGATCTTTCAATGGCACAGCCCACATCCGGATCAGGCTTTCAAAAGGGTGATGTCGTAAGGCTGAGCATAAGATGATTGTCGAATATCAAACGGAAAGGACATTGTCATGCGAAAATATTTCTATGGGGTAATACTGATTGCGGCTCTGACGATGGTGTCCGGTTTTTTTGCATGGGGAGCAGAAACCGCCAAAGATGATGCAATTGTGGCTATGGTACAGGGAACAGCCCGGGTGTTTGCCAAAGACACTACGGTCGGCCGTACGTTGAAAGTGGGAGATCTGCTCAAGAAAGAAGATACCGTCAAAACTGCCAGAAAAACAAGGCTTGAAATACGTTTTCCGGACGGAACTCTCATAAGACTCGGCGAAAATTCCACGCTGAGAATGAGGGACGTTTCGTATAACAAGCAGACTGAATCAAAAAATATTAAAGTTAACCTTTCAACGGGTAGACTTTGGGC
Source organism: uncultured Nitrospiraceae bacterium (assembly GCA_964586075.1). Classification (GTDB taxonomy): domain Bacteria; phylum Nitrospirota; class UBA9217; order UBA9217; family UBA9217; genus JBAZLV01. Next base: position 23,498 of record CAZPGZ010000029.1, on the reverse strand, counting down.
AAAAGTGAAAAAGTTTACAACCACGGACTCATCGGTAGTGGTTGAAACTTCAAACGCCGTCGCTGGCGTACGGGGCACTGTTTACCGGGTGAATGTGGAGGACGATCAGAGCGCTCTGATCAGGGTTTATGACGGGTCTGTATATGTTGCAAATCCACCGCTGGATACGTCCGGCCGGACTGCCAAACAAGTCCAGAAACCGACAGAAGTTCCGGGGCCGTATCAGGTACCGCCGCCGTACCACGAAGTGACCATGGAGGAATGGACTGTTATCGTCCAGGCCATGCAGCAAGTCACCGTGTCTTCTCAGGGTAAAGCTTCGCAGCCGCAGAGTTTCGACCCAAAAGCTGATATGGACGACTGGGTGCTGTGGAATCAGCAGCGGGATACATTGTCAACATTCTGATTACAGTACTAATCCTGATTCCGGAAGGCTGTCTCGTTATTGTGAGACAGCCTTTACATTTTATGATGAAATGGCTTGACGAACGAAAAGAATTGATATATATTTATTGAAAATGGTTCTCAATATCAAAATATGACAAAAAAAGCGGCTGAACAACTTGCAAAATTTCTCACCGGCCATGGTTTGCGGTCCACAAACCAGCGAAATGCAATTCTTTCTGCTTTTGTCGATGCGAAAAGGCACCTGAGCGCAGAAGAACTTTATGCACAGGTCAAAAAAACGCATCAGGGCATAGGGTACGCTACAGTATACCGGACACTGAAGCTGTTGTCGGAAGCAGGCCTTGCCGAGGAGCGAAGATTCGACGACGGCTTTACCCGATTTGAATACAAATCTGCCGACAATCACCACGATCACCTTATCTGTACACGATGCGGCGCAATTATTGAGTTCGAAAATGAACGTATTGAAATTCTCCAGCAGGATGTAGCTCGCGAAAATGACTTTCAAGTCCACAGCCATAAACTGGAATTATACGGCTTATGTTCGGAATGCAGAAACCGGATTTCACGAGCACGAAAATCGAGATAAAGCTGCTGGATGGTGCTTCCTAAACGAGGTTTTTATAGTATGCACGATCATAGTATGGACAACAAGGACCGTCGACAAGATTCTAATCTGAATAAAATTCTTTTAATCGGCAATCCCAATGTCGGAAAAAGTGCGCTCTTCGGTTTGCTGACCGGAAAGTATGTCACGGTGTCGAACTATCCGGGGACGACTGTTGAAGTGACGTACGGAAACGCGGTTTTGAATAAAACAAGAACCCTGGTCATCGATACCCCCGGTGTAAACAGTCTTGTTCCAATGTCGGAAGATGAAAAAGTAACCCGGGACATGCTGCTTTCCGAACGGGTTAATGTCGTCGTCCAAGTAGCCGACACAAAAAATCTTCGCCGCGGACTGCTCATCACGCTTCAACTCGCCGAAATGGGTGTGCCGTTTCTCCTTGACCTCAACATGGATGATGAGGCAAAAAGTCAGGGCATTATTGTCGATCAGGATCTGCTTTCGACAATTCTCGGCATCGAAGTCATCAAAACGGTCGCAATCAGAAAAAGCGGCATCGATAAGCTTCTCAAAAGCATTCAAAAGCCCCGCTTGTCTTCTTTGGAAGCTCGGTATGATCCTGTCATCGAAACTGCGGCAAATGATATTGCCGCTTTGTTGCCGGAGGCCCCTGTCTCGCGTCGGTCTCTTGCGTTTATGATTTTGGCAGGTGATGAAAGCCTCAAAAGCTGGCTCCATACACACGTCCAGGAGCATATCATCAAAAAAATCGAACAGATTCGCCAGGATATACAATCACAATTCAATAATTCGCTTGGTTTTCTGATTAACAATGCGCGTTTAAAAAGGGCGGATGAGATTATTACTCAGGTCATGACCCGCCATGGTGACGGAGGCCGGTCGACGATTGCTTCTCGCCTCGGTATCTGGTCCATGCATCCAATCTACGGCTTGCCGATTCTTGGGATCGTCCTGTATCTTGTATATCAATTCGTGGGAGTGCTGGGGGCGGGGATAGCCGTTAATTTCCTCGAAAAGACGGTTTTTGGAGAATACCTGAACCCCTGGGGCGCAAAGCTCGTGGATCTGGTTTTTCCGGTTCCTTTCTTGCACGATCTCCTGGTTGGCGATTATGGGCTGATCACCATGGCGCTTACGTATGCCATCGCAATCGTACTGCCGATTGTGGGTTTTTTCTTCATTGCGTTCGGCATTCTTGAAGATTCAGGATATTTACCGAGGCTCGCCGTTATGGTGAACAAAGTTTTTAAAATCATGGGATTAAACGGCAAAGCAGTACTCCCGATGATCCTCGGCCTCGGGTGTGATACGATGGCCACGCTGACCACGCGTATCCTCGAAACCAATAAAGAACGTATTCTGGTGACGCTTCTTCTTGCGCTCGGCGTGCCCTGCTCAGCGCAATTAGGCGTGGTTTTGGGGATGATATCCGGAATATCAGGATTTGCAACAGCTATTTGGATCAGCAGTGTTATTCTTGTCATGCTTCTGGTAGGATATGCCGCATCCAAAATTGTTCCGGGTGAACCGTCCGATTTCATTCTCGAGTTGCCTCCTATTCGGATACCGCAATTTATGAACATTGTGGTAAAAACACTTGCGCGGGTGGAGTGGTATTTGAAAGAGGCAGTGCCGTTGTTTGTCCTCGGAACCTTGATTCTGTTCGTAAGCCATAAAATCGGTGCGCTTGATTATATCCAAAAGCTGACTGATCCGCTGGTTGTGGGACTTCTGGGGCTCCCAAGCAAGGCCGCTGAAGCTTTTGTGATCGGCTTCCTGAGAAGAGACTATGGAGCAGCAGGGCTTTTCGTAATGGCGCGGCAAGGTTTATTGGATCAGATTCAGATTGTGGTAAGCCTTGTGGTAATTACTCTCTTTGTGCCGTGTATCGCAAATTTTTTCATGATGGTGAAAGAACGCGGATTGAAAATAGCGATGTATATGCTCCTTTTCATCCTTCCCTTTGCATTTGCTGTCGGAGCCCTGCTGAACTGGACCCTCAGGACATTTAAGGTGACACTATAGAAAAACAAAACAGTTATTTCAGCATTTCACGTTCAAGAGGAGATCGTATGCAGGAAAATCAGGGACAACGGGGTGCCGAAGGCAAGACAGGACATCCTGCTCTTTGCGTACTGCCCGAGATAGAAAAAGAAGACGAGCTTTTGGAAACCATTTGGGTGCTCAAGGAAGATGGAAAACTTAGTTTTCAGCAAGTACTTCATCGCTGCACCATTCCTGATTGCGATGCCGTTTTGAAAAGACTGGCGAAAAACGGATGGATTGAAGTCAAAAAGGACGCACTCGGTTTTCTTCCAAAAGGTGAAGAGCGTGCCCGGGAACTGGTCCGCAGGCACCGTCTTTCCTTGCGGCTGTTCTACGATCTTTTTGCACTTGACGGCGCGGAAGCAGAGGCATGTAAGTTCGAGCACATTCTTTCACCTGAAGTAACAGACAGCGTGTGTACGCTCCTGGGGCACCCTCCGAACTCACCGGATGGAAAACCAATACCGAGGGGAAAATGCTGTGCCATGTTTAAACGAGAAGTGAAACCTCTCGTAGTGCCGCTTACAGACCTTGTGCCGGGAGAAAATGCAAAAATAGTGTTTATTACTCCCGAATCTCATTCGCGTCTCGACAGGCTTTCCGCCATGGGAGTTGTTCCCGGCACAATTGTCAAGCTCCACCAGAAAAGCCCTTCTTATGTGATCCAAATAAGCGAGACCATGATAGCAGTGGATAAAGATATTACCAAAGAGATTTTTGTCAAAAAAGTTTAATGATTCAGCAGGTCAAGTCTTGGAAGTGCCTTTATACACATTTCTTACAGGGTATGTATAACTTGACATGTGTTCTTTTGTGGTTTATTATTGATATATGAATAAAATAATTAATGGATTTTCACTTCAGGACCTCATTCTTATCATCGGCATGCAGTCGCGATCAGGTGAGCTTCTTTTTGAATCCGACAACAACATCGGCACCATGCTTTTTTATAAAGGCAATATCCTGCATGCATCATCTCCCTATTCACGTGCAATTGGCGATCTTCTTGTGGAAGCAGGTGCAATAACGGACAACGACCTGATTGAAATACTGATGCTTCAGAAAAAAAAGCACAGTGCGCCGCTGGGAAGTATGCTCATCAAAAGCCGGAATATTTCATGCGAAACTATCGAAAAGATGGTGTGCGAACAGATAAAGCAGGCAGTGGCTGAATTTCAACGCTGGAAAAACTTGAGTTTCAGTTTTGCTGATAGGGATATAAAGCCTTTCGACAGCATTCATCTGCCGATTCTTGCTTTTATCCGGTCGGAAACCATAAATGCCGCGGTGCACTTTTTGACAAACAATGTCCATTTTCAGAATTATACGCCTTCCCAAACTGACACGTTTCCCATACAGTAACCGATTATTCGCAAATTTAGTCTCTTCTGCAAGCAGGGGAGTGAAGTGTGGTTCTCAACAAATCCCGTGCACTCCCAAACAGCGCCCGGTATTGGTCAGTTGCATAGTCCGGGTAGGTGTAATCGCAAACCGTATATTGATGATTCCTGATGTTGTATTTAAGGGTGACTTCGGCATATATATTTAAACCGATATAGATGCGATGCGAGTAGTCTTTGGTCGTCGCAAGCACGACTTTTGCTTCCGTAACATACCCCGGATCCAGATTAATTCTCCTCCGCAGTCCGTTATCTGCAGAAATAGAGAATTTTTTTTCAATCATAATTGCAAAATTCTTTATTTTCGGCAGTTCCGCCGGATCAATTAATTCATTAAAAAAAATGAATCTTCTGACAATACCATCTCCCAGTTCATTCCGATAGTAATTCGTCATATTCCACGGCAACGGCAGGCTTTCATAATCGAGCGGGCCGTATTCTTTAGAAAAGACATCGGTACACAGTTGGAACAGTTCCGGTGCAGAGGAAAGCATGCCGACAAACAACTTTACAGGCAGTGGTTTTTTCATATTATCACGGAGTTTTTTCTGTTATTGTATGAGATATTTGGACAGTCCGGCCGGACCGTTAAGCGGCAGTTCGAGAATTATTTCAGCTTTTCCATTTTCCAGCTCGCGCTCGCTGACTACCGTATAGCCTTTGATAAAACCCGTTATCCTGGAAGCGAAGTTTTTATCTGCCATGGCAGTTTTAACATTTATATCGGCATCTATCCGGATCTGCTCGATGATTCTGAGCAGGTTTCTCTGCGCGTCGGCAAGAGCTGCGCGCCGTGCCATGGCTTTCCGTATGCTCTCGTTTGCCGTTTGCTCCGGTGGAATGCCGATACCGGTTGCACGGATTTTACCCGATGCCCAGTCGATGCCATCTATAGGGCTGATAGGGACAAGGACCGCATTTTGTTCTAATTTCTGGTTTTCCGTGATTACCACTTGTGCAGTGTCATCTGCATAGCCCGGTGCGTTCGCCTGCAGAACATATGCTCCTGCAGGCAGTTCCTTAAATTCATATTTCCCCTCAGTGTCAACTTTTGCTGCAGCGCGTTCCTTTCCTTCATAGAGCAATTTGATTTCTGTATTTGGGCGCGGAGGTATGATTTTACCGGATAAGATAGCTTTGCCACTGAATGGTGTAAGTTCAATAGGGAGCAACTGCGATGTCTCACCGGGCTTAATGGTGATGTTTGCAAAGGTAAGTGGATAAGACGAGTTTGAAGAAGATATACTGATGGTGTATGTTCCCGCGGCGAGGGGTATCTTGAATTTTCCAGTCAGTTCATCTGCTGCAACAGCACAAATTGTTTTACCATCCTGCATTGCTGCAACCTTGATTGACTTTCCAGGGGGAACGATTGTTCCTTCAATATATCCTTGCTGGCTCGTTTGACAGGAACACAAAAAAACAAGCAGAAGTACCTTGAAAAAATAAGGAAGTCGCACCATAATTACCTCCGAAAAAATTATATCATAAAAAGCATGGCATTATCCAGAGGAGAACCGCTTCATTTCACGACCCCCTTGACAAAGACAACGGGTTTGCTATAGTAAGGCATGCAGGTTACCCGTGAAGAAGACTACGGAATAAGAAGTGTTTTATATTTAGCCCGCCACCCGCTCAAAAAGATCAGCTTTATAACCGAAATTTCAGAATATTCCAAAATACCCAGAAGCTTTCTTGCAAAAATTCTTCAAAAACTAGTCAAAGCGAAGATTGTCCGTTCCTATCGTGGCGTTAAGGGCGGTTTTTCCCTGGCCAAACAGGCTCGCGAAATTACCGTCCTGGATGTGCTTGAAGCGATCGAAGGAAAACTCGCATTGAATATCTGCACGATAGATAAAAAAAAATGCAGTGCCTCAAAGCAGTGTCCCGCTCATGCGTTCTGGGTTAATGCTCAGCTGAAAATGACAGATGTGTTCAAAAAAACGAACTTCGAAGACCTTGCGAAACAGTGACAATCATTCTCTCCTGAACTTCCTGATTTTCTCCTAAACCGTCCTCTGAGTAGCTTCCTACCATTTGCATTCCATTATGGTAATTATTTAAAAAAAATAGCACCTGACCAATGCAGATAGTGGATGCAAAATGTCTTGACATGGTTCAAGGTCACAGGTAGTATACTAAATTAATTAAACAGTCAGTTAATAAATACTTCATGCATATGTTAAAGAAAAAAATCACGAAGAAAGCCGGCAGACGCCCACTATCTCGGAAACGGAACGAGGACACTCGAGTTACCATTTTAAAGGCTGCACGGCACGTTTTTGCCCGACGAGGAGTCGATGGCAGCTCTGTTCGGGAAATCGCTGAAATGGCACATGTGAACAACGCAATGATTTATTATCATTTCAGAAACAAAACAGATTTTTACCGTGCGGTACTGGGGGATTCTTTTGAAGCCCTGGACTGTATCTGGACGCATGCCATATTCCAAACATCCGCTACCGCACGCCAAAAAATACAAAAATACATCGAAGAATTCATCCGTTTTGAAGAAACCAATGAAGAATTAAGAAAAATTATGTCCATGGAATTCACTGCCAGCGGAATGAACACGAGATGGATTGCTGATAACTATTTCAGACATCACTATCTCAAACTGGTTTCTATACTGAAGAGAGGAATGAAATCCGGTGAATTAAAAAAAATTGACCCCACGGTGGCAATTGTATCTCTTTTAGGCATGATTTCTCAAAACTTTATTTCAAAGCCGATAGCTGAGTATGTAGCCGGGGGAAAAATGGACCTCTCGGTGGCACAGTTTGGTAAGTTTATTGCCATGGTTTTTTTTGACGGTTTAGCGCAGAAATCCAGTAAATGAACTACAAGGAAAAAATAACAGTATGTCGGTACAACTATCTCGTCTATTAATAATCGTTTTAGTGTTTCTCATGTCGTTGGTCACGGCGTTCGCCAACGATACTACGGGTATTTACTCTCTTGAAGATGCCTATTCTGCTGCTCTGAAGTCGAATGAAACATACAAAATATCCGAAGAAAATGTTTTTCAGGCAGACAGCAGAGTTGATCAGGCGCGGAGCTATCTTCTGCCTCGCTTGACCGGAAAGGCAGGATACACGTGGTTCAATGACACACTTCCTACCAGCGGCGGTCCCATTCTTTTTCAACCAAAGGAACAGGCACAGGCTGTTTTGGAACTTACCCAACCGTTGTATACTGGGGGAAGGACACTTGCCGCATATCGCACCGCGAAAATACAATTAGATTCGAGCAAAAAGCAACTTTCTACGGCCCAGCAAGACCTTCTTATGAACGTCGCAGATGCTTATTTTGATGTATTAAAGACAGAGAAACTGACCGCTGTAAGCAAAGACTCTCTTTCCCGCATGGAAGAATACAAAAAAGTGACCGATCGGGTCGCTTCGACCCGAAGAACCAAGGCAAACATGTCGGACTTGCTGAGGGCAAGAACCCTGGTGAGTCAGTCGGGAATTATCGTAACAACCACTGCAGACCGGCTTAAAATTGCCAGGCAAAAACTGAGCTTATTGACAAAGCTGCCGGAGAATGCCGCCGTAATTGAGCCGCAATCGTTCCCGGTGCCGACGCAATCTCTCGATCAGTTGAAACAAACAGCACTGGAGAACCGTGATGATTATATCAACGCTCGACTGAATATGAAAGCGGCTGAAGAAAACATCACCATTGTCAGAGGCGCTCATTTTCCCCAGCTTTCTGCAGTCGGAGGAATCCAATATACGGATTCACATCCGATTATGGTGACGGATGCCACGGTATATTATGCCGGTCTCCGACTTCAGATTCCTCTTTTCGAGGGTGGGTTGATGAAAGCGGAAATTTCTGAAGCAAAATCAAAGTTACGGCAGGCAGAACTGACGACAGACCAACTCCGTCGAAAAATAGAAACTGATGTGACAGAAGCATATATCAACCTCCAAACACTTAGAACGGTCCTGGATAACCTCAAACTCCAGTATGCCGATGCGAAGGACAATTATACCGCCGTTACCAAATTGTTTGGCGAAGGACTTGTATCGAGTCTTGCGGTCATTGACGCCCAACAGGCCTTGTACGCGGCGGAACGGGAGTTTGTGAACAGCACGTACGATCTGCAGGTCGCTATTCTCCGTCTTCAGAAAAGCGTCGGCCGACTCAGCAAAAACAATTGATTTTATCTCAAGAGGATTTCCATGCGTCTTCCGGAAATAGCCATTAAAAGACCCGTCTTTGTGACCATGATCGGATTGGCTCTGATCGTGTTCGGAGTTATCGGATACAACCAGCTGGCCCTGGACCTCTATCCCAAGGTTGACTTCCCGGTGGTAAATATCACAACAAAACTTGCAGGTGCAAGTCCTGAAGTTATGGAAGTAGATGTCACGGACCCCGTTGAGGAAGCAGTTAATACAATCAGCGGTGTCAAATACATCACATCGAGAAGCACGGAAGAATACTCTGTCGTGACGGTGGTGTTTTATCTTGAGCGGAATATAGAACAGGCTGCCCAGGATGTCAGGGATAAAGTGGCCGCTATCCGCAATCAGCTTCCCCGGGACGCAGAACCGCCGATAATCGAAAAAATCAGTCCGGAAGACCAACCCATTGTCTGGATCTCCGTATGGGGCGACCGGTCCATCAAGGACATGACGCACTATGCGGACAAAATTCTTAAACGAAATATTGAAAAGATACCGGGTGTCGGCTCCGTTACGATCAACGGCGGCAGAGTGCGCCAGGTCCGCCTCTGGCTCGACCAGAAAAAAATGGACGCGGTGTCGCTTACCTCGGAGGATGTAAAACTTGCACTGGGACGCGAACACAAGGAAGTTCCCGGCGGCCGCATCGAAAATACAAAAACCGAATTTACCGTTAAAACCAAAGGAGAGTATGATACTCCCGAAGCATTCAACAACATGGTCATTACCTACCGGCACGGGAGGCTCATCAAACTGCGGGACATCGGCTACGCAGAAGACGGGATGGAGGATGAGCGGTCGATTTCCCGTTTTAACGGAAAAACATCTGTAGGACTTGCCGTAAAACGCCAGACCGGAGAAAACACGGTAGCGGTGGCAGAGCGTGTAAAAACAGCCGTTGCCGCAATCATTCCGCCGTCCGGCATGAAACTGGACATTTCTTTCGACCAGTCGAAATATATCCGTCGTTCCATTGAAGACGTTCAGGTATCGCTTTGGCTCGGGGCGATTCTCGCCGTTGTAATCATTTTCATTTTTTTACGAAGCATCAGAAGCACGCTGATCAGTGCCGTAGCCCTTCCTATTTCCGTAATAGCGTCCTTTGCTTTCATCCAGCTGTTCGGCTTTACGATGAATGTCATGACCATGCTTGCACTGTCGCTGTCCATAGGAATTCTGATCGATGACGCGATTGTGGTGCTCGAAAACATCTACCGAAGGATGGAAGAAGGGGAAATGCCAGCGCAGGCGGCCCGTGAAGGAGCCTCAGAAATAGGTCTTGCGGTAATGGCAACAACGCTGTCTATCGTCGCTGTTTTTATTCCGGTCGCGTTTATGAAAGGTATTGTGGGGAAATTCTTTTTCGAGTTCGGCATCACGGTGACCGTTGCCATACTCATTTCACTGTTCGTATCATTGACGTTCACTCCCATGATGACATCACGGTTTCTAAGCTACCGGCAGAAACACGGAAAACTCTACCTGTTTTTGGAAAAAGGTTTTGAAAAAATATATGAAGTTTACCGTCCGCTTCTGGCTTTTGCATTGAACAATCGCGTAAAAGTGCTGGCGGCTGCCGGAGTCTGTCTTGTTGCGGGTATCGCTATTTTTTTCTTTCTTGACAAGGAATTCATGCCTGCCGAAGACGAAGGGAGATATATGGTAAGACTGGAGACGCCCATTGATTATTCACTCTCCCGTGCAGATTCTCTTATGAAAAGCATTGACGAACAGTTGCAAAAGCGATCTGAAGTCCTGAATACCCTCTACGTTACCGGGTCGGAACTCGGACAAGACATCAATAAAAGCAGGATTTATGTCAATTTGAAAGAACGCAACGACCGGAAATTACTACAGATTGATTCCATGAGCCAGGTCCGTAACTCTCTTGCAAAAGTCCCGGACCTGAAATCGTCCGTTGAAGATATCGCCATGGTCGGTGGAGGTATGCGGTCGGTTCCCGTCCAAATGATGGTGCAGGGAAGGGACCTGGAAGAACTGAACAAACGTACTCTGGCAATTAAGGATTCTTTCTCAAAAATTCGAGGAATTGTGGATGCCGATACGGATATCGAGATCGGAAAGCCCGAGGTCCGGATTATGATTGATCGCGATCGTGCCGCAAATATGGGAGTGACTGCCGCAAGCATCGGCAGTACCGTTAATACGATGATCGGCGGCGAAAACATAGGAAAGTACAAGGATGAAAAGGAAGGTGAGCGGTATGATATCAACGCCCGGCTTATTTCACCCGACCGGAGCGCTCCTTCGGATCTTGACAAAATACGCGTCCGTTCGACGTCGGGAGAACTGGTCCGCATGAAAGATGTTACGGCATTTCGGATCGGCACGGGTCCGACAGTCATTACGCATCTTGACCGGCAGCGCGCCACCACGGTATTTGCCGGAACAGAAAAATCAAAACCCGCACAGGAAGCCATCAATGACCTAGAGCAGATCACAAAAAAAAATCTGACCCCGGAAATGTCTTTTCGTTTTATGGGTATGAGCGACGCCATGCTGGATGCTTTTAAAAACATCGTGTTTGCCTTGATTCTTGCCGTCATTATGGTATATATGATTCTGGCGGCGCAGTTTGAAAGTTTCGTACATCCCTTTACGATCATGTTTTCGCTGCCGGTGAGCCTTATCGGCGCCATGGGTCTGCTTATGGTTACGGGGGAACGCATCAATATTTTCAGCCTGATAGGCGTCATTCTGCTCATGGGCCTGGTGACCAAAAATGCGATTTTACTGGTTGATTATACCATCACGCTCAGACACCAGGGAATAGGAAGAACAGAGGCAATCCTGAAAGCCGGCCCGATACGGCTGCGTCCTATTCTGATGACCACGGCTGCAATGGTTTTTGGTATGCTTCCTACAGCCCTTAAAATTGGCGAAGGGTCGGAAGCCCGCGCACCCATGGCCATTGCCGTTATCGGAGGACTGATTACTTCAACGCTGCTCACGCTCGTTGTAATTCCGGTTGTCTATACCCTTGTTGACGATTTGGAAAACTGGTTGAAAGCAAAACGAGCAAAAAACGCACCTTCTTGAATAACTGCACGGTTTTATTGTCAGGAGAATGAATTCATGCTCAGGCTTGGAAATATCATCTATTCTAACTGTTTCCCTCCCCATGCCGGGATTGTGAACCAAACAGTGGATTTCCCTTTCGAAGTTATAAATGGAATTCCGAGTGAATTGAATAAGAAACTCCATGAAGGTTTGGTGGATATATCTCCATCGTCTTCAATCGAATACGCAAAGCATTATCCTCGATACGTGCTGCTGCCGGATATATCAATTACCTCTCGAGATAAAGTCATGAGCATCATTCTGCAAAGCCGCGTGCCGATGGACGATCTCAACAAAAAAACCGTCGCGCTTACGACTGCCTCGGCAACATCGGTGGTGCTGCTTAAAATTCTTCTTGAACTTCAGTGCAAAGTCAGGCCATCGTATATTTCATATATTCAGGGAATAGAGAATCCGTCGAATATTGCCGACGCGTTTCTCACAATCGGAGATCTGGCGCTCACACAGCCGTCCGCTTCGGGTTTTGCCTATCGGTATGATCTCGGAGAACTCTGGCATGCATTTACCGGACTCTCCTTTGTGTTTGCACTCTGGCAGGTGAATTACAAGCGTGAAAACGAACGTGATCTGTCTCGCTTGTATGATATACTTATAGCATCAAGAACATACGGTTTGGCGCACCTGCAGGAGCTTTCGCTTGCTTATGAGAAACATTTTAATGTTCCTGCCGGAGTACTTGTTCATTATTGGAGATCATTCAGCTATAACTTCGGTTCAGAAGAACAAAAGGCTCTTCTCACGTTTTACCAATATGCGGCAGAAATCGGAGCGATAGCTGCGGTGCCGGACCTGAAATTTTGGGTAAAACAGTGACTCAAACGGAACATTCGCATGCCATTATCACATCATCATACCAACCTGCATGAACACGACCACCATGATCATGACCATGGCACGAATCATGGTTTGCATCACCCGTCAACAGGAGGCAGAAAAGATCTTCTGATTGCCCTCAGCATTACCGTGGCCATGATGGCCGTGGAAATAATCGGCGGCCTGCTTTCCAACAGCCTTGCGCTGTTGTCCGACGCCGGGCATATGCTGATAGACAACCTCGCCCTTCTTCTTTCCTTTTTTGCAATGAAATTTTCCACCATGCCAGCCACTGATAAAAAAACCTTCGGTTTTTATCGACTCGAGATACTGGCCGCTCTGGTCAATGGGATCACCCTGGTCCTTATTTCCCTCTATATCATCTATGAAGCATACCTCAGAATACTGCATCCGCAGCCGGTCCAGGGCTCGCTGATGCTTACCATAGCGGTTATCGGCCTCATTGCCAATATCATCGGCGCAGCCGTGCTGAGAAAACACCAGCATGCAAATCTCAATATCCGGGGAGCTTTTCTGCATATTATAGGTGACGCAGCAGTATCGGTAGGCGTCATCATCGGCGGCATTATCATCCTGAACACAGGCTGGTACCTGATCGATCCGATTCTGAGCGTTCTTATCTCTTGCGTGATTATTTTCGGTTCATGGCAGCTGCTGAAAGAATCGGTGAATATTCTGCTTGAAGCGGCGCCTGCACACATCAGCATTGACGCTGTCGCCGCTGAAATCGGAAACATAAAAGGTGTGCGTGAAGCATATCATATTCATCTCTGGACGATAACGTCCGGTGTTTACGCACTGAGCGCTCATGTCCTCATAGATGATCAGCTCGTCAGCGGAAGCAGGGAAATCCTTGATGACATCAGATCGCTTTTGTCCAAACAATTCAACGTGCTCCATAGCACAATTCAACTCGAATGTGAACGGTGTGACCTGGGCCCGGTCTGCAACCTGCCGCGTGATATCCAGCAACCGCGTTGATCCGCCGTCTGACATCCTAACGCCGTACTTACTGCGATAATTGTTTTATTCTGCCGGTTGCAGATACTATTAATGACTTGTCGTTGTACAGAGCGGAACGATTTTAAAATCTGCTCTTCCTGATTACATGCGACTGCCAGCAGGGTACTTCAACATTTCACAATGAAACTATATACTGCTTTAATCATACTATCGCTTTTTTTCTCCGCGTCGGCCTTGGCTGAACCAAGAATAAGCCTGCGTGATTGCATAGAAACGTCCCTGAAACAACAACCGAGTATAAAAGCTGCCATGGCAGGAATAGCAGCGAGCAAAGGCAGGGAAATTCAGGCCGTGTCTCCCTATTTACCGCAGATCAACTCAAGCACCGGATATGCAGATAGCCGTCAGCTTGGAGGAGCTTTCGGCGACAGCTTTACAAGAAGCTATACGACCACCCTGTCGATCAATCAGACCATTTATGACTTCGGCAAGACCGGAAACGCGCTTGATGCTGCACGTTTCAGCACCCGTTCGAGTGAATCGGATTCTGATCGTATCCGACAGGACGTGATACTGAACGTAAAACAGGCCTATTTTGCTTTACTTCTGGCTAAAAAACTTGTAGAAGTCGCACAAAAGACCCTTGAACAGGCTGAAAGCCATCTCCATCAGGCATCGGCCTTCTTTCAGGCCGGATCGAAGCCCCGTTTCGACGTGACCCGTGCCGAAGTCGAAGTAAACAGCGCGCGGCTCGGCCTGATCAACGCAAAAAATACAGTCCGAATTCGATCGATAGCACTGTACAACGCCATGGGCAGTGAGCCGGGAGCGATCCTGGAGATTGAAGATGTCATGTCGACCCCTTATGCACTGCCGTCATACGATCAGATAAAGGAAACATCGCTCAAAATCAGGCCGGAAATGCGTAAAGCCGATGCTGATATCGATGCTGCGCGTTCAAAGGTCAAGGCAGCAGAAGCAGGCTTTTTCCCGACTCTTTCAGCAACAGGATCCTACAACTGGGTACATGGCCAGTCACAAACTGGACCGCTGTTCTACGGCGATCTCCAGGACAGCTGGAACGCGGGCATTATGCTGTCTCTTCCGCTTTTCGAAGGCGGTCTTACGCGGGGAAAGGTGAGCGAGGCGCGCGCAAACCTGCTTGCAATTGAAGCGCAGCGTGAAACGCTGAAGCACTCCATTCTGATGGAAATCAGTCAGGCGTATGCGGATATCGAAAGTGCGAAGGTCCGCATAGAAGTAATGGAGAGTTCCCTCCAAAAAGCGCGTGAAAATCTTTCCATCGCACTAGGCAGATATGAAGCAGGCGTGGGGCCTTACATAGAAGTTACGGATGCACAGGTCGCCGCTATAAACGCCGAAACCGACCATGTTCAGGCCTTGTATGATTATCATCTCGCAGCGGCACGCCTTCAGAAGGCACTAGGCATTCCAGAACAGATGTACAACGCAGCTGATACGATGTTAGGCAAGTAATGAACACCCGTTTAATCCCTGCGACATGGAATCCCCTGGCTCCTGCCAGAGGGGGCTCCACTCAGGAGTTTTTCTATCACCAAGTTTGAGTGAGGAAAACGTCAGGAGGTTTCCGAGAGGTGCAGTCTGAAAAATTTGTTTTTACTGTCGATCTCCCGGTAAATGAAGTTTGGAACTTTATGAATGACCGCGCCAGGATCGCAGGCTTTTTTCCGGGATGCACGAACGTTGAAATTCTGAACGAACTTGATTCGCTCTGGACAGTCAATTTTGCAATCGGGCCGTTTGTCCGTACACTTGACTTGAAAGGTCATACCACCGCATTGATCACGAACGAACTCGTTGCCTGGACGGTGCAGCATGATTTATTTACCGCAACCGGTTCCACCGTTTTGTGCAAAATTACCGAAGAGAAAACCGAGGTTATTTATACCCTTCAAGCGGAAATGACTGGATATTTGATACTTTTTCAGGAAATAGTTGCAGGACAAAAAATAAAGGAGACCGTCCGCATGTTTATTGAAAATATAAAGAAAGGTCTTGCCATGCTTCAAAAGGCCGGAAACTGAGGGTCGGGCCGATGTCTATCAGCTTCAAGCTGTTTAAAAACAAGATTGTCTGGATTGGAATTGTGGCTGTGCTCGTCGCCGTTGTTTTCACTCTATACGGGAAAAAAACGATTCCGGTCAGAGTCGTAAAACTTCAGCCGGGAGATCTTCGCGTCATCGTAAATGCCACGACGACATCCACCGTGAAATCTGAAACCGAAGTGACGCTTTCTGCGCAGCGTACCGGAAAAGTTATCATGCTTCCCGTCAGAGAAGGGGATACCGTCAAAGCGGGAACACTCATCGCCCGCCTTGATTTAACAGAAGAGTCAGTACAGACAGAAAACGCGCTGGCGCAAAGCAAGGCAACCTATGAAGAAGCCGGCAAAAACCTCAAACGGACTGAAGACTTGTTCAACAAAGGAATGGTAGCCCAACAGGACCTCGATGCAGTGCGAAGGACGTATGAAGTGGCAAAATCGCAATTCCAGTCATCGGTTGCTGATGCAGGTGTAAAGCGGGACTATTCCGTTATAAAAGCCCCATTCAGCGGTGTTATAGCAAAAAAGTATTCAGAAGTGGGTGAACTGCTGCTGCCGGGGAAACAGATCATCCAAATTGTGAATCCTGACCGCGTTTATGTGCTCGCAACCATAGACGAGGTGGATGTCGGCAGACTCAGGATCGGCCAACCGGTGACCATTTCGGTCGATGCCTTTCCGGGTGAAAAATTCAAAGGGGAGGTCCGGCGGATATCCCCGATTGTAAGCGGTGGAAAACTGGAGACACGTACGGCCGATGTCTGGATATATTTTAACGAAAAGCAAAACAGGATCAAGCCCGGCATGTCGGCTGATGTGGAAATTCTTGTGTCGGTTCTTCAAAACGTGCTTTCAGTGCCCTCCCAGGCTGTCATTGACAGGGGTGGGAGAAAACAGGTATATGTTGCAGACGGTAATGCTCTGAATCCGGGTGACAAAACTGCTGCAAAATTAAAAGTAGTGCAAACAGGTGAAACCAACTGGAGCTTTACCCAGATCACCGGCGGCTTGTCATCCGGAGAATATATCATTACCACACCCGAAGCCGAAGGACTAAAAGATGGATCGACCATAAAAATCGAATAAGTACTGCGTTCATTCAATCCTGATTTACGTCGATGTCAATCTGCTTGATTACATTGTGGCACCATGATAGAACTTTCTAATATATCGAAATCCTACCATATAGGGAGCGGGGATATCACCGTCCTCAGATCAATAACCCTTTCCATCAAACAAAAAGAATTCATCGCGATCATGGGCCCGTCCGGTTCGGGAAAATCAACGCTCATGAATATTGTCGGTTGTCTCGACCGCCCATCAGGCGGCACATATTTTTTTGAGAACAGAGAAATCAGTTCTCTGACGGATGATGAACAGGCGGCAGTCAGAAACAAAAAAATCGGCTTTGTGTTTCAGACCTTCAATCTTCTCCCGCGATTTTCAGCCTTGAAGAACGTTGAGATACCGCTTGTTTACAGCGGGATTCCATCCCGGCTGCACAAGGACTATGCGCTGCCATTGCTCGAAAAAGTCGGGCTTGCAGACCGTATCCAGCATAAACCTTCAGAGCTGTCAGGCGGCCAGCAGCAACGGGTGGCAATTGCCCGGGCGCTGGTGAACAATCCGCCGCTGCTGCTTGCGGATGAACCGACAGGAAACCTGGACAGCCGTTCAGGAGAAGAGATTCTCAATATTCTGACGGAACTGAACCAACAGGGAGTGACTATTGTTATTGTTACGCACGACAAGGATGTCGCCGTGCGATGCAAACGGATTATAACGCTGAAAGACGGACAAATTACTGGTGATCAGGTGAATATATGAACCTGTTTGAAACATTCAGGGTCGCGTTTGAAGCAATCCAGTCGAACAAAGTCAGATCCGGCCTTACCATGCTTGGTGTCATCATTGGTGTAATGGCTGTAATTCTGCTCGTATCAATCGGCGAAGGAGCGAGAATTTACATCACCAAAGAGCTTACCGGACTTGGTACCAATCTGCTTATTATTACGCCGGGCAAAACCAGCACCAGCGGAGGATTTCATCCGCCATCCGCCGGAACCGTCAGAAAATTAACGTACGATGATGCACTCGCATTGAAAAGAAGGGCCTGGTTGCTGAGTGACGCCGTTCCGATCGTTTTCGGTACGGGCCGCGTGAAGTATCTGAATCATGCACGCGATACGACAATTATCGGCACAACACCTGAATTCGAACGTGTAAGGAACCTCTATGTAGATTCCGGCGCATTTGTCACTGAGCAGGATGTTGATTCAAAAGCCAAAGTCGTCGTGCTCGGCAGGACGGTGAAAGACGAACTGTTCGGCCTTGAAAACCCTCTCGGCAAAGTCGTGATGCTTTCCGATGCACGGTACCGGGTCGTCGGTGTTATGAGAAAAAAAGGGACAAGTCTTGGATGGGACATTGATGATGTTGTGTTCATCCCCACAACCAGCGGCCAGGAACTTTTTGATACCGACGGGTTGTTCGAGATTATAGCTTCCACTCCGCGAACGGAAGACACGGAACGGGCCATAGCCCAGATCAAAGACATTCTCATCAGGCGGCATGCTCACAAAGAGGATTTTACGATCGTGACGCAGGGTGCCATGCTGTCGACCATGAATACCATTTTAAATGTCTTGACCGCGGTCCTCGGCGGCATCGCCGGCATCTCCCTTCTGGTGGGAGGCATCGGCATCATGAATATCATGCTGGTTTCCGTCAGGGAACGTACGCGAGAAATAGGAATCCGCAAGGCACTCGGGGCCCGAAACAAGGACATTATGTCGCAGTTCATGATCGAAGCCATAACACTAAGCGGGGCAGGCGGATTGATCGGCATACTGGCAGGAGTGGGCCTGGCTCTTCTTATTCCCGTTTTTGTTGATGTTCTTCCAACCAGTGTTTCGGCCTGGTCCATTATCATGGCGTTTTCTTTTTCCGCCGCTGTTGGCGTTTTTTTCGGTGTTTATCCCGCACGCAAAGCCGCTCTCCAGGATCCCATTCAAGCTCTTCGTTATGAATAATTCTTTTGCATAAACAGAAAAAAATTGTTTTTGCTTTTTTTATGTGAATTTTACCTTGATTAATATTATGCACTAAAGTATTATATCATTCATTTATTTGTTAGTAACAATTTTTATTGGATGGCAGAGAGCAATAATTACTGATTCGTGCTATGGAAAAGAACTTAACTTCACTTGCCAAGATATCGCGTCCCAGGCTGACCAGCGTCCTGCTGAGAGAAAGACTTTTCTCGGCCATGGACAAGAACAAAAAGAAACCGGTTACCTGGATAACAGGACCGGCCGGCTCAGGGAAAACCACCCTTGCAGCCAGTTATCTCGATAAACATAAGATTCCCTGCCTGTGGTACCAGCTTGATGAAAATGATGATGATCCGGCTACTTTTTTCTATTACATGGGGGTCGCTGCCTGGAAAGCCGCTCCCCGGTATAAAAAACATCTTCCATATTTGTCGCCGGAATACATGCCTGGTATTTCTGTATTTTGTCAAAAATTTTTTGAAGCACTCTGTTCCCGACTGAAACCGCCTTTTGCCATTGTATTCGACAATTATCATGAAGTTCCGAACGACTCGATGCTCCATACTGTCCTCTTCCACCTGTTGGCAAGAGTCCCGGATGGAATCCGGGTTTTCGTCTTGAGCAGAAATGAGATGCCCGCTTCGCATATCCGGCTACGTGCGAATGAATCGGTTCATCTCGTCGGATGGAACGATCTTCGTTTTACACTTGCTGAATCAACACGGATTATTCAAAAAAAGGAATCAAAGAAGCTCACCAAGGACGCTATTTCATTATTGCACGAAAAGACGGAAGGATGGATCGCGGGCCTTATATTGCTTATTGAAAGCTCAAAAATGCAGGGGCTCGATTACCGGATACTCAAAAAAATCACTCCGCAGGAAATCTTTGAGTATTTTGCATCTGAAATTTTTAAAAATAGCGGCCGGGAAATTCAGGAATTTCTGCTGAAAACGGCTTTTTTGACCTCTGCCACTGCCGAGATGGCCGAAGCACTCACCGGTGTAAAACATTCTGGGAAAATATTGTCACAACTGCATGCTGACAACTATTTTATCGAGAAGCATCAAGAACCGCATGTGTCCTATCATTACCATCCGCTCTTCAAGGATTTTCTGATCGCTCAGGCGAAGCTCAAGTATTCGCACGATGCAGTGCTGTCGATACAGCGGAATTCGGCCGCAGTTTTGGCAGAATCAGGGCACATAGAAGACGCCGCTGCGCTGCTGATAGAAATGAAAAACTGGGAAGAACTCATTCCACTGATCCTTGATTACGCTCAATTACTGATCAATCAGGGACGTTGCAAAACATTGCGTGAATGGCTTGCCGCAATACCTCAATCTCTTATAAACAATACTCCGGGAATTCTCTATTGGGAAGGGATTTGCAGATTATCAACCAACCCGCTCGAAAGCCGCACTTTTTTTGAGAGAGCATTCCATATCTTTAATGAGAACGGAAATAAAGCAGGCTCACTCTCTGCGTGGTCTGGAGCGGTGGATACTTTTCTGTTCGAATATAATCTTTTAAAACCGCTTGATCCATGGATTACCTGGCTGGATGAACATATTAGTGAAGAATCAACGTATCCGTCTTTACAAATAGAAACACGGGTGTCCTTGAGCATGGCCGGCGCTTTAGCCTGGAGGATGCCTGATCATCCCCGCATAAAAGAGTGGGTAAACAAGGCTGTTCTGCTGTCCCAAAAAACCAAGAATAATAATCAGTCATTGCAGGCGTATCAGCATATCTCGTATCTTATGTTTATGGGCAGATTTGAGGACTGTGCTCTTTTTGTAAAAGATATGAAGCAGAAAGTGCGTTTGCATGATTTTTCACCAGTAGAAAAAATTTCTTTACTTATGGTCGAATCCGTCCTCTGCCAATTGACATCGGAGTCGGCTTCCAAAGGCGTAGGACTCATCAAGGATTGTATAAAAATTGCCGAAGAAACGGGACTCCATATTCTAGATCCCGCTATTCTTGGACATGGGGTATATACGTTTTTAAGCGCTGGCGACCCGGAATCAGCCGGAAAATTCCTCGCAGACCTTGAGAAAACCGTCGACAGCGACCGACGGATGCACACTGCTCATTATTATCATATCGCCGCATGGTATCATCAGGTTATTGGCGATTACCATCAGGCAGTTGCTCTCGCTAAAAAAGCCGTTGCTCTGATTGAAGAAGCAGGAGCCCCGTTTCCAGAAGCATACGCCAGACTCGGACTTGCCCTTGCGCTGCACGAAACCGGAGATGATGGGGAAGCATTCCACCATCTTGCCGCAGCAAAAGAAATGAGCAGCCGTACAGGGAGCATGTATCTAAAATATTTGACGCACCTTGCTTCCGCTCATTTTGCTTTTGACAATGCCAGTGATGAAGAAGGCAGGGAGGCTGTCCGGAACGCCATGCTCTGCGGACGCCAGAACAATTATACAGCCCTTGTGAATTTTTGGCGACCGGATATCATGGCCGGCATCTGCCGTAAAGCACTTGAAGCTGACATTGAAACGATATACGTGCAGAAACTCATACGGCAACTTGATCTTGTCCCTGATGTGCCATCTTCCGAAGTCGAGGTCTGGCCATGGGAAATTAAAATCAAAACCTTCGATACCTTTGAAATCTGGCGGGACGGAAAACGCCTGGAATTTTCCGCTAAAGCACCCCGTAAACTTCTCGCCATGCTGAAGCTGCTTATCGCATGTGGACCCAAGGGTGCCGGCCAGGAAGAGCTTGCAGATATGCTTTGGCCGGAATCCGGCGGTGATGTGGCACTTCAGGCACTCGATACGAATCTCCATCGTCTTCGGCAACTGCTAAAACACGAAAAAGTCATTCAGGTGAGAGAAGGCCGGGTAAAATTTGATCCTCAACGATGCTGGATAGACGCCCATGCATTTGAAGAAATGCTCCATTGCGCAGATGATAAACTAAAGCCCGGATTGAACGGTAAAACATCAAATAATAAAAGACAACAGCAAGGAATCCAACTGTTGGAACGCGCTACCAGACTTTACACCGGTCCCTTCCTGGACAAAACTCCTGAACCATGGGCACTCGCGTATCGGGAAAGGCTCAGAATCAAATATCTCAAAGCAGTTCAACGGCTGGGTCTGTATTTTGAACACAGAGGACATTTCGATCATGCCGTTAACTGGTATGAAAAAAGCCTCGAGATTGACGATGTGTCAGAACCCATCTATCAAAACCTCATGAAATGCTACGGCACCATGGGACGTACTGCGGAAGCCGTTTCCCTGTATCAGAGGTGCAGAAGGACCCTGAAAACCGTGCTCAGAATAGAGCCGTCTCCAGAAACAGAATCTCTTTATAAATCACTTATCTCCAACCGATAATACTTGCCTATTCTCTTTGTTCTGCTGGCCTGTACTAAAAAAACATAATATTTTCAACATATTATTCTGCGTAAAGTCTTTGATTCTTTTTCTATCTGTAAGCTATCCGTAAGTTACCCTCTGGTATAAATCCTGCCATAACATGCCGCAATAATTAATTCCACCATGATTAGAAAGGTTTGGCGACCATGGATAGCTATATCGTTCGGATATACCGCTTTGACCGTTCGAAACCCCGTTCCATTATCGGCGTGGTTGAAGAAGCAGGCAGCGACGATAAAAAAACTTTTATGAATATGGATGAGTTATGGAAGATATTAAACCCTCACTACAATGAACCACAGAAGAAGAGGCGGAAAGAGAGAATAGGGAATCTACAAGATAGATAATTGAAACCTCGCGAACATTGTGCCGTGAAGGCAAATACCTTACAAATGGAGGAAATTATGAAAAGAGCATTTACTGCAATAATCCTAACATTGGCATTGTCATGCATCATCACCTCGTGCGGCGGTGGCGATAGCGCTTCTCCGGTTAAATTCAGTGAAAATTTCGAATCATATTCTCTTGCAAATCCGTGGACGCCGGTAGGATGGACCAGCGCCGGAGGAGCGACCTGGGCAATCGTGTCTGATTCCGGAAATAAGGTTTTAAGTCATGTGCTCACTTCCGGCATTTTGACATACAACAACTATAGCGGAAGCAATTATACCGTATCAGCAAAAATAAAACCGGGGAGCACGAGCACCTGCACAGGTATAATCGTGCGTTTAGTGGATGTCTCCAACTATTACATGCTCAGCATTGAAAATCCAACAACCTTAGTTCTCAGAAAATATTCTTCTGGCACTGGGTATGCGCCTGTTTCATCATCTTTTACATTTAATACGGCAACATACTACACGTTAACATTACAAGCAAATGGCAATAATATTTCAGGAAGCGTGAGCGATGGGGTCACTACTGCAACGGTAAATTTTACCGATGATGGCACAACTTATGGTCCATTTATCAATTCCGGTAGGATCGGAGTTGTTGAATTGATCCAGACTGGTACTTATTTTGACGATATTCTCGTCACGGAACCCTAAAACTATATTCTAACTATTATATAGTTAGTGCAAAAATGAAGACCATATGAAAAATATTCTCATTATAGATGATAATCGGATGCTTCGAAACTCGATTTCTGAATATCTTGGTTTCATGGTCCAAGGTTGCACCATAATGACCGCGGAAGATGGTCAAACTGGTATAGAAATGCTGAAATCGAATCCAGTGAATCTTGTGCTGACCGACCTCGAGATGCCGGGAATAGATGGATATCAGGTCATCGAATATGCAAAAAATAATCATCCGGACGTCCCTGTAATTATTATGACAGGGTCCTGGTCAGCCGATTTGAGCGAACTTGTGTCTAAAACCGGTATTGTGCGTTGTCTGGAAAAGCCGTTTC
>CAZPGZ010000028.1:0-45292 GCA_964586075.1 uncultured Nitrospiraceae bacterium | reverse complement strand
GTGCTTTTTGTGATGATTCAGTTCCAGCAGTCGAGCAATCTGGCCGTTGCCTACGGACTTGCCGTTACCGGGACCATGACGATCACCGGGATTTTTATGTCCTGGATTTTTTTACGCCGCCGCAACCTGATAAAAGGGGCATTGTCTGCTTTGGTCACGATGATAGCCGCTATTTATCTTCTTTCAACCACAACCAAGATTCCTCACGGCGGCTACTGGTCACTCATTATCGCGGCCATTCCATTTTCCCTCATCATGCTTTATCGTGCAGGACAACGGAAGCTCTATGATGCGCTTCAGCCTCTTCCCATTGACGTTTTTTTGCTGAGCTACAACCAGATTTACTGGACCATGAGCAAAATCACCGGCACGGCGCTTTTCTTTTCCAAGGATGTCAAGGAAATGCCTCCATACATCATTCATACGATGTTCAAGAACAACATTATTTACGAGGACAATATTATTGTATCGATTATAAGACAGGATGAGCCGTTCGGGATCCGGGCATTTTTCAAGGAGGATCTTGCGCCAGGGCTTCGTTCATTTGAGATCCATCTGGGGTATATGGAAGTTCCGGATGTGGAGGAAATTCTGCGCCAGCAGGGGATACAGGAAAAAACCATCTTTTACGGCGTGGAAGACATTCTACCGAGTAAATTCATCTGGGCGGTGTTTTCCGTTATAAAACGGCTTACGCCGAACATTGTTCAATTTTACAAACTTCCGTACAACAAGTTGCACGGCGTCGTCACCCGGGTCGAACTGTAATGGTCCGCAACTCTGGTTGCTTGCGGACGACCGGCGTGCTATACGTGCTAGAGCGGTAATTTTTTTGTTTCTTCAACTACCTCATCGGACACGCTGTCGCTCAGCGACTGCAAACGGTCACCGAATCGTTCCAGACGCCTGTCCGCTTCTTCGTACTTTGTCTTCATATTGGTCAAATGCTTGCCCACCAGTTCGAAATCCGCTTTAAACCGGTCGAAATCACCGCCAAGTCTTGCCAGATTGTTCAGAATTTGCTGGGCTTGCTTCTCCACATGCATTCCCTTGAGTCCGAGAAGTATGGTCTGGAGGTAGGCATAAAAACTGTTTGGGGAGACCGGGATTACGCGTTTTGTAAAAGAGTAGTTTAAAAGCCCTTTTTCCGTGTCCAGGGATTCATCTTTGATGATGAGTTCGTAGTACACATTTTCGGCAGGGATATACATAAGCGCAAAATCGAACGTGCCTTCATCCGGCAGGATGTACTTGGCGGCGATGGCATCGATGTGCTTTTTGACATCTGCAATGAATTTCCGCCTGGCTGTTTTTCGTTCTTCCTCGGTTGTTGTTTCAAGGACACGTCTGAAGTTTTCAAGGGGAAACTTGGCGTCCACCGGGACGATATTATGGCCGAGCTTTATGACTGCATCAACGGTTTCGCCACTTTTAAAGCGGTATTGAAGATCAAAGTAGGAGGGTGGAAAAATCTGGGACAAGAGGTCGCCGAGAAAAAGCTCTCCGAGTCCGCCGCGCAGTTTCGGCGAGCGGAGAATTTCTTGCAGGCTGGCGATGTCCTTGCCGACTTCAAATACCTGTTTCGTTGACTCACTCAGGCTTCCGAGACCCTTGCTGACCTCTTGTACCACGCGCGCCGCATTATCCAGTCTTGTGTTCAGGTCGCCGGTTGACTTCTGAAGCTGCTGGGCTACCTGGTTGAGCTGGCCGTTTACCTGAAGAGTGATCTGGGAAAGCTGGGTGTTCACTGAATCCTGATTTTTGATCATTGCTTCAGAGAGTTGGCCGCGGAGCGACTGCACTTCCTGCTGCATCAGTGCTATTGCAGGGTCCACGCTTTTCTTCTGGGATTGAATAATCAGCCAGATCAGTATGAACAGGACTGCTGCAAGAAGTATGAGAATGGCCGTCTGCATATGCGTATACTCAGGTAATGAAATCCGCGAGAAATCAAAAATTTTTCTACGCCCTCGTCAGGGTATTTCCAGCATTCTGTCCAGTGCCCGTTTTGCTGGAATGCGGATATCTTCGGGCACTTTGACGCTATGCTCCATTTTTTCCATGGCGCGTATTATGCTCGTGAGTTTTGTCTTTTTCATATTGGAACAGTGCATTTTCTGGGAAGCAACATAGAAGTGTTTGTCTGGGTTGTCTTTTTTCAGACGATGCAGTATCCCTTCTTCGGTTGCAATAATAAACTCTTTCTGCTGCGATTCTTTGCAAAAGCGCAGCATGCCGGATGTACTGGTAATATGGTCCGCCAAGTCCTGGACTTCCGGGGAGCATTCAGGATGAACTATGAGCAGAGCATCGGGATGCTCTGCTTTGGCCTGGCGTGCGGCCGCCACGTTAAAAAATGCATAGTGGACGTTGCAGAACCCGTCCCAGGAAATTATTTTTTTGTTCGTCCTTCTGGCGGCATAGGTGGAAAGATTCCGGTCCGGAATGCAGATGACCGTGTCTTCCTTGAGCGACTTGACAACTTTTACAACATTGGAAGATGTGCAGCAGATGTCGCTTTCCGCCTTGACTGCTGCCGATGTGTTTATATAAGCGACAACCGGCACGCCTGGGTGCAGCTTCTTCATGTCCAGAAGGGTGAACTCGTCTGCAAATTCGAAGGCAATACCGAAAACATCGGTGTACAGTTCGCGAAGCGTCTTGCGCGGCCCCTGTGTGCTGACCATGTCCGCCATCGGGCAGCCGGCATTGATTTCCGGCAGCAATACGGTCTTGTCGGGCGAAAGAATAAAGGCGCTTTCCGCCATGAAATGAACGCCGCAAAACACAATGACGTCGTAATCCGTTTTTGCCGCTGCACGTGCAAGCTCAAAAGAGTCGCCTGTAATATCTGCAATATCCTGCACTTCCGGACGCTGATAATTGTGGGCGAGTATTACTGCGTTCAGCTTCTTTTTTAACGTGATTATTTTTTCGCGAAGGTCGTTGATATCAGAATTCTGTGCGGTCATAAGTGACTGATAATACCGATAAGACTGTTCCATTGTCAAGTCAATTTGTTTCACGCTGCCGCTTTATGCTCGTGCAGGCCGTCCCAAAATGGCGTATCCGATAAAAACTTCCACCTGTCGGACTGTTTCGTGATAATACGGTTGACTGTCACCGCCGGTTGGATTATGATTGTTGCTGCGTGCTCTCATGAAAATTCTTATTGTCAAGCTCTCCGCGATCGGCGATGTTGTCCAGACGCTGCCCGCACTCGAAGCAATCAAAAAAACCTACCCTGCCAGCAGCATTACCTGGCTTGTCGAAGAGGCCGCATCGGGCATCCTCGAAGGCCATCCGCTCATTGATACGCTGCTGATTTCACGCAGGAAAACCTGGTTGAACTTGCTGAAAAATCCTTTTACTTTTTGCGAAGGCGTTGTGCGGATTATCCGTTTTATCCGTGAGTTGCGCAGCGTGCATTATGATATCGCCATTGATTTCCAGGGACTGCTAAAGAGCGGGATACTCATGTTTCTGGCACGGGCGGAACGAAAAATCGGATTTGACCGCACCCGCGAGCTGTCTTATCTATTTTTGAATGAACGGCTGCCTGCTTATGATTTGGAAAAGCATGCGCTTGAGCGGTATCTGGATGTGGCCCGGTATCTGGGAGCGAGGGAACCTTCTCCAGCGTGTTTGCTGCCGATTCATGAAGAACTGAAAAAAATGAAGCAAAAAATCGCTTCTTTGAACCCGGATAACCGGCCTCTCGTGATTATCAACCCTGTTGCTCGCTGGAAAACAAAGCTTTGGCCGCAAAGAAACTTCGCCGAACTCGCGGACAGGCTGGTGCGGGAAAAGAATGCGATGGTTCTCTTTACCGGCAGCAGGGACGACCGTGGATTCAATGAGAGCATTCTTGCCATGATGAAGGAACAGGGACAGAACTGCACGGGAGATACTACATTAAAGGAACTTGCGGCATTGGTATCTCTTGCAGATTTATTTATTACGACCGATACGGGCCCCATGCATCTTGCCGCGGCCGCAGGGGCAAAAGTAATTGCCCTGTTCGGTCCGACGGCACCCTGGAGGACCGGTCCGTATGGTGCAGGGAACGTTGTCCTTCGCGCGGGAGCAGCATGTTCACCATGCTTTAAACGAACGTGCGAGAATGTCCGATGTATGGAGGATATAACCGTGGATGCAGTGATGGGGGAAATATCATTGTAACGGAACAAAACGTTTTTTCTATATGCTGCTTGAAAAAGAGCTTTAAATCAGCTATTCTTTGACAAGCTTTAAAAAAGCAAACCAGACACAGCTTGCCATGAGTGAGATAAAATCATCCCCGTCCGGATGGCGCAAAGGCCTCTCCCGAAATGTTATCATCCTCGGATTCGTAAGCCTGCTCAATGACGGCGCTTCTGAAATGATCTATCCGCTCCTGCCGATTTTTCTTTCCATGGTGCTGGGAGCGGGACCCGCGGCCATCGGCGTCATCGAAGGAATTGCAGAAACCACTGCTTCCCTGATCAAGCTTTATTCGGGATATCTGTCCGACCGGATCAAGCGCCGAAAGGGCTGGATTGTTGCTGGCTATGCGATTGCGAATGTCGTCCGCCCCTTGATTGCAGTTTCAACATCATGGCTGCAAGTCCTCGTGCTTCGGTTCATGGACCGGGTAGGAAAGGGCATCCGCACTTCACCGCGGGACGCGATAATTGCCGACTCCACAGACTCCGCCTACCGCGGCGTTGCTTTTAGCTTTCACCGTGCAATGGACCATGGCGGCGCCATTATCGGTCCTCTCATGGCGACGGGACTGCTTCTTGTACTTACCGGTACGAAAGAGGAGAATCTTTCAACCATATTTCTGCTTTCCTTTATTCCCGGGATGCTTGCAGTTTTTTTGCTCATCTTGGGACTACAGGAACCTCAGGCAGACGATGTTCATGCAGCTTCTCCGAGTGCGCTGAATTTCAAGTCCGCCTGGGCGGAAATGTCGACTAACTATCGGAAATACCTGCTGATTCTTTTTGTTTTCACCCTGGGGAATTCTTCTGACGTTTTTCTTTTGCTGCGCGCCCAGCATCTCGGAGTTCCCGTTGCTCTGCTGCCGACGATTTGGGTGGCGCTCCATATCGTGAAAATGGGTTTCTCAGTTCCGGGAGGCATCATATCCGACCGAATCGGCAGAAAAAAAGTTATAATTGCGGGCTGGATTGTATATGCGACGGTGTATATCGGATTTGCCGTTGCGGACGCCCAGTGGCACGCGTGGGTTCTGTTCGCCATATACGGCATCTATTTCGGCTTGACTGAAGGCGTTGAAAAAGCGCTTGTCGCAGATTTTGCGCCTGCACATCTGCGGGGATCGGCTTTTGGGCTCTATAATCTTGTTATTGGCGTTGGGGCGCTTCCCGCGTCGCTTCTCTTCGGCGTGGTCTGGCAGAACTACGGCACAGTGACAGCTTTTGGCATGGGAGCAGGTTTTTCCGTCTTGGCAAGCGTGATGATCGCCCTGTTAACGGTTAAAAAACCGGAATCTGCAATCTGATTCATAAAAAATTAATACTGACTATAACCTATGAGTAAATCGTTGCATCGCATATGTGTTTACTGCGGATCGAACAACGGATCGAAAATTGCGTACCGGAAGGCTGCCGTTCAATTGGCTGCAGCGATGGTGCAAGAGGGTATTACCCTTGTGTACGGCGGCGGGAATGTTGGACTTATGGGCATTCTTGCGGATTCGGTGCTTGCAGCCGGAGGTACCGTGATCGGGGTGATCCCGCAGGCTTTGGTTGACAAGGAAGTTGCGCACAGAGGGGTGACCGATCTTCGTGTTGTAGGCTCGATGCACGAACGCAAGGCCCTCATGGCGGATCTTTCCGATGCCGTCATAGCGTTGCCGGGAGGATTGGGAACACTCGAAGAATTCTGCGAGGCGGCCACGTGGACGCAATTGGGATTCCACGACAAACCGTGCGGAATTCTGAATATCGAAGGATACTATGACGGCCTGCTCGCCATGCTGGACCATGCCGTAAAAGAAAATTTTGTTCGGGCAGAACACCGGCGGATTATTATATCCGAGACTGATCCGGAAACATTAATCAAAAAACTTGCCGAGTTTAAACTGCCGAAAATTCAAAAATGGATCGGTAAAAATCAGCAATAAGGCATCTACAAAGGAAGCTATTTATCATTTTTAGAGGAGGTTTCAATGATTGATTTATTGCGTAAACGCCGCAGCATTCGAAAATACACCGGGAAGCGCATCGAGAACGAATCCGTCGAGCTTCTCGTGGAAGCACTGCTTCGATCTCCATCATCACGGAATGTCAAGCCGTGCGAATTTATCCTGGTCGATGACCAGGAACTGCTGAAAAAGCTGTCACATGCCAAAGAGCACGGATCACATTTTCTGCAAAATGCGGCCTTGGGAATTGTTGTCTGTGCCGACAGCGCAAAGTCTGATGTCTGGATAGAGGATTCCTCCATAGCGTCAATCCTTGTTCAAATGGTTGCGCAATCGCTGGGGCTGGGGAGCTGTTGGGTGCAAATCAGGAATCGAACCCGCACGGCAGGAGAAATGTCGGAAGCATATATTCAGGAACTACTGGGTGTTCCGGAACATCTCAAAATTTTGTCGATTATAAGCATTGGTTATCCCGACGAAACAAAAAAACCGGTTGATAAAAGCGAACTCGATTATGCCAAAATCAAACGCAACACATATTCTGCGCAATATATCTCCCGTGCAAAGTAGAGTTTCTGAAACGAGGTGAAGCATGTCAACATATACTGTCGCAGTAACCGGCGCGTCAGGCGCCCCCTACGCCTACCGGCTTCTTCAGGTACTGGTTCAGAACGGACATTCTATTTACGTTTCTGTTTCCACAACCGGATTATCAATTCTTGCTGCGGAGGCGAATCTGCATCTCAGAGGATCGGAGAACGATATACAGCAGCAGCTCCGAAATCATTTTGGTGCAAAGGAAGGCCAAATCACGTATTTTGATGAAGATAACCTGTATGTTCCGATTGCAAGCGGTTCTATTCCGGTGGACGCCATGGTTGTCATTCCCTGCTCCATGAAAACACTGGCATCCGTTGCGAACGGTTTTTCGTCGAATCTTATCGAACGTGCTGCGGATGTGATGTTGAAGGAGCGCAGACGGCTCATTCTTGTGCCGCGGGAAGCGCCGCTTTCAGCAATCCATCTGAAGAACATGTTGACGCTTGCCGAGGCCGGATGCCACATCATTCCGGCAATGCCTGCGTTCTATCATCATCCGAAGGCAATTTCCGACTTGATCGATTTTATTGTTGGAAGAGTGCTGAACAGCATGGGGATTGAAAACGACTTGGCGCCGCGATGGACGGAGTAGTTGTCCTTACGCTGCCGGTGTATCACCGGTATTTTTGCAGGTGTCATGCAGGCGTCAGTCAGGCATTATACTCGGTACCGCCTCCCTCGCTTTCACCAAGATTTTTCATCCAACTGTCGACAATTGAAGCGTCCTGCTTGGATATCACATCCTCCTCAACGAAAACCGGCGCTCCGATACGAATGGCAACGGCAATGGCATCGCTGGGTCGGGAATCAATGTGATACTCCTTGTTATTTTGGAGAAGGTACAGAGAAGCATAGAAAGTATTATCGATAAGATCGCTGATGACGACCCGGGCAACTTCAATTTCCAGCCGGTCAAACATGTTGACGATCAGGTCATGCGTAAAGGGGCGGGATGCCTTAACGTTGCTCATGGCCATTGCTATGGAATTGCCTTCGGAAGCCCCTATCCAGATTGGCAGTATCTTCTTTCCGCTTTCATCCTTGAGAACAATAATATAACTGCTGTTTTTGCTGTCAAAGAGAATAGTATTTACACTCATTTGTATCCACATGTTTGTTGAGCCCTTGAATTAAAGATAGCACACCGAATCTGGCAAGTAAAGGGATTATTTTATTGACTTTTTTTGAAGATAGGCTATACTTTTTACCCTGAAACCGCTAGGAAATACCGATCAAGAATGAAACAAACCATACACGAAATTCTGCATCTCGCACTTACCCGGGCCCAAAAAAAGGGCGAGTTAAAGCTTGAAACACCGCCGACGATTATACTTGATACCCCGAGAGAAAAAAATCATGGCGACCTTGCTACTACGCTTGCCCTGACACTGGCGAAACCGGAATCAAAGTCCCCGAGGAAGATTGCGGAGATCATCATCGCCAATATCCAGGATAATGCTGGCATTATCGAAAAGACCGAAATAGCCGGACCGGGTTTTATTAATTTCTTCTTGAAGCAAGACCGTTGGAAAAAGACGCTCTTTGAAATAGAATCGGAAGGTTCTTCGTACGGACTCAAAAACATCGGAAAAGGCGAACGGGTGCTCGTGGAGTTCGTGAGTGCCAATCCCACGGGCCCGTTGCATGTCGGCCATGGCCGCGGCGCCGCGGTGGGGGACGCTCTCGCGAATTTGCTTGCAGCGGTTGGCTACGATGTCACGCGCGAATTCTATATCAACGATGCAGGCCGCCAGATTAAGCTTCTCAGCGAATCGATTTATTCGCGGTATCAGCAGGCCTGCGGAAATGCTGTCCAGTTTCCGGAAGACGGTTACTACGGCGATTATGTGGAAGAGCTTGCCCGCGACTTCATTCAGCAGCACGGGAACAAATATCTGAACGTTCCTTTTGAAGAATGCAGAGAGGTGTTCGGATTTTTCGGCAAAGAGATGATGCTTGACGATATCAGGACCGATCTCGAAGCATTCGGGGTCCGCTTTGATACGTGGTTCAGCGAAGCAAGTCTTCTTCAGGATCAGTCAGTCCAGAACTCTGTCGAAGAATTGCGAGAAAGCAGAAACCTGTATGAGCAGGACGGGGCGCTATGGTTCCGTTCCACAGCGTTCGGTGACGACAAGGACCGTGTTGTAAAAAAACAGGACGGGGCATGGACGTATCTTGCCACGGATATCGCCTATCATCGCCAAAAACTCGGCCGCGGATATAAAACGCTTGTGAATATTTGGGGAGCCGATCATCATGGTTACATCCCCCGTATGCAGGCGGTCATTCAGGCTTTCGGCCATCCCAAAGATTCACTGCACGTCCTTCTTGTCCAATTGGTGGCCATTTTGCGGCATGGGCAGCCGGTTCCCATGTCCAAACGCGCAGGAACGTTTGTGACGCTTAGAGATGTTGTGCAGGACGTCGGTGCCGATGTGGCGCGCTATATTTTTCTGACGCGCCGTTCCGACAGCCATCTGGATTTCGACCTGGATGTTGCAAAAGAACAGTCCAGGGAAAACCCGGTGTATTATGTTCAATATGCTCATGCGCGGCTGGCAAGCCTGTTTCGTGAAGCTGAGTCGCGAAAAATTTCAATACCCAAAAACAGCACAGCGGATTTATGCCTCCTGGACCAGCCGGAGGAACAACACCTTATAAAAGCCCTTGCAAAATATCCCGAATTGATTGAAGAAGCGGCACAGGCTTATGAACCTCACCGGCTGACGTATTATTTGCAAGATCTTGCCGGCCTGCTCCATAATTACTATTTTAAACATCGGGTCATTACCGATGATGTGGATCGTACCAGAGCAAAACTCTTTCTTTTGAAACAGGTAAAGACCGTTATACAGAGTGCACTCGGGATTCTGGGAGTCAGTGCTCCGGACAGGATGTAATCTGACTGGTTATCTAATGTACAAATCGGGTATTAAAATTTTTTATTATGCCCCTCATTCTTCAATATAAAATTAAATAATGTCTTTTGGTTTTACGCTAATAAAAAAAAATCCCGGCTCTTCCGCTCGCCTTGGCAGGTTTTCAACACCTCATGGGGATGTCCGTACGCCGGTATTTATGCCTGTTGGAACACAGGCAACGGTAAAGACTCTCTCTCCGGAAGATCTTGTTGCTCTCGGTGTGGAGATCATACTTTCAAACACCTATCACCTGTTTTTGAGGCCTGGGCATGAACTTATCCGTGAATTTGGCGGGATTCAGAAGTTTATGGCTTGGAACAGGCCGGTTTTAACAGACAGTGGCGGTTTTCAGGTTTTTAGCCTGGCTGACCTCAGAAAAATTACCGAGGACGGCGTAACGTTTCAGTCGCATATTGACGGCGGAGCCAGGCATATTATCACCCCGGAATATGCCGTAGAAATACAGGAATCCCTTGGTGCCGATATTATCATGGCTTTCGACGAATGCACTCCGTATCCTGCCACGAAGGATTATGCACTGGAGTCACTTGAACGAACCCTTCGCTGGGCCAAGCGCTGTCAGACCGCCAAAACAAACAAAGATCAGGCGCTTTTTGGTATCGTCCAGGGCAGCATGTTTCCTGACCTCCGGAAACGGTGCGCCGAAGCGCTGGTAGATATGGACTTCGACGGTTATGCGTTGGGAGGCTTGTCTGTAGGCGAGACAAAGCCCATGATGTATGAAATGATAGAAGCCTCCGTGCCGGCTTTGCCTGAAGAGAGACCGCGGTATCTCATGGGTGTCGGCACTCCCGAGGATATTGTTGAAGGGGTTGATCGTGGGATCGACATGTTTGACTGCGTGATGCCGACGCGGAACGCACGCAACGGCACCTTTTTCACATCGTTCGGAAAGGTTGTGATAAAAAACGCGCAATACGAACATGATAAGCAGCCTATTGATCCACAATGCGGATGCTACACGTGCGCTAATTTCAGCAGGGCTTATTTGCGCCACTTGTTCAACGCGAACGAAGTACTGGCGTTGAGGCTTGGCACGATTCATAATCTGTTTTATTACATAAATCTGATCCGCACGATTCGCATGAACATCGACGAGGGAACTTTTCCGGAGTTTAAAAAGGATTTCCTTCATTCGCGTATCCAGTCGGTTTTATGACCTGCTGTCGTAAAAAGTTGCAAATCTGCAAAATATTATAGTATCCTGCTTGGCATACAGGCACTCATATTTCGAAATCCAAAAAGGAGGGATTACAATGTTTGTAGAAACCGCATATGCAATGGGAGCGTCCGGAGGAGATCAGGCAGCGCAAGGAGCAGGAGGACAATTTTCTAGTCTTATTTTGATGCTTTTCATTTTCGGTATTTTTTATTTTCTTATGATACGGCCCCAGCAGAAAAGAATGAAAGAACATAAGAAAATGGTGAATGAACTTAAAAAAGGTGATCGTATTGTTACGGCAGGTGGTATGTACGGTACCGTGGAAAACGTTATGGAAAATACACTGACCGTAAAAATAGCCGAAGGGGTGAAAGTGAAGATTACCAGGGGGTCAATCGGTTCCGTAGTAAAGGATGAGGATGAGAAAGAATAAGCAGCAGGTTGTGAAAAAAAAGTTCGTACAGCATATTTTAGGGTTGCAGCACGCGGGAGGCGTATAGTTATGAAAAAGAGTATTCAATGGAGGCTGGCGCTTATTGCCCTTTCGGTGTTAATTGCGCTGTTTCTGTTCCTGCCGTCTACACCGCTTTGGGATAGTTTGCCGGAGTGGTGGCACAAGAGTGTGCCCAAGATAGCACTCGGACTCGATCTCAGGGGAGGCAGCCACTTAGTCATGCAGGTAGAAACCGACAAGGCCGTGGAATCCTCTGTGGATAATATCGTTGCAGACCTTCAAACGACGGCGGCGACGCAGCCGCTTGCGGTGACCTTTACCAGAGCAGGTCAGGGAATAACGGCAACTTTTGCGGAGCCGCTCCGCGAAAAAGTCGAAAAACTTCTCGGCACCTATGCTATTCTGGACCTTAAAACCCAGGCCAAGGGGGAACTGACGTACGCGCTTAAACCTGCGGAAGTCAGGCGCATCAAGGAGTCAGCCGTAAACCAGGCCCTTGAGCGGACCCGAAGACGTGTGGACAAATACGGTGTGGCAGAGCCTGCCATTTACAAACAGGAACAGGATCAGATCGCTCTTCAGTTGCCCGGAGTAAAAAACCCTCAGGAGGCAATCAGCTTCATTAAAACAGCTGGCCGGCTTGAGTTCAGGCTGGTTGATACCGATCCGAACAATCTTCAGAAAGCGCTTGCCGGAAAGCCCCCGGAGGGAACAGAAATCCTGTATGAAGAACGGGAAAATGATGCCGGCAAGATTGTCAAACAGCCGATTCTCGTTTATACAAAGACGCTGCTGACTGGTGACCGCCTGAAAGAGGCAAAGGTCGGTATTGATCAATTTAATAAACCGGCGGTATCCATTACGTTTGACAGTGAAGGCGCACGGATTTTTGACCGTATTACCGCAGACAATATCGGCAGACTTCTGGCCATCATTCTTGACGGGGTCGTGCATTCGGCGCCGAGAATTCAAGACCGGATTGGCGGGGGGACTGCCCAGATTACCGGGCATTTTACTCATGATGAAGCATCGAAGCTTGCCATTGTGCTGCGCGAGTCGCTTCCCGCACCGGTAAAAATCGTGCAGAATGTAACGGTGGGACCGTCACTTGGCCAGGATTCCATTCTCATGGGAACCCGGGCGGCCTTGATAGGCGGCCTGGTCGTCATTATTTTTATGGTGGTTTATTACCGGATGTCGGGATTGATTGCCGACTATGCCATTGTATTAAATCTTGTATTGCTTCTTGGGGCCATGGCACTTTTAAGCGCGACTCTTACCTTACCGGGCATAGCGGGCATTATTCTGACCATCGGTATGGGCGTTGACTCAAACGTGCTTATGTTTGAACGCATACGCGAAGAAATTCGCTCGGGCAAACAGCCTCGTCCGGCAGTGGATGCCGGATATGACAAGGCATTTCTTACAATTCTTGACTCACATGTGACCACGCTTATTACCGCGGTCGTTCTCTTCATGTTTGGTACGGGCCCTATAAAAGGGTTTGCGGTGACCCTGAGTCTTGGTATTGTGATTAATCTGTACTCTGCGCTTGTTGGTACGAAAGTAATATTCGACATCATTAATACCCGCTGGAAACTGGAAAAACTGAGCATATAACTTTTGAAGGTCGGCAGGGTTCATATCGCTTTGAGTTTTTGCGTTGTCTGGATCACTTTTGGAGGAAATCATGTTCCAAATTTTACATAAGACCAATATAGACTTCATGGGATGGAAAAACATTTCTTTTGCTGTTTCGGGACTTCTGATACTGCTCGGTATTCTCTGCTTGGTCCAGATTAGCAGAGGAAAAGCGAACCTCGGCATCGATTTTGTGGGGGGGACGACGGTACAGCTTGCTTTCAAGGAAAAGATACCGATCGACAAGGCACGTACTGCTTTGGAAAAAAATGGCTTCGAAGGCGCGACGATTCAGGAAGTTGGGGAAGGAGAAAACAAGATTCTGATCAGAGTCAGAGAATCAGAGGGAACGTCCGACAAGATCCAGAACTTGTTTAAGAAGGAGTTCGGCAGCAATCCTTTCGAAGTGGTGAGCATTGAGGAAATCGGTCCGGTGATAGGAAAAGCATTGCAGCGCGACGCAGTTATTGCCATTACCGTTTCGATCATAGCGATTATTTTTTACATCGCTCTCCGATTTGAATTTAAATTCGGCCTTGCTGCTGCCATAGCCACGATGCACGATGTGCTCGGAGTGCTGGGGATATTCTATATATTTAATCTGGAAATAAACCTGCTTATTGTTACGGCACTGCTTACGCTGGCAGGCTATTCTCTGACTGATACCGTCGTGGTTTTTGATCGAATTCGTGAAAATCTCAAACGGAGTAAACGCGATCCCTTGCCAAAACTGGTAAACAACAGTATTAATGAAGTTTTGTCAAGGACGGTCATTACATCGCTTACGGTGGTGCTTGTGCTTGTTCCGCTGGTCTTTTTCGGTGGAGATGTGCTTCACATCTTTTCCGTTGCTCTGCTTATGGGTGTCATTATCGGGACTTATTCGTCAATATTTGTCGCCAGTCCGATTCTTGTCGTGTGGCAGGCTAAATCTGGCGGCAGACTGATTTCAAAATAAATCAATATGAGTGGTGAGGCGAAGGTGCAGGTGCTAGCGCATCAAGGATGTTATTCGATGTGCTTCAATCTGCACCTCTTTTTTATCCTTTTGACTCGTGAAAACACTTTAACTCATTGAAAGCATTATACTTATAAAACATGTAGCATGTATATACTTTAATTTCCTTTTTAACTACTTTTTTTTATCCAAAGCTTGGATGTGTTCTATTGACACAGAAGGCAGGTGACTATATTATTATAGATAAATACTGGTTTTTGTATCTAAATCCTGTTCGATACTGGTCATTCATGTCAACCTTAAAGACAGTTTTCCTGCTGTTCACGCTCCTTGTCCTCTCTTCCTGTGGAGGACTGAACCTTTCTCAAGACCCATCTGGCCTGCTTTCTCGACGTGCTTCCCATTTGCCCGAAACGGCTGAGCCGCTTCCTGCGAAGTATTTGCGAGAAGCTGCTGAACTCACCAAATCAGGAGATACCGCTGCCGCACAAATGATCTTATGGCGTGTTAAGGAACAATACCCTGGCACGCCCTGGTATGGGCGGGCGCTTTTTTTAACGGAGCGTGTTTTTATTCAACTGGAGCAGGACGAAGAGGCTGATGCGGCAATGCTCCGCGTTCAGAGTGAGTATCCGGAACTTGCTGATTATGCGGTATTTATTCTTGCAGAATATTACTATGCACAAGAACGCTATAGCAAAGCGGCTACGCTTTACCAACTCATCCCTGACCGTTATCCAAAAAGTTTATTAACGGTACGGTCATTATTTCTGAAGGCCCAGGCTCTTCTGAAGGCAGAAGCGTATCTTCAAGCGCAGGACTCTTACGAAAAATTTTTAAACGATAATCCCCGCTCTGAGTTTGCTCCTGCGGCGGCATTAGGACTGGGAAGAGCATTACGCGGACAATGGCTTATTCCTGAAGCGACAAAGACGTATTTGGATGTATTGATTAAATATCCCGGCACTCCTCTTGAGCAGGATGTAGAAGATGAGCTTGCGGAATTAAGAAAAAGCAACAGCATTCCTGGCTTTTCTCCCGAGGATATATATGACCGGGGGAAAAACCTGTACCGTTCCAAACAATACGGCCGGGCATTTGATACATTCTCACAGTTGGATATGTCTGCATTGAATCCTCAGTACCAGCCGGATGTCCTGTTTATGAACGGAATTGCCGCTTTTAATTCGGGAAGACGAAATGAAGCAACCGTCAGTCTTCAGAAACTGATTCGACAATATCCCGACGATCCACGCATACCGGAGGCATTAAACTGGCTTGGGAAATCCTATAGCAGATTGGGAGACTGGGAGAGAGGCAGCGAGGCTTTCCAAAAAATTCTTGATCGATTTTCTGAAAGTGAATGGGCGGATGATGCGCTGTTTCTTCTCGGAAATATCAATCGGGAAACCGGCGACGTCGACAAATCGTTGTCCTATTACGAAACACTGGTAAAAAAATATCCGCAAAGCAAGTTTGCCGACAGCGCACTTTGGTGGCAGGCATGGTTGTGGTATGCCGTCGGTGATTATCAAAAAGCCATGCGCTGTCTTCAAAGACTGACAGTACGATATCCGCGTTCATTCCTGGTGCATCAGGCCCGGTACTGGCAGGGGAAAATGGCTGAAAAAATTGGAGATTTTCACCGTGCACGCACCTATTATCTGCTGGTACTTAAAAAAGGATTATATACCTTTTATGGTTATCGCGCTGCGGAACGGATTGCTTTTTTAGAGGATTTAACCTCGGTACAACAAAGACCTGTCCCGGATGACGAGTTCGTTATATGTAAAAAAAATGAATGTTCTGAAGAACCTGTGTATTCCTATACGGGAGATGAAACGCCGCCGGTCTGGACGGAGGAAACGCGTTCGCTTCTGACAGCTGATCCCGCTTTCAAAAAAACACTCGATCTGCTTTATGTAGATATGAAAACAGAAGCCTCCGCCGAATTGTGGTCATTGCAGGAAAAATTCCCCGCAAAACGCGGTGCGCAGATAGGTCTGAGTAAAGCCTTTTTTGAACTTGGCGATTTCTACCGGTCACATATTCTTGTGATCAAAAAATACGAGCGGTATCTGGAAACACCCGATAGCAGTACTCCGGAAGACCTCTGGCGTCTTGCATATCCTCTGGCATATTGGAACAGCATTCTTTCGTATGCTCGCAAATACGGTCAAGACCCGTATTTCATCGCCGCGATAATCAAAGAGGAAAGTCAATTTAAAACAGACGCATTATCTCCGGCAGGCGCGCGCGGTCTCATGCAGGTAATGCCGGCGACAGGCATGCGTGTCGCGCAACAGATCAAATTGCCGAAGTTTAACCGTGAAAAACTCTATGAAGTGGATACCATCATCAATATAGGAGCATGGTATATCAGCCATCTCATGAAACGATACAAAGGTGATCCTTTTTTTGTTGCGGCTGCGTATAATGCTGGCCCTGACGCCGCTTCTCAATGGATCAAAAAAAATATAAACAGTAATGACCGCGATGCATTTGTTGAATCGATACCGTATATGGAAACAAGAGGGTACGTAAAAAAAGTTATGAGAAATTATTTCGAATATAAAAGAATTTACGGCAAAACCGCTGAGGTTTCACCGTTGGTACCTGTATTGCCCACGGATTCCATCCGGGCGGTTGTTGTGGAAAAAAGAACAAAAAAACAATAATTTTACTGAGAAAGCGACGAATTTTTCTGTTTTTTGCGTGACCACTGAAGGAGAGCGGAAACAGTGAATAAACGTGAAGAGGCGTTCTCGGAAATAGAAAAGCGGGTAGCACTGCTTCTTGCTCAGAACGCTCGTCTTAAGAACCGGATCGATGACCTCGATAAGGAACTGCTCCGTATCCGCAACGATGCACAGCAAGTAGAGCATCTGTACGGAGAAAAACTACATATTAAGAAAAAAATCGAGCGGATTCTCCAGTCGCTTGAAGACGCTACCGGCAAAGATTAGCAGCCACCGTTCATCATGAATGCTTATGAGACCGGAACTGGATATTAATAAAACGCTTCTTGACAACCTGTACGAAGGCGTGTATTTCGTAGACCGCGAGAGAAAAATAACATACTGGAACAAGGGCGCGGAGCGAATTACCGGATATACCGCACAAGAAGTCCTCGGCAAGTCTTGCTCAGATGACATTCTCATGCACGTTGACATGAGCGGAAACGCTCTCTGTGAAGAAAACTGTCCGGTGCTGATAGTCCTTCAAAACGGTCATGAACAGAACGCGGAGATGTTTTTGCAGCATAAGAACGGCCACCGGATACCGGTAAATATGCGCCTTGTTCCTTTGCGGGATGCAGATAATGAAATCATCGGTGGCATCGAGATCTTTACCATCAGCACCCCGGCCGCAACGGCGATTGACCGGCTCGCCGAACTTGAAAAAATCGCTTTTCTTGACGGACTTACCGGTCTCGCAAACAGACGATATGCAGAAATCACCCTGAATGCTCGTCTGGAGGAACTGGAACGCTATGGCTGGAAATTCGGCGTTCTGTTCATTGACATTGACTTTTTTAAAACAATCAATGACGTGTATGGACATGACGTAGGCGACGATGTACTTATTATGGTAGGGAACACATTGAGGAACAGTGTCCGGCCGTTTGATATCGTAAGTCGATGGGGAGGCGAGGAATACCTTGCTGTGATTATTCACGTTACGAAAGAGGAGCTTGCGCTGACGGCAAACCGTTGCCGTTTCCTCGTGCAGCAATCCAATCTGCCGTCAGTGCCGCATCTTCGTGTTACTGTTTCTCTTGGAGGCACGCTTGCCCGACCTGAAGATACCGTATCAACGCTTTTCAAAAGAGTGGACAGGCTTATGTACCGCAGTAAAGAAACCGGCAGGAATCGTGTGACGATAGAGTGATTGTGTGTGATGTCTATTTGCCTGCCACCTGCGGCAGTCAGTCAACAAGAACGTTTCTGAACCGTTTCACGCGCCGTTCACGGTGAGTTGCGTCACTCACCAGAATGCCAGCTCAAGAGGTGCAAAGCCTATTCCGTCCGCTCTGCTTTGCTTTATAGAGCGCGGTATCTGCGCGGTTTAATACTATTTCTATTTGCTGGTCCTGCGGTTGGAGCGTGGAAACGCCGAGAGAAATTGTGATGTGCAGCGTTCCGGCTGTAATTTGAAAATCAATTTGTTCAACGGATGACCGTAAACGCTCAGCAATGTTTAATCCGCTGTCCAGGCCGGTTTCGGGTAACAACGCGGCGAATTCATCGCCCCCCAATCTGCCAAAACTGTCCATGCTGCGCAAGTTTTTGCGGCAGACCGAAGCTACCGTAGTCAGAATCTGGTCACCGGTTGCATGACCATGAAGGTCGTTAATTTGCTTGAAGTTATCGACATCGATCATACATATGGTCAGGGGGTGATTCAGACGGCGCGCGCGTTGAAATTCGCTCTCGCAAACTTCGGAAAAATGTCGATTATTGGATACGCCGGTCAGAAAATCCGTGCGAGCCAAGTGCTGTAATTCAACTTGTGCCTTTCTTAATTCTAGTTCCATTCTCTCGCTGTTGAGCAAAACGAAGCTCAACGTCCAAGTTAATCCAAGAAGAAGCGAAGACAGATAAAAAACTGTCTGGAGCTCGTTGGTCATAAAAATATTATGTATTTCCGGCGTTACATGGCTGATCAGGGCACGAGCAGTCAAAATAAGAGCATAAAGCGTGAGCAAGATACTCGTAAACCATGATGTAGACCTTAGTTCTTCGGAAGTGCCCAGAAGCAATTCAAAAGCGCACCGGAAATACATTGCCGCGGCAAATGCCGAATAGATAATAATACGGGTTTCAAGCCGATTGTTCACATAGGTAAAATAAGCCAGGATTGTCATTATGACGGCAAGAGCGGCAATATTGAACGTCCACTGGGCATGATCTCCGTGAAAACGACGGATGCCTTCAAAAATGCATACAGTGGCTCCGAGAAGAAGCAGGTTCGACAGCAGAATGGTTATGTAGTCCGGGAGTATGTCTCGCAGAGAGAATAAAAAAAATCCCGTCGTATGCAGTGCAGTGCTTGCAGCCCATAAACCGAACCCGGAATAGGTTTTGCGTGTTCGCCAAAGCAGGAGCATGAGCAGGCTGATTAGTACAGAAACAGCTATTAGGACGACCGCTAGGGTGCGAGTGTCAAGTGTGAATGTCTGCATAGTGAGGTGAATCGAAATTTTATAAGCTACTGCGTCTTTTATTTTATAGAAACAGGCTTTTATTGTCAATAAATAAAGTTATTGCACGCAGGATGGATAAATGTACGACCGATGCGCAGTGGCTGGCAAAGCTTGACACTGGAGGCTTTTATGAAACAAACCACCGTATCACTTTGTTATTCTGACACAAAAAGGTTTTTGTTTCAAAATATTCATCCGAGTGGTTGGAAGAATCCGGAACCTGCGCCACGATATAACCTGGTTGTTATCGGCGCCGGTACGGCAGGTCTTGTTACGGCAGCGGGTGCAGCCGGGCTCGGCGCCAAAGTGGCGCTCATTGAACGGCGTTTTATCGGTGGAGATTGTTTGAACAGCGGATGCGTTCCTTCAAAAGCTTTTTTAAAAAGTGCGTATGCCGCCTACGAAGTGAGAACGAGTGGGAAATTTGGCATCTTTGGCACTAAAAACAGTGCTGTTCATTTCGGCAGGATCATGAACAGAGTCGACAGTATAAAAGCAAAAATCAGTATTCATGATTCTGCAGAGCGCTTCAGTAAAAACTTTGGAGTGGATGTTTTTTTCGGAGAAGGGAAATTTACTGCTCCAGATTCCATTCTTGTAGACGGGAAGCTGCTTCGCTTTAAAAAAGCCGCGATCTGTACCGGTGCCCGCGCTGCAGTGCCATCGATTCCTGGAATTGAGACATCGGGGTATCATACAAACGAGACGGTGTTTCAACTCAAAGAAAAACCTAGAAAATTGGTGGTGATTGGAGGCGGACCTTTAGGATGTGAGCTCGCACAAGGGTTCGTACGCATAGGAAGTCAGGTGACAATCGTCCAACATGGTGAGCACCTCCTCACGCGCGAAGATACCGACGCCTCGCATGTCATCTATCGATCTTTAATGCAGGATGGCATAAAA
This sequence comes from uncultured Nitrospiraceae bacterium, assembly GCA_964586075.1. Lineage (GTDB taxonomy): Bacteria > Nitrospirota > UBA9217 > UBA9217 > UBA9217 > JBAZLV01. The sequence goes on along the minus strand of CAZPGZ010000028.1, from coordinate 25,269 downwards.
ATACACCTGCAGGCACAGCCTGAAAGAATCACAACAAAAGGAAAAATTAAAACACTCACCATTCTTAAGAGCGGCAAAAGAATCGAGTTACTTGCGGATGAACTATTGGTCGGCGTCGGCAGAGTCCCGAATGTGGAAGGGCTCAATCTTGAAGCAGCGAATATAATGTACGACCTGCAAGTTGGTGTACGGGTGAATGATTATCTGCAGACAACGAATCAGAATATTTATGCGGCAGGTGATGTCTGCTCCGACTATAAATTCACTCACGCTGCTGAGGAAATGGCTCGAATTGTGATTTCAAATTCATTGTTTATGACTCGGCGGAAAAGAAATCCCTTAATCATCCCACGGTGCACTTACACAGATCCGGAAATAGCCCACATCGGAATGTCAGCAGAAGAAGCGAGAGGGAAAGGCTTCGATGTTTTCACGTTGACCGTGCCTTTTGCGGATGTTGATCGGACTATAATTGAGGGAGATACTGAAGGATTCGTGCGGGTTCACCTGAAGAGCAAGAGTGATACGATGCTCGGTGCAACGATTGTTGCGCGTCATGCCGGTGAAATGATTAATGAACTTTCTTTTGCAATGGCTAATCGGCTCGGTTTGGCCGCAATTGGAAAAACAGTTCATCCGTATCCGACGCGCTCAGAGGTGCTTAAAAAAGTAGCTGATGCATATTACAGAACCAGACTCACGCCCGGTATCAAAAAACTTTTTGCTGCCTGGCTTAAATGGCAGCGTGCATAAATATTCTCGTCCAAACGGCACTTCTACTCTGCATTGGACATTATAGATTCATTGGCAAGGCTTTGTTAAACTGCTGGTATTCAATAAATACACATGCTATAGCAATACAATACAAAATCAACCTACGATGAGCAAAAAAAGAACAAGAAAATCAAACATGAGACCTCAACCGGTGTTCTGTGGATCACGGTCCTATCTTGCCGAATGCAAATGACCGATACGCGATGTAATCGCGTATCGCTGCGTTGATCCTCCGGATGATATCGGCAAACCAGAAAAAGCTACACCATTGTGTGTACACGTTTTTTTATTTCAAGAAAGGTTGATAACGATGTGTAACTTAAATGCATTTGTGATGAAGTACGGCCGTGAAGAATTTCTTCTCGAATCAGTGAATAGTGTTGTTGTGGAAGACGGCGTAGTGGCACTGCGGAACCTTTTTGGAGAAGAGATAAGGGTTTGCGGGGAAATACGTGAGGTTTCACTTTTTAAAAATCGGATTATTATCGGACAGAATTAACCGGACGCTGAACAATTTTTCCCCAGTTTGAGAATGAAGTGCGCTTGATTCGTTTTTTTCGGATTGATTCCGCCACCGCGAAACACAGTTTCATGTTGGTTTCTGCACCTAATTATCTGCTTAATGTGAACCGTGCGGAGACCGAACTCTTTTTTTAATGTTACGATATTGGAACGATGCTGTCCGATTGCTGCGGATACATGATGAGATTCCACCCAAAATACCGCTGTATCGCTGTTTTCTCTCGTTTCCTGCAAAGCCGATCGCATCTTATCTAAAAAAATCGAAGACTCAACAAGCTGTCTGAACGCGGGATGATACGGACCTGCGACGATCGTCCCGGGTTCCTCCAACTCCTCGGTAGGTTGTATCCCCACCCGAGAAACGTTGATTTCTGCCTGTTGAAATCTAATCAAAGCTGTTTTACACATGCGAACTGCATCCACAAGGGAGATGGGTTGGTACTTCCCGTCATTATACAGTTTTTCAAGAATGGTATCTTTTATCACAAGGAGAGGGTACAGACGAACAAAATCGGGTTTTAGCGCGATGATCAAATCTATCGTCTTTAAAAAACACTCTGGAGAATCACCCGGCAGGCCAAGCATCACCTGAAGGCCGATGTTCATGTTAAGCTCTTTTAGAATTTTTACAGAATCTATTGTGTCAACGGCAGTGTGACCACGTCCTGCAAGGAGAAGAACGTTGTCATCCATGGATTGTACACCCAGCTCAATTGTGCAAACATGATGTTGTTGCAGAAACCTGACCCCTGATTGGGTTATACAATCCGGCCTGGTAGACAGTGAAATTCCCTGCACCGCACCGGCATGGATAAACGGCTGGACAGCCTTCAAATATGCATCTTGATCTTCACGAGGCAGAGCCGTAAAACTACCTCCATAAAATGCGACATATACAGGGCTGTTCTTTTTTTGTGTGCTGAGATATTTGTTTATTGTATCGGGTATGGATGTTTGGCCGCTTGACTTTGCCTGGCCAATGATTCTATTCTGGTTGCAGAAGATGCATTGATGACGGCAGCCTGAGTGAGGTATGAAAAAAGGGATGATCATGTAGCGGAAAAGAATGCTTCATGCTTTAAGAGTTTTTGTTGCCTGTTTCTGCAGATTTATCAGAACGGACAGCGCTGGAAAAACTGCTAAAGGCTTCTTTAGCCGCGCACTGTTCAGCTTCTTTTTTGCTTTTTCCCGATCCTCGGCCAAAAAAAACATTTTGAATAAAAATTTCTACTTCAAAACGTTTCCGGTGCTCCGGACCTATTTCAGAAACAATGCGGTATTCGGGTAGTTGCTTCAATCGTATCTGGCAGAGTTCCTGGAGTGCCGTTTTATAGTCAAAAATGGTTGAAGTGACTGATATTTTTTTTATTATATCACTGAAGGCCCGGAGAAAGAACGGTTTGCAAGCTTCCATGCCTGCGTCAAGATAAACGGCTGCGGTAAGGGCTTCAAGGCTGTTTGCGAGGAGTGAATCTTTTTCCCTCCCACCTGTCAGCTCTTCTCCTCTGCCGAGCAGAAGAAAGTCTCCGAGATTAAGTTTGCGTGCGACTGCTGCAAGTGACTGCTCGTTTACAACAGCTGCTCGAAATTTAGAAAGATCGCCTTCCTGTGCAGCGGGACAGAGTATCATAAGGTATTCGCTCACGATGAGATTGAGAACGGCATCACCAAGAAACTCCATCCGTTCGTTGTGGGCGGAAGCTTTATTTTCGTTAGCGTAGGATTTATGCGTGAGAGCTCGCTTGAGAAGATTAATATCTTTGAAAAAATACGATATCTCTTGCTGGATACCCTCGCAACTGCGCATTTTATGGCCTGAATTTTTTGAATACCACGCAGGCATTCGTGCCGCCGAATCCGAAGGAATTGGACATGGCGACATGTACTTGCGCTTCTCGTGCTTTCCCGGGGATATAATCAAGGTCGCATTCGGGATCAGGATTTTCAAGATTAATGGTCGGCGGAAGTATTCCACGATTGAGGGCCAAGACGGAAATTACCGCTTCCACACCTCCGGCTGCACCGAGCAAATGACCCGTCATGGATTTTGTGGAACTTACCGCTATTTTATAGGCATGATCGCCAAATACTGTTTTTATTGCGGCTGTTTCGTTTTCGTCGTTAAATTTTGTGGAAGTACCGTGTGCATTGATGTATCCCATTTCATCGGGCGTAACACGGGCGTCATGAATTGCCATTTTCATGCATCGGGCCGCGCCTTCTCCGTTCGGGGCGGGTGACGTCATATGATATGCATCCCCGGTCATACCATAGCCGACAATTTCTGCCAAAATGACGGCGCCGCGTTTACGGGCATGTTCCAAATCTTCAAGGATCATCACTCCCGACCCTTCACCCATGACAAAACCATCGCGTTCAGCGTCGAAGGGGCGGCTGGCTCGTTGTGGTTCGTTGTTTCTGGTTGAAAGGGCCTTCATGGCGTTGAAGCCACCGACTCCGAGAGGGCAGATGCAGGATTCCGTGCCGCCTGCGATCATGGCAAGGGCATCTCCGCGTTGGATGATTTTAAACGCATCTCCTATGGAGTGAGTTCCTGTTGCGCATGCGGTGACCACACAGGAGTTCGGTCCTTTCACGCCATAACGGATAGAAATCTGGCCGGATGCCAGGTTAACAATCAGCATGGGAATGAAAAAAGGGGATATTTTGCGATGGCCGCTCGCAAGATATATTTTGTGGTATTTTTCTATTGCGGGCAGTCCACCCATTCCGGAACTCACAAGAACGCCTATATGTTCGGCATTTTCTGGAGTGATGGTAAGACCGGATTGATCCATAGCCATTTGACTCGCCGCGATTGCAAGATGTATAAAGCGATCCATTTTTTTGATTTCTTTTGCGTCAATGTACGCGTTTGGATCGAAGCCGTGAATTTCTCCTGCAATCTGTGTCGGGATGGCTTTATCGTCGAATTGAGTAATCGGGCCGATTCCCGATTTGCCTGAAATCAGACCTTCCCAAGACTTTTCGGTGTCCAAGCCAACAGGGGTTACCATCCCAACGCCGGTGACCACAACTCTTCTCATCAAATGAATGTACCTCCTGCATCATCCTATGTAAACCAGACCATCATTAGTTCACAACTGCTTGAAGGATTCTTCTGAATTTTTATTTTAAGAAGAGATGCGGTATATACAAGTGGAACCGCATCTCTTCTTAAGAATGGAATCTTACTTTGATTTTGATGTAATATAATCGATTGCATTCTGGACGGTGCTGATCTTTTCCGCATCTTCGTCCGGAATCTCTATCCCGAATTCCTCTTCAAGCGCCATGACGAGTTCCACGGTGTCAAGAGAATCAGCTCCGAGGTCATTTACGAAAGATGCCTCGGGTTTTACATCCGCTTCAGGTACACCAAGCTGCTCGGAAATAATTTTTTTTACTTTTGCGTCTACCTCTGCCATTTTGCTCCTCCTATGGTTGATGTTCTCTTTTTAGTCTTTTCTGTTCTGTATTGTGAAAAAAATATTTTTAATTACATGTACATTCCGCCATTAACATGGATTACTTGGCCTGTAATGTAGGAAGCCCACGGTGACGCAAGGAAACGTACAGCATTTGCAACATCCTCTGGTGTGCCGAGCTTGCCCATGGGAATCTGTTTTGCAAGCTCTTCTTTTACGGTGTCGGAAAGTGCTTGCGTCATGGCCGTATCAATAAATCCGGGAGCAACAGCGTTTGCCGTGATTCCGCGATTGGCGTATTCCCTGGCAATAGTTTTGGTAAGACCGATAAGACCTGCCTTAGAGGCCACATAATTAGCCTGTCCGGCATTGCCCATTGCCCCTACAATGGACGCGATATTGATAATGGTGCCGCTTCGTTGCTTGGTCATATGTTTTAACGCCGCTTTAGAACACAGAAAAGCACCTTTTAGGTTGATGCTGAGTACTAGATCCCAATCTTCATCTTTCATGCGCAGAATCAGCCCGTCTCTGGTAATTCCCGCATTATTGACGAGCAGGTCAATTTTGCCGAATTCCTTAAAGACTTGATCGACCATGGTCGCAACTTCATCTGCGGCAGATACATTAGCCTTGAGCGCAAGGGATTTTCTGCCTGTAGTTTGAATATCCCCAGCGGTTTTTTGTGCCATTTCCAGATTCACGTCACAGACTGCCACATCAGCTCCATCGGCAGCCAGTGCAAGTGCAATTTGTCTTCCGATGCCCTGCGCTGCGCCGGTCACAAGAGCAGCTTTACCGGTGAGATTCATTATTTCTCCTTAAAACAGATTCTTTCCTGCAGTGTTGAAAAAAAGCGATTGAGAGAGCAGGGGGGAAATGGATACTCCCGATTTGCCTCCCGCGTTTAAACACCGATAACGTTGAGCGTATCGCTCATGCTTTTTTGGTCTTCAATGTTCAGTACTTTTGCCATTTTGGCAATACGTTTCACGAGGCCGGAAAGGACCTTGCCCGGCCCGATTTCAACAAAAGTATCATACCCATCCGCAACCATAGCGGTGATCGAGTCTTCCCAGTAAAGGGGGAAACTGATCTGTTTGACAAGTGAAGGTTTGAGTTCTGCAGCTGTACGGAGAAATACAGCATCCGCGTTGTTTACAATAGGGATACGGAGGTCGTTGATCTTAACTCTTTCGAGCTCCTGGGCCAAACGTTCGCCCGCCTGTTTCATTAATGCGCAGTGCGAAGGAACACTTACGGCAAGAGGCATTACTTTTTTCGCCCCTCCTGCCTTGGCAAGCTCCATAGCTTTTTCCACGGCTTTTTTTTCGCCGGCGATAACAATCTGGCCTGGAGAATTGTAATTTGCAGGGGCAACTATACCATTTTTGGCCGCTTCAAGGCAAGTTTTTTCTAGATCCTGCCGTTCCATGCCCAGAATAGCGGCCATTAATCCGGTGCCAGCCGGGACGGCCTCCTGCATAAAACGACCGCGTTTTTGCACCAGTGAGATTGCATCGGCCAATTCAAATCCTTCAGCAGCAGTTATGGCGGTATATTCTCCCAAGCTGTGACCTGCTGCTGCAGTCGCTTGCAGTCCGCGCCGCTCGATCGGTCGTAAAATAGCAATGCTTGCCGCGAGCAATGCAGGCTGGGTATTTTCCGTGAGGTTCAATTTTTCAACCGGACCATGAAAGCAAAGTTGTTCAAGATCATATCCGAGCACTGCACTTGCAGTCTCAAAAACTTCTTTTGATTCTTTGAAATTCTCGATAAACTCTTTTGCCATGCCAAGATATTGTGATCCCTGGCCGGGAAACATAATCGCAATTTTCATTACTGACCTCTATAGGTATCAATTCACAGTAGATGTAGAGCTTTTTCATGAAAGCAGCAGGGGACAAAGCAGAAAAAGAAGGAGCTATCCCCTCAGCTCTTTAAATTTCCTAATCATGATCGGCACGACTTCCATGACATCGCCTACAATACCATATGTCGACACGTTAAATATAGGGGCATGCGGGTCCTTGTTGATTGCGACGATTACATCGGACGATTGCATGCCGGCAAGGTGTTGAATGGCTCCGGATATACCGCAAGCGATATACAGCTTGGGGCAAACGGTTTTACCGGTTTGACCGACTTGGTGCGAGTAGGGGATCCATCCCTCATCTACCGCTGCCCTTGAAGCGCCCACAGCGCCGCCTATCGTTTTCGCCAGTTCTTCGAGAAGGGCAAAATTCTTCGGATCAGAAAGTCCGCGCCCGCCTGATACGATAATATCGGCTTCACAGATATTCACCGTTTGTGTTATGTCTTCAATGGTTTTGGTAACCCTTGTCCGGAGGGATTGTTGTTCTTTGAAGGAAACAGCGATGATTTCTCCTTTACGCGACGGATCGGGGTCTGCTTTTTTCATTACTTTATGCCGGACGGTTGCCACTTGCGGCCGATGATGCGGAGTGACGATGGTGGCCATGATATTTCCCCCGAACGCGGGCCGGGTCTGCAGCAGATTTCCATTTTCAGGATCAATATCGAGCGAAGTGCAGTCAGCCGTGAGTCCGGTATGCAGGGCACAGGCTACTTTGGGAATAAAGGAACGACCGATTGCAGTGGCTCCCGCGAGAATAATTTCAGGTTTGTGGAGCCTGGCCAATGTTGTGAGTATTGCGCTGTATGGATCATCGTTAAAATCTTGCAGTGCGGGATCGTCAGCGACGTATACGGTATCAGCGCCATAAGCGATAAGATCCTTTGCCTTCTCGCCGATGTTATGGCCGATAAATACCGCGGCAAGCTTGGTGCTCCTTTTGTCAGCAAGTTTTCTGCCTTCGCCCAGGAGTTCGAGCGTCACGCTGGAGATAGAGGATTTATGCTGCTCGGCAAATACCCAAACCCCCTTGTAAGCAGAAATATCTGCTGCTACAGCCGCCGGTTCCTCTTCAGTTCGCTCGATGGCTTTGAGCTCACAAGCGTCGACACAGGCACCGCAAATTGTACAATTATCATTGATGAATGCTTTTCCGTCACGCATCTCGATTGCGCTGAACGGACAGCTGGATATGCAGACTTCGCAGCCCGTACATTTATCGAGAATGATTTTTATACCCACTGTTGACTCCTTTTACATGCAGAACCGTGGCAGCATATTACGGCGCTGTCATCCTTAATATTATATCAGCGATTGTTCTTTTAACTTAATTGCGACCTGTTCGACCTGCTGTTCAATGGTGCCGCTCAGAACCTCCCGTTGGCCACGAGGGGTAGGAGGAAAAATTTTTACGACTTTCGTCGGAGAACCTTTAAGCCCGCACAGATTTTCATCAGCACTAATATCCTTAGCTGTCCAGACAGTAACCTTGAAATTTTTTGCTTTCATCTTACCTTTTAGCGACGGCAGGCGGGGTTCGTTGATTTCTTTGACGACACTGATGACGGCCGGGAGCGATGTTTCCACGACATCGTAGCCTTCATCCATCATGCGCTCGGCCAGCATTTTGCCGTTTTCGATCGACTCAATCTTCTTGATGAAGGCGACGAAGGGAACGCCGAGGACATCAGCAGTTTCAGGCCCCACTTGCGCGGTATCTCCGTCGATGGCTTGCTTGCCGGAGATGACCAGATCAAAGGCACCGATTTTTTTAATGCCTTTCGACAGCGTATACGAGGTCGCCCATGTGTCTGAACCAGCAAAGGCCCTATCTGAAAGGAGTACTGCATCATCAACGCCGAGAGAAACGGCTTCTTTCAGCGCCTCAGCAGCTTGGGGCGGCCCCATGGAAAGGACAATTATTTTTCCACCATGTTTTTCGCGCAGTCGAAGGGCTTCTTCAATGGCATACATATCATAGGGGTTGATGATACTCGGTACACCGTCCCGAATAAGAGTATTCGTTTCGCGATTGATTTTTACTTCTGATGTATCGGGGACTTGTTTGATTAATACGATTATATTCATTTACTTTCTCCGAACTTCAAAAAAAGCATCTTTATATCTCAAAAGCAACCACGAGATATGTTGATTCACAAAAAGTCATCGGATCAGCTGCTACTGCCGGAATTATTTTTGCTTCATAGCCGCCTTGATCATATCCAATGCAATAACATTTCTTTGGATCTGATTGGTGCCTTCATAAATTTGAAGGATTTTTGCATCCCGCATCATTTTTTCGACCGGATATTCCTTCATATACCCCGAACCGCCCATGACCTGTACAGCATCGGTGGTCACCCGCATGGCCGTATCCGTTGCGAAAAGCTTTGCCATTGCTGATGCGCGAGAGATATCTTTTGCACCGCTGTCTATGAAACGTGCCACGGAATATATAAGCGCACGAGCAGCTTCAGTCTGTGTTTGCATATCTGCAAGCATATGCTGGACGGCCTGGAAAGAAGCAACCGGTTGTCCGAACTGGACCCGTTGTTTCGCAAACTTGAGGGCCTCATTGATGGCGCCTTGTGCCACGCCCACTCCCTGGGCGCCCACACCGGTTCTGGAACTGTCAAGCGTTTTCATGGTAACGATGAAACCCATTCCTTCCTTTGCAATCAGGTTTTCCTTCGGGATGCGGCAGTTGTTGAAGATCAGCTCAGTGGTGGATGAAGCGCGGATTCCCATCTTGTTTTCTTTTTTTCCAAAAGAAAATCCGGGTGTGCCTTTTTCCACAATAAACGCCGCCGCGCCGCGGTGCCCTTTTGACCGATCGGTAATGGCAATAACCGAGTAGATTTCTGCTTCCCCGCCGTTTGTGATCCATTGCTTTGTGCCGTTCAGGACATATTCATTGCCATCGAGTTTTGCGGTTGTCTGTATGCCGCCGGCATCGCTTCCCGCATTGGCTTCAGTCAGTCCGAATCCGACGAGCCGTTTTCCTGCCGCGATGTCAGGAAGATACTTCTTTTTCTGGGCATCAGAACCGAACAGAAGAATAGGGTAGGTGCCCAGTGCATTGGCGGCATAACTTGTCGCAACCCCAACGCATGCTTTTGACAATTCCTCAACTGCGATGCAGAGTTCGAGGGTGTTTTTTCCGAGACCGCCATATTCCTCCGGGATAAACAAACCGAAAAGATCCGACTGCGCAAGAGCTTTCATGATGTCCCAAGGGAACTTGTTTTGCTCATCCAATTCCGCGCGAACAGGCACAATTTTTTCTTCAGCGATCTGGCGTGCAAGGTCGCGAATCATTATCTGTTCTTCTGTCAGCAAGTAGTCCATGTGGCGTCCTCCAGTAAGTTTCAAATTAAGAAAAAAGGCGGGAAATTAGTTTTGGTATGGCAACATCACCATCGTATCAAGGCCGATCCCCACGTCAGCCCTCCACCAAACGCTTCAAGCAAGACAAGATGATTGTCTTTTATTCTGCCGTCTCTGACCGCTTCATCAAGTGCCATGGGAATTGAGGCAGCAGAAGTATTGCCGTATTTCGGGAGGGTGAGCACTACTTTTTCCATAGGCATCTTAAGTCGTTGGGCCATTGCCTGGATAATCCTCAGATTTGCCTGATGGGGGACGAGGAAATCAATATCCTCATGTTTTAATTTATTATGCTCCAATGTTTCTTGCGCGACTTCTCCGAGAGCCCGGACCGCGGCCTTGAATGTCTCATTTCCCTTCATTTTAATGAAGTGCAAACGCTTGTCTACGGTATCGTGAGAGGTCGGATGAAGGGTCCCGCCACCGGGGATGGAAAGCAAATGACCGAGAGCACCGTCCGAATGTAAATGGGTAGAGAGTATGCCATGTTTTCCGGAGAATCGCTGCAACACAACAGCACCCGCGCCGTCTCCAAAAAGCACGCAGGTAGTCCGGTCTTCCCAATCGGTGATCCGGGACAGTATCTCAGAGCCGACCAAAAGAATATTTTTGCATGCTTCTGATTTGATATGTGCGCTTGCTATCGATAGTCCGAAAATGAAACCTGAACAGGCGGCATAAATATCAAAGGCGGCCGCTTTTTTCGCACCGAGTTTATGCTGAAGCAGGCATCCGCAGCTCGGCATGGCCATGTCCGGCGAGGTTGTCGCAACGATGATCATGTCCAGTTCCTGTGGTGACAATTTCGCCATTTTGAGTGCTTTCAGGGAGGCCTCATAGGCGAGATCGGATGTGTTTTCGCTTTTATCCGCGATATGGCGCTGCTTGATGCCGGTGCGTTCAGTTATCCATTCATCTGAGGTATCCAGCATCTTTTCCAGGTCATAGTTGGTGACGACCTTCCTGGGTGCATAGGATCCAATTCCGGTTATGCGTGCTTTTATCATTTTGGTTTCACCAAGCTCATGTTTTTTTCAATGTCTGCCTTGATATGTTTGTTTATTTCGCTGTTAGCAAAGTCGGTAGCGACACGGATGGCGTTCTTAATGGCCCGGTCTGAAGAACGTCCGTGGCTGATGATGCTGATGCCGTTGATGCCCAGAAGCGGCGCTCCGCCGTATTCTGCGTAATCGAGGCGGCGTTTGAGAATGTTGAAAGCCGGTTTCATCATCAAATAGCCGAGTTTCCGGACCACGTTGTTTCCGATATTTTCCCTAATGATTGATGTGATGGTTTCCGCCACCGCTTCTGATACCTTGAGAACAACATTGCCGATGAAACCGTCGCAGACGACCACGTCCGCTTTGCCGGTCAAGACATCACGCCCTTCTACGTTCCCGATGAAGTTGAGTGACGTCTCTGTCAGAAGCTTGAAAGCTTCTTTTGTCAGTTCGTTGCCTTTGGTTTCTTCTTCGCCGATCGAAAGGATCCCGACCCGAGGGTTCAGATTCTTTAATGAGTATTTGGCAAAAACTTCTCCCATGACGGCAAATTGAAGCAGATGGTTCGGTTTGCAGTCAACATTAGCCCCCACGTCCAGCACGATGGATGTGCCCTTGATGGTCGGCATGTAGGTGGCGATCGCCGGCCGTTCAACTCCTTCTAGGGGACCAAGCACAAAGAGTGAGGTAGCCATCGCCGCACCGGTATGTCCCGCGCTGATGACTGCCACCGCCTCTCCACTTTTAACAAGCTGATTTGCCACGCGGATGGAAGAGTCTTTTTTTCTGCGAAAAACCGTTGACGGAGAATCAAGCATGTCCACAACTTCCGTGGCATTCCGTATCTCAATGGGCAGCGACTGCGCATCAGGGTATTTTTTGAGCTCTGCGCGGATTAGTTGTTCAATGCCCACCAGAATGATGCCGACGCCGAATGCTCGCGCTGCTTGCACTGCACCTGCGACGATGGCGTGAGGTGCATTATCTCCTCCCATGGCATCAACAGCGATTTTCATACAGGCCCCTTCAATATAAAAGGCAAAGAACCATACTGCGGAAAAGGATGGTCACTTTGCCTTGTGAATGTGCAAACTATTTATATCTGTTGAATTGTAATAACTTCTCGACCGTTGTATGTGCCGCATGAAACACATGCGTGGTGAGGCTTCTTCACTTCTTGGCATTGTGGGCAGATTGAAAGACCCGGCGCCTTGAGATATTTATGGGTACGCCGTTTATCTCTGCGGGATTTGGATGTTCTGTGTTTTGGATTGGCCATGAGTAGTACGATGCTCCTTCTATTTTTTTAGTAAATCTTTTAAAACGGAAAACGCGCCAGACGTTTCCGGTGAATCATTGCTGCATTTACAGTCTTTTTTATTACGGTCCGCCCCGCACCGGCTGCAGAGTCCTTTGCACTCCGGATGATGAAGCGGTATCATCGGCAGGGCGATAAGCAATTGCTCCCGCAGGAATTCAATAGGCTCTATTTCATTGCCCTCATAAAATTCCGTGTCAAGCTCTCCCTTTCCGAGCTCATGTTCATGAACGGTTCCGAGAGAGTTTGATGGGGCAATCTCGAAGTTTACATCAGCATCGATAGAGTATGTAAAACTTTTTAAACAACGGCTGCATTGAAGCAACGGTGCTGCCGTTACATGCCCGGTGACCCTGAAAATTCCGGTCCCGCCGGACTTAAACACGAGAACCGCTGTAACGGCAACGGATGCTGTTCCCGTGTCAAAAAGATCAATTTTTTGATCAAAGTTCAGTGTAAGCCCTTCGGGCGGTATATCGCTGATTTTGATGGCCATTTCATTCAGCCCCTTAAGGCTACAGAGTTTTGAATTATATAGAGGAGCACCTATTTTGTCAAGATAAATATACTTTTTTACCTTAAACCACAAAAAACGTTACTCTCGATGTATCGAAAAAATGTGAAGTGAATCTTCCGGCTTTTTATTTCACAGCAGCTTAAGGTCGGCATTTTTGTTTGGAAACTCGCGGATTATGATCGTTAAGATTGTAACTTGTTTGATTATGATTATAAAAAATATAGTGATAAATGGTCAGTCGTGCAATGCTTAAACTAAACACTTTTGATGATATTCAAGCAGATATCAACCTTAAATATGCATTGTATTTCATGCATTTATGGCAAATTATTCGGAAAAAAATTGAATACGGCAGTGAAAGCGTAAATAAAGTATTCATATTTTGATGTTGACTTCTTGTATTTGATAAGTTATTTTTTACAGAGTCCAGATGAGGAGATTGCCTGCTATGAATCTAAAAGTATTGTTCGTTTTTGTTCTTTTTGTTGTTTTTAGTGTTTCTTTGCCTCCAAATGGATTAGCGGCAATCTATAAATATACTGATAAGGATGACATGATCCATTTTGTTGATGATTTGCAGTCTGTTCCAGAGCAATATAGGTCTTCGGCCAAAATAGTCAATGGAGAGGATAAAGAAGAAATCAAGAAGCAGTCAAGCCAACCACCTGCTCAGACAGAGACAAAAAAAGCAGAAATATCGACCAGCAACATTGCAGAGAAAGTAGAAGCGGCTCCTTTTGGCAAGCGGGCAATAATCTCTGCCATTATTATCGTAAGCGCACTCTTTGCATTTGTAATTCTGAATAGGCTCGACATGGACAACAAGAAAGTAATTTCTATTACCAGAATTATTATTCTTTGGGGAATATCGATTTTTTTGCTGTATGCCCATGTGGGGGATGTGGTCTCGGTCTTCAGCTCAATAGGAGGCAAAATAGAAAATACGCAGCAGCAAGCTGAAGAAAAAGGGAAAAAGGCTGCTAAAGCAATTAAAGCAATGGACGCTATAATTGAACGAGCGGAGGATCGCGCTGCCACTGACAGGCAATCAACAGAGTCTGAGAATAATAAGCCGTAATTTTCAGCTATGCCGGGTGATTTTAGTAATTGACGAATATACAGCGTCAACCATGAATACGAGCTCTTTCAGCGTTATTGAGAGCGGTGGCATAAGCACGATAACGTTTCCCAGCGGCCTTATCATAAGGCCTTTCTTGCGGCATTCAAGGCAAACGCGAATGCCAATTTTATCTTCCAGCGGGTAAGGTTTTTTCGTTTTTTTGTTCTGAACAAGCTCAATCCCGACCATGAAACCTTTCTGCCGGACCTCGCCTACATGACTCAGTTTTTCAAACTGCTTTAATTTCTCGGTCAAATAGACGATTTTCTTTTGCAGCTTCTTGAGTGTATTGTCTTTTCGGAAAAGGTCGATGCTGGCTATTGCAGCAGCGCACGCGATTGGATTTCCGGTATAGGTATGGCCGTGAAAGAATGTCTTAAGTTCGCGGTAATCTCCGAGGAATTTGTTGTATATTTCTTCTGTTGTCAGTGTTGCCGCAAGCGGAAGATATCCACCGGTGATGCCTTTGGCCACGCACATAATGTCAGGTACGACCTTCTCGTGGTCACAAGCAAACATGGCACCGGTCCTGCCGAAGCCGGTCGCAACTTCATCAGCAATCAGAAGTATGTTGTATCGTGAGCAGATTTTTTTTATTGCGGCCAGGTAACCGGGCGGTTGCATCAGCATGCCTGCAGCGCCCTGCACCAGCGGTTCCAAAATGAGAGCGGCGGTTTCGCGGCTGTGGCGGCGGATTACCGCTTCTGCCGCTGAAACGCACTTCATGCCGCAAGCAGGATATTTCCCTCCAAATGGACATCGGTAACAATACGGTGAATCGATTTTATATGATTTGAAAAGAAGCGGTTTGTATATTTGGTGGAATAGGTCGATTCCTCCCACGCTTACGGATCCGAGTGTGTCACCGTGATATGCTTCTTTGAGCGAAATAAATTTCGTTTTTGTTCGGAATTTTCGATCATGCTGCTGCCAGTACTGGAATGCGATTTTAAGCGCAATTTCCACGGAGGTTGAGCCGCTATCCGAGTAAAAAACCCTGGAAAGACCTGATGGGGCGTTCGTTATGATTTTTTTGGCAAGGAGTGTCGCGGGGACGTTGGACAAACCAAGCAATGTTGAGTGAGCGATTTTTCCAAGCTGTTTGGATATGGCTTGATCAATTTCTTTTTTTCTGTGGCCATGGACCGTGACCCAAAGTGATGATACGCCGTCGATATATTTTTTGCCATTGATGTCGGTCAGCATGCTGCCTTTGCCGCTTTCGATGATAATTTGCGGTTCTTTCTGCCAATCCTGCATCTGCGTAAAAGGGTGCCAGACATATTTTTTGTCACAGTGTTCTATGTGGCGAAGGATCAATTGTTTTGAGGGCCGTTTTGCGGACAAAATTCAAGCTCACTTTCCGGAGTATTTTCTCGTTTTTGGTAATTTGTATTATAGAATCCACGTTCATTTTGTCAATAATAAAAAGCTTGAAAAGGTTCTCTTATTTCTGGTACAATAAAAAATTATAAAAAAATACCGGGGCTTATTTTACCGTTTATCATGTATCTGGTCATAGAGAACGATTTGCATCCGGAGGCTGTTTGTTTCCATGCTCAATAAAAAGAAATTTTATATAGCGTTTGTCTTTGTTCTTCTCCTCGGGGTTATTATCGGACTTGTTTTATCATCCCGTATGGGCATCATGACCACGCTTCCTGCCAAAAGTCAGATATCATCTAAATCCGTAGAAATTCTGACCCAGCTGAGCGAGGCCCAATCCGAGGTTGCAGCAGTGGCTACTCCGTCAGTCGTAAACATATCCACGACACGGCTGGTAAAGTCGCGTGAAGAAGCCCCGTTCGATTTGTTTGACGATCCTTTTTTCCGGAGATTTTTCGGCGATCAGGCACCTCGTTCCAATGCACCCAAAGAGCATAAAGAACAAAGCCTGGGTTCGGGTGTCATTGTCTCAGAGGACGGCTACATAGTGACAAACAACCACGTCATTGCAAAAGCCCAGGAAATAAAGGTTCTTCTTTCAAATAAAAAAAGCTATAAGGCAACACTGATTGGCGCTGATCCCAAAACGGATATTTCTGTCATAAAAATTGACGCGAAAGGGCTCTCTCCGCTGCCATGGGGTGATTCCAACAAACTCAAGGTAGGAGAGTTTGTATTTGCAATCGGGAACCCCTTCGGCTTAAACCAAACGGTAACCATGGGCATCATCAGCGCAGTGGGCCGCGCAAACGTGGGCATTGCCGACTATGAAGACTTTATACAGACTGACGCTGCGATTAACCCAGGCAATTCCGGCGGTGCACTGGTAAACGTTCGTGGTGAGCTAATAGGAATCAACACCGCTATTTTGTCAAGAACAGGAGGATATCAAGGAATCGGCTTTGCTGTACCGAGCAGTATGGCGCGCCAGGTAATGGACAGTCTGATACAATTTAAGAAAGTTGTTCGCGGCTGGCTGGGTGTGAGTATACAAGACGTAACGTCGGATCTTGCGGATGAATTCGGCGTCAAAGACTTGAAAGGTGCTCTGGTAAGCAGTGTTATGAAGAAGAGCCCGGCAGATAAGGCCGGCATCAGGCAGGGGGATGTAATTCTGCAATATAACGGCAAAGTTGTCGAAGATACGGGACATTTACGAAATATGGTATCGCAGACACCGCTGAATACGACAGTGAAAATAAAACTGTTGCGTTCGAAAAAAGAATTCGATGTTGATGTGCTCATTGCAGAACTGCCTAAAAAACTTGGCGATGCGGCATCCCGCGATGACGGAACGGGTAATTCGAATGATGAAACAGCGAACAGCATGTTCTCGGCGATTACCGTCCGCGAACTTACCCCTGAACTTGCCCGCCGCTACGGAGTCTCTGGTAATGATAAAGGGGTAATCGTCGTAAAAATCGACCCCAACAGCAGGATATTTGAGGCCGGTATAAAACAGGGTGATATAATACTCCAAATAAACCAGAAGAATATCGCAAGCCTGGAAGATTACAAAAAAGTAACAGCCACGATAACAAAAAAGGAAAGACTTCTTTTTCTCGTCCGTCGAAACGGACAGGATCTGTTTATTCCCGTCAAACAGGAATAAATTTTCATCTTTTTTTTGGTTGCAATTCGACTGCTTTTTATAGTAAGGGAGGTGAGCAGAAATGGGACTTGTCTTTATACGGGTAATATTTCTTTTTCTCGGTACACTGCTGGGCTATTATGTGTCTACGCAGCTTTACGATCAGGTCAGCAAAGTAGAAGGGATGATAATCGGGTTCGGCGTGGCTGTTCTGATTATTCTTACGGAATTTCTGTTTCGCAGAGTTTCATTAAAAGTTATTATCGGTGGCATCTTGGGTTTCATTCTTGGTTTAATGTCCGCGAATATTATCGCTGCTCCGCTCAAACTGGTACCGCTTGAAAGAAGCATCGTAAATTTCATTCTTCTTCTCATGAACAGCTTCTTCGGATACATCGGTATTACGATCGGCATCCGTGAAGGGGAGCGATTTAACCCATCAAATATTAAGAAGCTCTTCAGAAGTGGTTCTGAAGAAAATATCAAAATCATGGACACAAGCGTCATCATCGACGGCAGGATCGCCGATGTATGTGAAACAGAATTTTTGGATGGGACCATAATCATCCCCCAGTTTATTCTGCATGAACTCCAGCATATCGCCGACTCCTCGGATCCCCTCAAACGGGCCCGCGGCAGGCGTGGCCTCGACATTCTGCATCGGATTCAGAAAATGACGCATATGGAAGTCCGTATTGTCGAAGAAGATTTCCCGAAAATACGAGAAGTTGATGCAAAGCTCATTGCACTTGCAAAGAAAATCGGCGCTAAGGTTATTACGAATGATTTCAACCTGAACAAAGTTGCTGAACTACAAGGCGTTAAAGTGCTGAATATCAACGATCTTTCGAATGCGGTGAAGCCGGTAGCTCTCCCGGGTGAAAGCATGCGCGTGTTTGTGCTGAAGGAAGGCAAGGAAGCCGGACAGGGTGTTGCCTACTTGGACGACGGGACTATGATCGTTGTTGAGAATGGAAGAAAATATATCAACAAGAACATTGATGTGGCGGTGACGAGCGTCCTTCAGACGGCGGCAGGGAGAATGATTTTTACCAAGCTTAAAGAAGATATGGAACACGAACTGCAAGCGACTGAACGATAAGGCTGACAGCAATGAGTATGCATTAAGCCGTCTTTATTTACTACTATCACTGCATAACATTTTTTCAGGAGGTTCGATGTCAGGTCATTCGAAATGGGCTACAACAAAGCACAAAAAAGCCGCGATAGATGCAAAACGCGGCAAAATATTCACCAAGATTACAAAAGAAATAACCGTTGCTGCAAAACTCGGCGGAGGGGATCCGAATGGAAATCCACGGCTGAGAACTGCTGTGGCCAAGGCAAAAGCGGTGAGCATGCCTGCAGATAATATCAAGCGCGCGATTCAAAAAGGCACCGGGGAGTTGCCTGGCGTATCATATGAAGAAATCACTTTTGAAGGATATGGGCCGGGAGGGGTGGCGGTCTTGGTAGAATCAATGACCGATAACCGAAACAGAACCGTCTCCGAAATCCGGCATATTTTCGGAAAGTCCGGCGGCAATATGGGGGAAGCCGGCTGCGTCTCATGGATGTTTCAAAAGAAAGGTTATATTGTGGTGGGACGTACAAAAGTTGATGAAGATAACCTGATGTCATTGGCACTTGATGCTGGTGCAGAAGACATGCAGACCGAGGATGCAAATTTTGTAATCATGACGCCACCTGCAGATTTAGAAAAAGTGAAAAAAGCGATTGAAGATGCGGGTATTGCCTTGGAAGTGGCAGAGGTCACTATGGTTCCTCAGACATACGTTAAACTAGATGGCAAGGAAGCCCAGCAAATGCTGCGTCTTATGGAATCACTCGAAGATAACGATGATGTCCAAAATGTCTACGCGAATTTTGATATACCGGATGAAATCATGAACGCCGAATAGCGCATCAACTGTAATAATCGTTCTTGATATCGGATAATTTTCTAAAACTTTAAAGAAAAAGACCGCAGTTTCATTGCGGCAGGACCGCTTTTCTCAAATTTTCCTTGTTTGGTATTTCATTACGGGGGATGTATGAAAGTTCTGGGGATTGATCCAGGTACGCTCACGAGCGGATACGGGATTGTTGCGGAAGAAGATCATAAGCTGTTTCATGTTGCGTCCGGTGGAATCAGCCCCTCTGCGAAACAGCCGTTTCCTAAACGGCTCAAAAAAATTTACGATGAACTCACGAAGGTCATAGATCAGTATCGTCCCCACGTGATTGTTGTTGAAGATTTATTTGTTTCCAAAAATATAAAATCAGCCCTCAAACTTGGCCATTCGAGAGGCATTGCGCTTCTCGCAGCCGTGAACATGGGGCTGCCCGTGTACGAGTATTCCCCCCTGGAGGTTAAACAGGCGGTGGTCGGTAATGGAAAAGCTGAAAAAAAACAGGTCCAGCTTATGGTGAAAACTTTGCTGGATCTCCCCAAAATCCCTTATCCTGCGGATGCCGCAGACGCACTGGCTGCGGCAATCTGCCATATCCACGCATCCCGGCTTAAAGAAATGCTGAAAAATCCATCAGCATTGCGTCAGTCGAGCAGGCCAGGTGCTTTTAGAACCACAGGCAGGATTAGATGATTGCTTTGCTTACAGGCACGTTAAAACGCAAAGCCACGGATTATCTGATTATAGATGTCGCTGGAGTCGGCTATCAAGTTTCTCTGCCGCTTTCAACCTTTTCATACCTTCCTGATGTCGGCGAAGAAATTACTCTCCATATTCATACCCACCTTCGTGAAGATTCGCTGTCACTCTTCGGTTTTTTGACGGAAGCCGAAAAAGACATGTTTCTCTGTCTCCTGGGAGTGTCAGGTATCGGACCCAAACTCGCACTGTCTGTTCTCTCCGGTTTTTCAGTCCAAGACATTGCGTATGCGATAAAAAATTCAGATGATTCAAGACTTTGTACTATCTCAGGAATCGGCAAAAAAACAGCCGCCCGTATTGTCCTGGAATTGAAAGACAAGATAAAACTACATGAGACACGGCCTGCTTCTCAGTCGGATGATTTGACCCGGTTGGGCGATATGGAAGATGCGGTGTCAGCGCTCGTAAATCTCGGATATAAAAAACAGGTCGCGGAAGACGCCCTCAGGCAAGTCAGCGGTAAATGTTCTCCTCGTACCCTGGAAGAACTCCTCAAAGAAGGGCTGAATATTTTAAAACAAAGGTAAGAGAACCCACAATCCGGTAATTTGTGATTTGCTGAGGCAACACATACTACTCTGCAAAAGGTTGATTTTATTCTATGGCAGAACGACTTGTAACACCTGAACAAAACAATGATGATGACGGCCGTTTTGATAAAAGTCTCAGACCGGTGCGTTTTGAAGACTTCATTGGTCAGGACAGAATCAAAGAAAATTTAAGGATATATATCGATGCGGCGAGGGGTAGAGGGGAGGCTCTTGATCATGTTTTGTTCTGCGGTCCTCCCGGTCTTGGCAAGACCACGCTTGCAATAATAATCGCACATGAACTCGGTGTCGGCATAAAAACCACGTCCGGTCCTGTGCTGGAGCGTGCAGGAGATCTTGCAGCCATTTTGACCAACCTTCAGGAAAGAGATGTTCTTTTTATTGATGAAATTCACAGGTTGAACCGGGTTGTAGAAGAAATTTTATACCCTGCCATGGAAGATTTTCAACTCGATATTATTATCGGTCAAGGACCGGGTGCGCGCTCGATCAAACTTGATTTGCCTCATTTTACCCTTGTCGGGGCCACGACAAGGACAGGCCTTCTTACCTCCCCGCTGAGAGACCGTTTTGGCGTTCTCGACAGGCTGAATTTTTATAATCACGAAGAATTGAGTGTTATCGTGCAGCGTTCCGCAGCATTATTGCAGGTTCCCATTGAACCGGGTGCTGCGCTGGAAATAGCCGGCCGATCGCGCGGTACGCCGCGCATTGCCAACAGGTTGCTGCGACGGGTTAGAGATTTTGCGCAAGTACAAAATGATGGGACGATCACGACTGAGCTTGTGGCACGAGCAATGGACCGCCTTGAAGTGGATGCAAAAGGACTTGACCACATGGACCGCCGGTTGCTGCTTACTATTATTGACAAATATGAAGGTGGTCCAGTTGGGCTTGAAACTCTTGCAGCCGCATTGAATGAGGAAAAAGACACACTAGAAGATGTGTACGAACCTTTTTTGATTCAAGAAGGTTTTTTGGACCGCACTCCTCGTGGGAGGCAGGCGACACGCCACGCCTACGAGTATTTAAAAAAAACAAAATCGAAGACTACCCAGGAAAGACTGCTGTAACGGCAGATAGCGGACGAAGCTCGATTTTTATTTCAGAATGATCGTCCGGTTTTTTCATTGTTCCCGACGGCTCTCCGCAATTTTATGAAAATATTATTTCACATGTGCTGCGCTCCTTGCGCAATCTATCCATATTCCCGACTAAAAGAAGAAGGTTTTGATGTTGCCGGTTTTTTTTATAATCCAAATATACACCCCTATCAGGAATATAGAAAACGGTTCGAAACAATAAAGGAATTTGCTGTCCGCATCGGGCTGGAGATGATGTGTCAGGATGAATATAACCTTGATTTCTTTTTACTTCAGATTACGGGTAAGGGTCCGCACCGATGCGAACACTGTTATCGATTGAGGCTTGCAGAAGCTGCGCGTGCCGCTAAAAAGTCAAATGCCACTGTCTTTACAACATCGCTTTTGTACAGCAAATATCAGAAACATGATTTAATTGCCTCGCTCGGAAAAGAAATGGCAGCTGAACACGGTCTTGAATTTTATTATGAGGATTTTCGGAGCGGTTGGCGAGAAGGAATCTTAGAATCCAAGGCCATGGGGCTTTATCGCCAGCAGTATTGCGGCTGCATATACAGCGAGCGAGACCGTTATGCTCCAAAGCCGCGTTAGGCGTAAAGACATTGTTACAAGATAAACGTTACAAACTAAATTTACTCCGTTCAACTATGATACTTATACCTTCTTTGGTAAGAAACAAACTGCTGTTTCTCACAGGCATTCTTTTTTTTGCTATATTCTCCGTTTCTTCTGCCGAAAATATACGCATTGCGATTGCGGACAATCAAAAGACAATTACCCTTACCTCCAGCAACGGTTTTAAGGCTGATAGAGAACATCCGGAAATACGACAAAAAAAAATAACATTTTCTTCAAATTCATTAGAGCATGCAGAGACACGCCTCTCTTCCCTGGATGGTTTTGTAAAAATAAATGGAAAGAACTATCGTGGTTGGATAGAGGTCAGGAAAAAGAAAAACGGGCGATTTCTTGTTGTCAATGAGCTTGATATCGAAGAATACCTCAAGGGGGTTATTTCTGCCGAAGTACCTTCCCACTGGCAGTTTGAAGCCCTCAAAGCCCAGGCCGTTGCCTCCCGGAGTTATGCACTCTATCAAAAAAGAGAATCAGGCAATCGCCCTTATCATATGCTTGCTTCTGAGATGAGCCAGGTATACAACGGTAGTTCTCCTGAACGGAAAAATGCAGTAAGAGCAGTGCAAGAAACTAACGGCCTTGTTCTTATGTACCGAGGACAGATTATACCGGCATTTTATCATTCCAGCTGCGGCGGACATACTGAAAATGCTGCTGAACTCTGGGGCATTGATGAACCCTATCTCAGAGGAGTTGACTGTGAGTGCCAAAGAATTTCACCCTATGGCTTATGGGAAAAACGCGTGGAAATGTCTAAATTGCTCACTGCTTTGAAGCGGCTTGGATACAGACTGCAGAGCATCACCGGCTTAAATATCGGAGATATTACGCCGGCTGGCCGGGTCAAAACAATTGCAGTCCGTTCAGCAAATCACTCCTTTCTGGTCCCCGGAGAATCATTGCGAGGTGCGCTGGGCAATACAGTCATCCCGAGTGTTTTTTTCGAACTGGAAATAACCGGTTATGAAATAATTTTTTCAGGCAGAGGCAGAGGACACGGCGTCGGTCTGTGCCAGTGGGGTGCGCAGGAAATGGCACTGCAGGATCAGGATTTCCGCTCTATTTTATCGCATTATTATCCCGGGACAGTACTCGTCCGGTTGAAAGAATGACATATTCATTCTCCCGTCATGGATAATATCTTTGCTAAATCATGTTTTTTCTTGACAGAAAAGCAGACTGGATTATAGAATAAATCATGAAAAAAAGCATGCAACGACAGAAACCTTCTTTTTTCCTCGCGGTGGCCGCAATATGCCTCCTTCTCATCGGAGTATTAACATTTCTTGCATATAAGAGGAACGGCATCTACCTGACTCATGTTACGCTCTGGGCTGATATTGTGAAGCAGTCGCCTGAAAAACGCAGGGCACATGAGAATTATGGACAGGCACTTTCGACTGCCGGCTACTACCCAGAAGCATTGCGTGAATTCCAGACGGTGATGGCATTAAAGGATGATGGGAGTGTTCCTCCCCGCGATTTGTATCGCGAGATCGGGGTGGTTTACTACCGATTGGAAAGATATGATGACGCAGTAACAGCGTGGAGGCAAGGGTTAAAAGATTCCCCTTATGATCCCAGTCTTTTAAACAACCTGTCAGTCGTGATGCTGCAAAAGAGCTATTATGATGAAGCGGCAAAATATGCCCAGCAGGCGCTTGAAGCCTCGCCCGGGATGCCTCAGGCTCTCAATACTATGGCGCAAGTGTATCTTGCAAAACAAGACTACGAGAAAGCCGCACGTTTTTTCCTGATGGCATTAGAACAGGATCCGGACGTGCCGCAGCGATACTGGAATGCTGCTCTTGCTCTTGAGAAAATAAAAAATTATGAAAAAGCTTTTGAGTATGCAAACAGATACTTGACGATGGAGAGAGAGCCTGAAGCCCGACAACGTGCATTGAGTTACTTACAACATCTTAAGAATATCATGAGCAAACAGTAGAATTAAAATCAGAATTGTTTTTTTGCGTAAAGCCGCGGTACGATCTGTAATGAAAAAGCCCCGAGACAGTTTTTTACTCGGGGCTTTTTTTCCAGAATAAATTGTTTTACTTCTGCTGAGCAGGTTTTGCTGGGGTTGGTTTCGGCTGCATCTGTGAAGCCGTTGCTGTCGTGGATGGTGCAGAAGATGCCGCTTTTATCGTTGATGTTTGGCTTGACTGCGTTTGTTGCGTAGATGTAGATGAAGAGGCGGCTGAAGCTGTCGCGCTTTGCTTTGATTGGGGTTCCGGAACTTGTTTTGCTGCAAGTTGTGCTGTTAAAGTATTTTCTATAATTATCATTGTCTTACGGTCTTTCAGTTTAAAACCGGCATCAACCTGTTTTGAGGAGTATGCAGTTGCAACAAGGGCATCCTGGCTCACGTTTCTTTTTTCGAGATACTTTATTAACTCCATAGACCGGTCAGCAGCAAGCAACCGCGCGTCTTTGGCGGGTATTTTCTTTTTTCCTGATCCCTGAGCTGAAACCGCCTGGGTCACATTGCCAATATAGATATTTTTGTCTTTT
The DNA here is from genome assembly GCA_964586075.1 of uncultured Nitrospiraceae bacterium. GTDB lineage: Bacteria > Nitrospirota > UBA9217 > UBA9217 > UBA9217 > JBAZLV01. Next base: position 810 of record CAZPGZ010000028.1, on the reverse strand, counting down.
AGGTTTTCGTTTTTGAGCAGTGATTCGAGCTTTAAAAGGAGCTGGGGGCTTTCTTTCGTGAATGTTTTCGACCCCGGCATATAAAGCGCATGCTCTGCAATATTGACCACCACTTTGTTTCCGATAACGGAAACTTCGGCATTTCCGTTTTTTATCTCGTCATTAAGCCCGGAGGTGAATGCTTCTGCGACAGGTTTTGTCCAGGACTTATCTCTGTTTTCCTGGTCCTTGTATTTTTTCAACTCCAGCCTGGCTTTCTCCAGTTCAGATTTTCCGGATTGCAAACCTGCATACTCAGTGTTCATGGGCTGGTACAAATAAACATAGAAAAATGCCGCACCACCCAAGCAGACGAGAAGTAGTGCACTTAATACTATTACAAGTATCCTCATAACTCCTCCTGGTCAATTTTTTATGAAGTATAGCGTTTTTTTCAGCATAATACCGAATGTATAAACCGAATATTTGTTGATCAAGACAAAAAATAATAGCTGTTATTTTTATCACAGAAAACGTGTAAAGTCAATGAGTTTGTTGGCTTAGATATATGGTGCATAGTTAGCATATAACGAGTGGAACCGCTGATTTTGCTGATTAGTAATCATTTGCACTTTTTTTACCAGTGCGATAAGTATTTTCTAAAAATAATAGCTTCATAGGACGAAAGCCTTGATTTTTATATATTTTTTAAAGTATACTAATTGTATTAGTATGATGTCTTTTTTGTTTATAGTTGTATTCCTTAGATTAGGCATTCGGACCTGCCCCCCGAAAATGGTGACATTTCCGATTAGAATGTGACATAATAAT
>CAZPGZ010000027.1:0-46190 GCA_964586075.1 uncultured Nitrospiraceae bacterium | reverse complement strand
TCAGCACAACGCTGCCTCGTGCTCATTCTATCGGCATTCCAAACGAAAACTTAAGAGATGGTAAGACTGATTAGATGTCGAAAAATCGATGAAATGAGCTTTGGTGTTGTGTGAAATTTGGTAATAAGAAGCGTACTGGCCTAGCTGTATTGGCGCTCGGGGAAGATAATTGCACTGATACATGAAGGATAGAGGCTTTATACTGAAGATTTTCTTGCGAGAGATTATGATACGCTGATACGCTGAGACGGGGTCATTTTTTTAGAAACGCGGAAGAGTCTTGGATTATTTTTTTTTGCGGGACGGGGTATGCGTAGATTAGCGGTGTCAACTCTGCTTGAGTGAACCCATTGCTTCAGTGAAACACTAAAAGCCGCTAACGCCTTTGATTCAGATACCGTTTTTCTCCGCACGAAATTAATCGGCAGCATTGCGATGTCGGGAGGAAGTGTATACGCCGTGACTTTGTCGTCATAATTGCCGTGTGCGAAGACGGCGCGCGGTAAAAAGGAAATACCCATGCCGTTAAAAAGACACGCTAGTATCATTTCAACTGAATTGAATTCCATCAGACGATAGGCGCTGATATCATTCTCCCGCAACCAGCTCTCCATCGACGGCCTGAAGGAACAGCCTTTTGGGAAAACGAGAATGTCCTGGCCTTTTTTCTTGATTTGAGGATTCGTTCCTTTTGGGCAGGCTAGGACGAATTCTTCTTTAAAAAGCACTTCACCTATCAAGTCAGGATGGTCAATTGTGCCGCCGACGAAGGCAGCGTCAATGCGATACTCGAGAAGAGCGGAAATCATCTGCGCTGACGTACCGGTAAGCAGCTGAACTTCAACTTTGGGGTTTTGGCTGCGAAACTCGGAAAAAATCCACGGCATATGGAGCGCAGCAGCACATTCCAATGCTCCTACCGTCAGCCTTCCGCTCGGTGACTCCTGCTCTTGTACGGTCCTGACGGCCTCTTCGTGAAGACTGAGAATGCGTTTGGCATAATCGAGAAAAATGTGTCCGACCGGCGTGAGAACTACGCCACGGCTTTTACGGTAGAAGAGAGGAACGTTCAGGCGTTCTTCAAGCTGATGAATACGGGCAGTCACATTTGACTGAACACAATTAAGACGCTCCGCAGCCCGGGTCACACTGCCGACCTCTGCAACCATTTTAAAAATTCTCAGCTCGTTAAATTCCATGGCTAACGATATCACAAAAAGTGATGAAAATCAACACAAAGAAGTATTTGTTCTTTGAGGATACCGGCAGTACAATCCAACCGTTAATTATTGTTTTACTGAATAAAAACAACACTTATGCAAAGAGATTGATTTCTTTCAGGGCTGTTTTCTTGTAATAAATGGTAATGTGATATAGTAAAAAAAGATTGCAAACGTCTGTTCAGATAAAATAAAAACCCACGGACGACTGAAGTATCAGCTTTTTACTCGTAACTGAAAGGAGGGATGAGACGGCATTCCAAAGGAATTATCGTACACGAGGCAAATATTTATCGGAAACTAAGGTACTCAGTACATTAACTTTGAGGAGGCTGTAACATGGGAAAAGATATGCAGAAGGGCAAAGGGGACAAAGAGGGCATCAGCCGGCGTGATCTGTTGAAGGGGGCAGCGATCGGCGCACTTGCGGTTGGCGGGGGCGTTGCTCTGAATTTAGCGGCGGCCGGATCCGCTGAAGCAGCGGTAAAAAAATTACCGAAGAAATGGGACGAAACCTATGACGTCGTTGTCATTGGTTCAGGTTTTGCCGGATTAGCGGCTGCTGCGGAAGCTGCCGGCGCCGGTGCCAAAACTGTTGTCCTCGAAAAGATGCCGACGTACGGAGGAAACTCGATCATCAACGGTGGCGTGTTCGCATCATATGATGATAAGTTCCATTATCGGGAAAAACTGAATCTGGGAGACGACAGCCCGAAACTCCATATGCAGGACACTCTGAAAGGCGGAGATTACTATAATATTCCGGAGTTGGTGAAAGTTCTTGCCGACAATGCTACCGATGCATTGAACTGGATGATGAATGAAGGCGGCGCTGAAATCAGACCCACCGTTTTCCGGACCGGCGGGCATACTGCTGCACGGACCCATGCTGCGAAAGCTGGTGTTGGGCGTGAATACGTGGATGCTTTGAAAAGAATCGCAGAAAAGCGGGGTGCCAAGATCCAACTCGGAACAGAAGTTTCCTGGATTTGGAGGGAAAATGCGGATCCCAAAAGCCCCGTTCTCGGCGTTGAGGTGAAGAGAGGCCGCAAGATAGCCAATATTCGTATAAAAAATGGCCTTGTCCTCGGTTCCGGCGGATTCAGCCGTGATCTGAAGATGCGCCAGGCGCACTATCCGTTTTTGACCCCGGATTTCAACTGCAGCAACCACAAGGGTGCCACGGGCGAAATGATCCGGTATGCGCAGGCGGTCGGCGCCGACACGTTGCAGTTGAACTTTATCCAGCTCTATCCTTTCTGCGATCCGGAAACAGGAATTCTTGATACGCCTGCGTTGTATCCTTTTAACGGTCCCGGTACGGGCATCGTTTATGTGAACAAGCAGGGAAAACGTTTTGTGAATGAACTTGACCGGCGCGATGTCGTGTCGTTTGCCCAGCTCAGACTTGGCCAGACGGGAAAACCCACCTATTCAATTTTCAGCGATGAAATGGTAAAGAAGTTCGGCGGATCACCCGAGGAAGTTGAAGCTGGTTTGAAAAAGGGCCGCTTTAAAAAGGGTAATACTATTGCTGAGCTGGCCAATAATATGGGGTTGCCGGCGGACGCTCTGGTTGAGACAATCGATAAACACAACAAGTACATTGCTGACGGCAAGGATCCGGACTTTAACAAGCCCATCCCTAAATCGATGGTCCAGATCGTCAATCCACCGTTCTACGGTGTAGCGCAATGGCCGGCCGTCCACCATACCATGGGCGGGCTGCGCATTAATACCAATGCGGAAGTGATCGATATTTTTGGCAACGTCATTCCGCGGCTTTACTCAGCTGGTGAAGCGACCGGCGGTGTGCATGGTTCAAACCGGCTCGGCAGTAATGCGATACCGGATTGCGTTGTGTTCGGCAGAATTGCGGGAACGAACGCCGCAAAAGCAAAAGCTTAGTGAAAAACCGGATGCCTCATGGTATGCCATGAGGCATCCTCATCTTAAGCGTAAGGATTGTCGGATATGATACAAAAAAAATTTCTGTTTCTATTTTCCGGGATACTAATTCTATTTTTTGCCTTTTCTCTGCAATCGTTTGCCGTTGCGGAAACAGGGACGGCCGGCAAAAAGAAAGAGGGCAATGTAAAGGCATCACGCCAGACGTGTGCTTCGTGCCATGCGGATTTCAAATCAGTGCTTCCAACAGCTCATCCGCCGGTAAAGGGAAACTCCATCACCGCATGCGTGCCGTGTCATAAATATTCGAAAAACGAAAATCAGAAAAGCAATACATTCTCCGCAAAATTGCACCGTGCTCACACGAACGCTAATACGTCCGTGGACTGTGTTGTTTGCCATTCTTGGAGACCCGGTTCCCGCTTTTCAGTGCCGGGCAGCAGCAAATCGCTCGGAGTCCTGTCGGCAGATGACATGAAACTGGAACAGTCGATATTTACTTCATGGTCGGGCGGTCCTTATCTGGATGCTCTGCACGGCAAGGCGAATATTGTCTGCTCTCAATGTCATGGGAGCGTCGTTCCACAGCCTGACACAACGGTGGAAAATGGGGTTTGCCTGAGGTGTCATGGTCCTGCGGAAAGCCTTGCGAAAAAGACGGAACCGAAGGATTTTGCGGACCGGAATCCGCACAAGTCTCACCTGGGGGATATCAATTGCGTCGTCTGCCACAAAGGTCATACCGCTTCAACGGTAATATGTCTTGACTGCCACAAAAAATTCAATATGAAAATCAAGGGCGAGGCCGCGTCAGAGCAAAACCGCTAGCGCGGGAGTGCGATTACGGCTGGTAGATTTTGTCCTTCCGGTTGATCAGCTTAACATGACTATAGTTGCCGCTTCGGCGCGCTTCTTCAAGAACGCGCATGCCTTCATCTCTGCAGCGGTTGCACGCGCCGAGGGGAATGTCGACACATACCGACAGCGCATTGGCGGAGGATGAGGTCTCGATCACGACAACGCCGGAACAGTCGTCGCAAACCATGACGGACTCGCGCTGGTTTTCCTGGATCATATCCGTGTCGTAAAAAATATTTTTCTCGCGGGTCACGAATGTTCCCGGTTCGAATTTGCGGGGCGTCGCGGGACCAAAGTATTTATCGAGGACCGTTTCGCTGAGTTGTTTAATATATTCCGTGATACGGTCATTTTGTTTCAGCTGTGCCGGGTTGTAATCGGGTTCGCGAAGAGTGTTGAAATCGAGGCCCGCCATGGCAAGGGTGATTCCGCAATTCACATAGGGCAGGGCGCCTTGGATCGAATACCCGCCTTCGAGCACGGCGATGTGAGGATTCAGTTTCCGGTTTAGAAGAGCATAACCCTGCGCCGAGAATTTCATATTCGTAATCGGGTCTGAATAGTGGTTGTCCTGGCCAGCGGAATTGACAACAATGTCTGGCTTAAAATCTGCGAGAATCGGCAGCACGATGTTATCGATGACATGCAGAAACCCTTCGTCGCACGTTTCGGGCGGCAGGGGGATATTGATGGTTTTGTTCCGAGCATTCGGGCCGCCGTTTTCTTCGACAAAACCAGAGCCGGGATACAATGTCCTTCCGTCCTGGTGCAGCGAGATGAAAAGCGTATTAGGATCATGCCAGTAAATGTCCTGCGTACCGTCGCCGTGGTGGCAATCGGTATCGACGATGGCAATGCGCTTTTGGCCGTAGTGTTCGCGGATATACTCGATCATTATGGCCTCGATATTGATATTGCAGAATCCGCGGTTGCCGTGCACCACCTTCATGGCGTGGTGTCCGGGCGGCCGTACCAGCGCGAAGGCCTTGTCAGCTGCTCCTTCCAGCACGAGCCGTGCGGCTTTGATGGCGCCTCCGGCCGAGATAAGGTGAGATTCGGTCGTGACGGCGCTGACATCGGGAATGCAGAAATGCACCCGTGAAACATCCTCCAACGATGCGACGTCCGGTTTATATTCGGAAATGCCTTCGATGTCAAAGATGCCTTCTTCCCGAAGCTGGTCCTGGGTGTACAGAAGGCGCTCTTCTCGCTCGGGATGCGTGGGGCTTATTGCCCAGTCATATGCCGGGAAAAAGATGATTCCCAATCGGTTGTTGGCTTTCAGCATGACGACCTCACCCCATCGAGATATTCTTCACTATGTCCCGGTCTGATCTGACACCGGACCCTCATATTTCTGCCGACCATGCGGGAACCCTGGATCATGTTGAAGGAGGATGCCTCCAGAATCTGCACCGGGATTTCATCGGCGGCCTGCAGAGAAGCATCAAGCGATGCACGAAGGTACTGCACCGCGTCCTTGCGGGCCTGCTCCAGGGAATAATTCGCGGAAATTTTTTTCTGCACCGAGAGACGGGGCACGAGCAGAACCTGCCGTTCGGTATCAGCGAAAAGTTCAAGTTCCATGGTCGTCCGCGTGACAGCCGCACCTATCGCGTTTGCCACGGAGTGGAGTCGCGGCACAACCGTCTGCATACCGAGTGAGGATGAGAGCCGGTCGGCAAAGGCTTTTGCAGGGCCGCCGACAATATACACCTGCGATGGAGCAATACGCTCAGCGTGCAGCAGATCATGGATAGTATAGACCGGTCGCTCTTGTATTTCCCTGACCATGCGTTGTACGGCTTTTGTTATCGTCGTGACGGCGATGTCAACGGCTTCGTTGGAAAGAGCCTCGGGGTCGGTTCCGGCGTTCCGGGCAAGTTCCATGATGCCGCGGCGTGACGCATCGGTGTCGCCGAAATTCGCCTCTCCGGTAATATTCAACGCGTCGATAAGGGCAGGATATGCGCCGCCTGCCGCCATGCAAGGTCCTGAGCGGTCAGGACCGACCGACATCCGTCCTTCAGCGACGCGGATTGTTGAGTCGCCGCCCATGGCAATCGACATTGTTTTGAGTGAGCGAACAAGCGTGGGATTTCCGCGGAGGGAGATGCCTTCCTGCTCGAGCAGGGGAAGTCCTTTTGCAAAGACCGCAATGTCCGTTGAAGTGCCGCCAATGTCGAGGATGACGGCGTCGTGGACAATGGAGCACAATGCGGCAATGCCCATGATGCTGGCCGCAGGTCCTGAAAGAATTGACTGCACCGGAGCAACGCGTGAGGCCGCGAGGGACATGGTGCCGCCGTCTGCTTTGAGCACCGTGGTCGGCGCGGTGATGCCGAGTCCGGTGATACCGGTTTCCACGGCATGGGCGAACTCGTTAAACTGCCGCGACACGGCCGAGTTGAAGTACGCGGTCGTAATCCGCCGCGGGAAATTCAACCCGCCCGAAAGGCGGTGTCCTGCGGTGATGACAGAGGCGTCTTTTCCGGCGGCAGCTTCCATAAGGAGTTCATGGCTGGGGTTGCGGGTCGAAAATTTTGTCGCGACTGCATATGTTCTAATCCCGCGTTCCCGGCAGGCACTGACTGCCTGTTCAAGCTGTTTCGTGTCGAGGGATTTTTTTTCCATGCCGCGGTGGTCGATGGATCCGTCGATGACATAATACGCATCACCCATGCGGTAATGCTGCGGATCTATCCCCGGACCGGAAGAGACGATAACACCGACCTGATCAGTTTTACTTTCAAGGAGCGCATTCGTCGTCAGGGTCGTGCTCAGAGTTATATTCTCAACACTCTTCCGATCGACTGTCCCGAGCACCTCTTTTAAAGCGGGAAGTACCGAGTTCAGAAGTTGTTCGTGGTCCGTCTTGACTTTCGCCGCGGCAATGATCCCTTGCTTGCCAACCAGCACCGCATCGGTATGGGTTCCTCCAACGTCCAGACCTATTTTCATTTTCCAGCCTCGTATATCATTTTTCCGCAATTGCTGATATTGTTAATTTTTCCGCCGTAGCAAGAAGTTCTTTTATTTCCTGAGGGTTTCTGGCTTCAACATAAAACCGTACTTTAGGTTCGGTTCCTGATGGCCTTATCATCAGCCATGAACCGTCTTCCAGCACGATCTTTGTACCATCTATTGTGATCAATTTTTTGACGGTATGCGATTTATCACCGATTTGTATTGAGCTGCATACCGGATATTTTTTTTGGATGGCCTTAATCTTTTCCTTGAGAGGATTGCCCGTAAGTTCACGAGCCACTTCGATTCCCGAACGGTCCGGATAAAAGCATCCGAATTCCTTCATAAGATCTTCAAGATATTCATGAAGATTTTTGCCGGTGGTTGCCACCATTTCTATTGCCAGAAGCAGACCGAACAGGGCGTCTTTTTCGAGCGTATGGTTAAATCCCGATATTCCGTCTGATTCTTCAAAAGCGACTATGGCCCGCTCTGCGGAGCCGGGAAGCATATACGGCCGGAAATTCTTGAATCCCACCATGGTTTCGCGCACGGGTATCCCGAGTTTTTCCGCTATGGCATTGGCAAAATTGCTTGTTCCAACGGACTTTACAACCACTCCCTTAAAGCCTTTATGTACATGCAGAAAATGCAGGGCCATTGCACCGAAATAATTCATGGGTATCTGCATGATGTGGTCCGCAAACCGGATTCTGTCGCCGTCAGGATCCAGGATAGCGCCGATTTTAAACGTTGCCGTACTTTGTTTCAGAAGAGCGTCCACGGCTTCCATGTTTTTTGCGGAAGGTTCGGGAGCTACACCTCCGAACAGGTAGTCGTCATTTGTTCGGAGAAAAACCAGCTTTTTCCCCAGAGTACCGGATGGGTCCAGCAGCGCCCCGGGCACTCCGCGCGTGGCTCCATGCACATGGTCGACCGCAATCAGACAGTCGGACGTATGCACGAATTTGCGGATTGTATCGAGATCAAGCGTTTTTCTTTTGCGAAGAAACGCAAGATACGTGTCGATGGGGTTTGCTCGCACCGGAACCGCGGAAGAAGGTTTGGAAGCGGTTTTTTTATCCGGTTCATCCATCATCCGGTTCGCCTCCGACTGGATGACGTTTGTGATTTCCGATCCTGCCGGACCTCCGTCCGAGGGGTTGAATTTTAAGCCCGCATACGGCGACGGATTGTGAGAGGGAGTGATGTTGATGGAGCAGGCCGCTCCGAGCACGTCGATGGCAGCAGATATCTGAGGGGTCGTCGTTTCACCGCAATAGAACACCTGGATATCTGAAGCAGCCAGCATATCCATGATTTCTTGCGCAAACTGAGGTCCGAGAAACCGGTTGTCATGGCCGACGACGACACCTTTTTTCTGAACAACGGAAAAGTCGGGGACACCCAATGCCTGCCTGACGGATGCATTGTCGCTCTGCAGGGTATTGATAATGGCCTGGGTCACGATACGAAGATTATGAAACGTGAAGTCGGACCCGATGATTCCTCTCCAGCCGGAAGTGCCGAACTCAATTCTGGCGGGCGATTCATTGGTGCGCGCAAATTGCTCAATGTCGGCCAGAAGGTCAGGTTTGAGTTCTTTTTTGATTACATCCCAGCAGTCGTCAGCGTTCTTAAAAACCATGCGTGCTCTCCTTCAGGGGAAGAAGCTGATTGCAGAGAACGGTCGTCTTCGGCCCGACGCGCACAAATCAACCCCGCAATACCCGCTTGTCGCCGATCCGCTGCGTCAGCTTTTGTGAGTCGAAATACTCCATGATCGGGACGGCGAACTTTCGGGACGTTTTGGCGAGATCGCGGAACTCGGCAATAGTGATTTCTTTTTTTTCCTCAAGATGCTTTTTGAGGTCGGTTCTGATGCTCTCCAGAGTATCGCTGTACAGATAGAGTGAATCATTCATCCGAATGACACGGTTTTCTTCTGCGAGGAGTTTCAGGAGGTCCTTTGCATCTTTTTCGGTGATGTTGAAAAGCGCGGGCAGTTCTTCCCGCGTCGGCGGCTGTGAACCGCCTTTTTGTATGGCCTCGACGATCCTGTCTTTCATCGCGCTCTGGTCTTTTGCCGCCCTAAAAGAAGGAAGCCTGAGCTTTGAACCGTCGGATTCGAGCTGCTTTTTGTTCACGAGGGCTTCAACCGCAAGGTTCAATATTTTCGGAGACAGCCGCAAGCGGAGCATGCCCTTTAATTCTTCCTTGTCGATGCCAGGTTTAAGCGGGTTGTCCTTATGATATTTTGTGATGAGATCCAAGACCTTTTTTTCGAGCAGCGGAATTTGGGAAGCGTGCACATAAAGATTGTCGATTCTGAACAGGACCTTCTTCTGCCCCAAAGCAGCCAGCGCCGATGCAATTTCCTGTTTATCCGCCGCCAGGGAAGCGATAAGCGCATTCTCTTCCATTCCCGCCAGCCCTTTGCCCGAGATGAAAAGCGCGATCCGATCCTGCATGATTCCTGTCTTAAGGATAGCCAGTTTTCCAAGAGATTCCTGCATTGTCGACTGTTTATGCCTCCGGGTGTGCGGATTCAGAACCATGCCGCCGCCAAGAGTTTCCATAGGGGAATAGAACCGGAGGACATACCGGTCACCGTGCTGGATGATGAGAGGCTGTTCAAGCCGGAACTGGACATACGCTTCCTGTCCGGGCGCAAGATCTCTTGTGCCCAGCAGGGTGATTCTGCCCAAGGCTTCCTGGGTGGTATTGTAAAAACGGATGCGTGCGCCGTTTTTAAGACCGCGGGGGGCCTGCTCAAGCATTTCAAGGGTCGCGTCGAGCGTCTTGGTTGGTTTGAAATAACCAGCGCTCACAATGGCATCTCCGCGCGAGATCTGGTCTTTTTCAATGCCCTGAAGATTGACTGCGGTCCGCTGGCCCGCGACCGATTGCTTTACCGCCTGGTTATGCGACTGGATGCCGCGCACTTTTGTTGTAATGCCCTTTGGTAGGATATCGACTTCCTGCTCTGCGTTGATGGCGCCGGAAAGCAGCGTACCGGTGACGACTGTCCCGAACCCCTTCATCGTAAAAACACGGTCGATCGGCAGACGAAGAATCCCCCCGGGCGATTTTGGGGCCGCCTCGCTTGCAAGGCGGGCGAGTTCTTTGACAAGCAGGGGAAGATTCTCACCGCTTTTTGAGGAAACGGGCACAATCGGCGCAGTTGCGAGAAAAGTCCCTTTCACGAACTCCCTTACTTCCTCCTGCACGAGGTCGAGCCAGTCCTTCTCGACCAGGTCCATCTTGGTGAGGGCGATGATTCCTTGTTTGACCCGCAGAAGATTGCAGATGGCGAGGTGTTCCCGTGTCTGGGGCATGATGCCTTCGTCGGCCGCGATGACAAGCATCACGATGTCGATGCCGCCCACGCCTGCCAGCATGTTTTTGATAAGGCCTTCGTGGCCGGGGACGTCCACAATGCCGAGACGGTTGCCGCCCGGCAGATCGAGAGAGGCAAAACCCAGATCAAGAGTGATACCGCGTTCTTTTTCTTCCTTCAGCCGGTCGGGGTCTGTTCCCGTAAGCGCCTTTACGAGGCTGGATTTTCCATGGTCGATATGTCCGGCAGTGCCGAGGATGATGTATTTCATAACAGGGTCTCAGAAAACATTTCCGACAAACTACGGAGTGAGTATGGTTTGGATCGCCGCGACAATAGCGCTGATCTCTTCATCGTTCAGTGTTCGCGGATCGAAAATGACCATGTCTTCCTTGATGCGCGCAATGATGTGCGGTTTGCCGAGCCGCAGGTGCGATTCCAACTGATTGGCGCTCATGCGCTTATGGCGGAGACAAACGGTTTTTGTCGGGAAGTCTGCCGTAGGCAGCGCACCGCCGCCGCTTTGCGAGGCATCGTCCTGAACGACAACGCTCAGCCCTTCCAGCGCTGCCTCCGCAATTCCGTTTGCAAGAAGACGGGCCTTCCTTTCTATTTCACTGATCGGCTGGGTCAGCATCCACAGCGTGGGAATGTCCCGGGCGGCTTTTTCCGGATCGAGATATTCGCTCAGCGTTGCCTCTAGCGCGGCAAGGGTGAATTTGTCCAGCCTGAGCGCCCGGGTAAGGGGATTCGACTTGATTAAATCGAGATGAGCATTTTTGCCGAGAATGAGGCCCGCCTGAGGTCCACCCAGCAGCTTATCGCCGCTGAAGGTGAGTACATCCACTCCTGAATCGATGCCGTTCTGTATCGTTGGCTCGCTGACGGAACAGTAGGGTGCAAGGTCCACGAAACTGCCGCTGCCGAGGTCCCACATAACCGGGAGGTTGTGTTTTTTCCCGAGTTTTGAAAGCTCCTCAGGAGTGACTTCCTTTGTGAATCCGACAATTTTGTAATTGCTGGTATGGACTTTGAGCAGAAGCCCTGTATTTTCATTGATGGCTTGTTCATAGTCACGAAGGTGTGTTTTGTTCGTGGTTCCCACTTCGTGCAATGTCGCGCCGCTCCGTTCCATCACATCGGGGACCCGGAATGAGCCGCCGATCTCCACCAGTTCCCCGCGGGACACGATGACTTCCTTGCCGCGGGCGAGCGTGTTGAGGCACAGCAGGACAGCGGCGGCATTGTTGTTTACGGCTGTTGCGGCCTCCACGCCGGTAAGCCGTCTGAGTGTTTTTTCAATATGCACGAAACGTTTGCCGCGCTCCCCTGATTCAATGTCGTATTCCAGGTTCGAGTAGCCACGGCCAGCTTCGGCCATGCGTTCTATGGCTGTTTGAGAAAGAACAGAACGGCCGAGATTGGTGTGTACGACTACACCTGTGGCATTGATGACACGGCGGAGGCTCGGTTCAACGAGTTTTTTGAGGAAGATTTCTGTTGCATCAAGAATAGTGGGAATCGAAAGGGCTTGCTCTAAAGTGTCTGTGGCAGCCGGTTCTTTGGTGCGAAGAATTTCCTGTCGTTTGAAATCAAGCGCCATTCTGATAGCATCAATTACCAGAATGCGCGGATGGACAAACAACCATTGCTGCACTCGGCGGTCTTTCAGAAGTTCATCTACCGCGGGCAATTTCTTAAGCCATTCTTTCATGAGGGTACCATAGCATAGGCGGATTGGAAATTCAACATGACTTTTTGCAACCGATTGATCTTATTTCTTTTTTTGAACTTGACACGCACAAGGGAATATGTCAAGTTAATAAATGTATTGTAAACTCCTGGTTTTACCCCCCGCGCGAATGAGGACAGCATGAACAGGCGTACATTTCTATTTGGATCTGCGGCTGCCGGCGCCGCGCTTGCCTCGGGAGGCCTGTTCATTCCTTTTGCAGAAGCAGCAGATATCCAGCCGTTTAATTTTGCCCATATTGCCGATCTCCATCTTGATGTGCGCGGTGAAAACAGCTGGCAATACCGGGAAAAAAGCGTGACCCTGTTTATCGATGCGCTCCGTCAGCTGGCGCGGCTGCCGAAATTGAACTTTGTGGTCTTTGGCGGGGACCAGATACATTACGGACCCCGCGACAAGGAATCCCTCGCCGTGTTCCAACAGTGGACCGATCATCTTAACATGCCTTATTACATACTGCTCGGCAACACCGAGGTTTCTCCCATCAGCGGCGTATCGAAGCTAAAGCGCGAAGACTATCTTAACATATGGTATAACAAAGGACTGAGGCCGGGCCGTTCTTCGTGGGCCTTCGATCCTGCGCGGGGAGTGAGAGCCATAGGCTTCGATGTAACCGTGGACGGCAAGCCTTACGGTTTTGCGACGAAGAAGGGACTGAAATGGCTTGAAACCGAACTGACGTCGAACCAGAATAAAAAACTCATTATAATTTTTACGCATCAACTATTGATGCCTACTACGGATAGAGACACCTCTCCTGACTGGTCCTTTTGGATGGTCAAAAACCACGAGGAGGTGCGTGAACTCCTCAGGCAGTTTCAGAATGTCAGGCTGGTCGTGTCCGGCCATCATCATACCACCCGGGTGATCACTGACGGCAGGACTACCTACGTGGCGGACCCGGCCATTGTCACGTATCCCTGCGCATTCAGATTTTTCAGTATAACCAGGCATGGCATAGAACTTCGAAATATCGGGCTGGGTGACAAAGCCACGGTGAACCGGGCAAAAGATCTCTTGGTGACCGATTCCTACGCGAAAATGTACAATCCCGCTGCTCCGCAAAAAGTGATTGAATATAATGGGGGTATAACTCCTGAAGACCGGGAAATAAAAATACGTCTGTAAGGGTTTTACTCGCAGAAAAAACGCTATTCTCCAGAATAAAAGGTATACACTACACGTATGAAAGATATCGCTAAGCTATTAAATAATAACAAGGCTTGGGCAAATCAGATCGCGGCGGAGAATCCGAACTTTTTCAGAAAACTGGAAAAGCAGCATAAGCCGAAGTATCTGTGGATCGGCTGCTCCGACAGCAGAGTTCCGGCAAATCAGGTGACCGGCCTGATGCCGGGAGAAGTGTTCGTCCATCGAAACATAGCGAATCAGATTATTAACACGGACATGAATCTGATGTGTGTTTTGCAGTATGCCATCGAAGTATTGCGGGTAAAGCATATTATCGTCTGCGGACACTATGGCTGCGGTGGTATTGACGCTGTAATGGACCATAAGATCAATGGGCTTCTGGAGCATTGGCTCGAAAATGTAAAGGTAATGATGCCGAAGCACGGGAAGATAACACATGATCAAATGTGCGAGCTGAATGTAATTGAACAGGTCAAAAATCTGGCGAATAACACGCTTGTGCAGAAAGCCTGGCGTCAGGGAAGAAAGCTGTATATTCACGGTTGGATCTATTCCATATCAAACGGGTTGATAAAAGATTTAAAGATAATGAAAAAAGGTCTGCAGAGCGATTTGTTCAAACAGCCGCGTTGAGACTTTCAACGTTCCAATGATTTTTTTTAACGCAATGCCTCTGTTGCCACTTCCTGGTTCAAGGAGATTTCCTTACGTATGAAGAACAAAGTCATAGCTTTTTTTGTAATTGTGTTCATTGCAGGGTGCGCGGCGAAAGCGCTGCCGCCGGTGCAGGTAAAAGTTCCGAGCAGGGCAATCGATTATCTGAAGGAAGTAAAACCCATTCTGGACAAGCGCTGCACCGTCTGTCACTCCTGCTACAATTCCCCCTGCCAGTTGAAGCTTGATTCGTACGAAGGCGTGGACCGCGGCGCAACAAAGAGGGCCGTGTACAATGCCTCGCGGCTCACTTCGATGGATCCGACACGCCTTTTCATTGATGCGGAAACCACCGAGGAATGGCGCAAGAAAAAATTCTTCAGTGTCACTGAAAGCACGGTTTCGAACGGGTTGAACGATTCAATCATGATCCAGCTGTTGTCGCATAAGATAGCCAACCCGAAGAGCGAAGGTGAGTACTATCCTGAATCAGAAGATCTGACGTGCTCCGAGAACCAGAAAGAACTGGGAGGTTATCTGGAGAAACACCCGAACCGCGGCATGCCGTACGGCTTTCCTCCTCTCAAACAGGAGGAATTTGAAATTGTCGCTGGTTGGCTGGCGCAGGGCGCAAAAGGACCGACTCTCGCTCAACAAACGGAACTTACCACGCCCAAGCCGCAGGATGCCATCGCCATCCGGAAATGGGAAGCGTTCTTGAATCAGGATGATCCCAAGCATGCAATGACGGCTCGTTACCTGTATGAGCATCTGTTTCTTGCCCATCTGAAGTTTGGCACTGTGACCAATGAGTTTTATGAACTGCTCCGGTCAAAAACACCGCCCGGCCAGCCCATTGATTTGATACCCACGGTGCGGCCGTATGACGATCCCGGTGTCGCACGGGTCTATTATCGTTTCCGAAAGATTCATTCCACCATTGTGCATAAGACGCATATGGTCTTTTCTCTTGATGACGCGCAATTGCAGCGGTTCAACGAGCTTTTCATCAAACCGGAATGGCTGCAAACTCCGCATCTGATGGGATATGATGCCGTAACGAGCGCGAATCCTTTTGTCGCTTTCGAGCAGATCCCGCCACGTTCGCGCTACCAATTCCTGCTGGACAATGCGCATTACACCATCATGACCTTTATTCACGGCCCTGTCTGCAAGGGACAGATCGCCCTGAATGTGATCGACGACCACTTCTGGATCATGTTTGTCGACCCGGGCCATGACCTGACTGTGACGTATCCCGGTTTTCTGAAACTGCACAGCGACAAACTGAGAATGCCCATAGAAAAAGGCAGCGATATGCGCGTCTTTTCAGCGCTGACTGATGAGCATAGAAAGGCGGTGGTCGAGTTCTATAAAGCCCGACAGGATTACTACATGTCACACAACTACAGCGGGCTCGGTTATGAATTCATCTGGAAAGGCAGCCGCGCTTCAGATGCCCCGGTCCTGACCGTCTATCGCCATTTCAACAGCGCTTCGGTACACAAAGGAGTTCTGGGAAACATGCCGAAAACCCTCTGGATCATTGATTATCCGCTTCTTGAACGTATTTATTACGCTCTTGTCGCCGGATTCGACGTGTACGGAACGGTCGGGCATCAGATGGCGGTCCGGCTTTATATGGACGCCCTGCGCGTTGAAGGGGAGAGTTACTTTCTGGATTTCCTGCCTTCCGAAAAACGCCAGGAAATCATGCAAACATGGTATAAAGGTGTCGATCTCAAGAAGATACACTACTACCCGTCCGCTCTTCCCGCCAAAGTTTCGTTTGCGACAAACGACCCGAAGCGCGAATTCACGGAGTATCTTGTGAAGAAGCATTTCCTGCCAGCAACGGAAATTGCCTTTGATTCGATAAATTATTTACCCGCAGGAGCGGCATACCCACCGCTTCCGACAAAATATGAAACAAAGGATGATTATCTGCGGGCGTTCACCTCTCTTTCCCAGCCCGGCACACCGTTTTTTGCCCTGATGAACGAGCATGATGCCAACCTTGCGTACATAAGAATACGCGTAAAAAACGGCAAGGATGTTGTCGGCTCCATTGTCATTAACCGCTGGCACGACAACGTCGCATTCATGTTCGGTGAGGACGGTCGGCTGGATCCGGCAAAAGACAGCGCGGATTTTGTTCCGGGACTCATCGGCTCCTATCCAAACTACTTTGTCGATGTCAAAGATGAAGACCTTTCGGATTTCATTGACCTTTTGGCGCATTTCAAGAAAAATAAGAAAGACATGGAGCGGATAGCAAAATACGGCATCAACCGTGCGGATGATCGACTATGGGATGCTTACGATTGGTTCCAACAGCGCTTTTACGAAGATGAACCCGTGCATGGTGGGTTGCTTGATCTGAACCGGTACTATTACAGAGCGCGGTAGATTGCGGCGTGAGATGCGAATATGACCTCCCCCAACCCCTCCTTCGGAAGGAGGGGAGTGGATAACTCCTCCCCCTGACAAGGGGAAGGCGGGTAGGGTTATGAATCGGACAGATACTAACGAATGACCACTCATTTTAACAAAATAAACATAAAAGAAAGACGTAGGGTATTAAGGAAAAACATGCCTGTGGCAGAACGGCTGTTATGGTCCAGGTTGCGAGGGAAGTTGATTGCCGGCTATAAATTTCGCCGGCAGTATAGCGTTGAGAGCTTTGTGATCGATTTCTACTGTCCTCAGGCCAAACTCGCAATAGAGGTTGATGGTGAATCGCATTATCGAAGCGGCGCAGAAGAATATGATCGTTTACGTCAGTAAGTCATAGAGAAATTCGGCATCGCATTCCTGAGATTTACAAACACGGAAATATATGAGAATTTAGATGGCGTGGTTGAGAAAATTTGCCAAAGACTGGACCTCCCCCAGCCCCTCCTTTGTAAGGAGGGGAGCAAATAACACCTCCCCTTGACAAGGGGAGGCTGGGTGGGGTAACTCATGGGATTGAGA
Source organism: uncultured Nitrospiraceae bacterium (assembly GCA_964586075.1). Taxonomy (GTDB): domain Bacteria; phylum Nitrospirota; class UBA9217; order UBA9217; family UBA9217; genus JBAZLV01. Next base: position 29,362 of record CAZPGZ010000027.1, on the reverse strand, counting down.
AGTAAATCGAAATTTGAGACATAAAAGAGGCGGGGCATGTACCGATTTGCATTGCTTGAAAATGAAAAAATTCTGAAAAAAGGTGAGGCTACTCTGCATATTGACGACGTTGGGTTGACCGGAGCGCTGTATCTCACCAATGAGCGGCTGGTTTTTGTTGGATTCGTCTTGGGGGCCTCGCGGCAGCAGGAGAAGTCAGTTTTACTGAAACAGATTAAAGAAATCAATACAGCTAAAACGTTCTTCGTCATTCCCAATGTGCTTATTGTCACGCTTGAGGATGATGAACAATTTAAGATCGTTATTCAACGCCGAGATGAATGGCATGAAGCCATCAAAGATCAGATGGCTGGGATGGAGACTAATAGAGGTTCTTAATGTTCCTTTTTTTCAACTATTACATCTACCAAATTGCAATTATAATTCATGCAACTATTATCAAATGTAGTTTGTTTCATGCACAAGAGAGGCTTGTTTTCTTTTTTACTTTCCCGATTCAAAAAGCATGACCCACATAACGCGGATTTATGTTACCATGTGTTTAGCTCGAGGGCCGCACTGTTTTTGGACAAAATCCAAGCATAGGTAGCAACGAAATCCTTACCCCTAAAAAAATTCTGTGAAAATCAGAAACTATTTTTAAATTAGCCCGTCTAATAAACAAACACTCAAAAGCGGGAGCAGGAATGTCTGATTTAGAGACGCAGACCGAAGAGATTTATCTGGAAAAAATCATTTTGGAACATCAGGATTACATCTACAACTTCGTCTATAGCCTCTGCGGCAATACTGATGATGCGGATGATATCGTGCAAGAAACATTTCTGAAGGCGATAAGAGGCATCGAGAATTATCGAAATGAATCAAGCATCCGTACTTGGTTGAGCCGAATCGCCATAAATACATTTATCGACACGAAAAGAAAGGAACGACCGCATATATCGCTTGATCTCGGGCTTGTTGCATGTCCGGCCGGAGGGCAGGAAAGGGTAATCATCCGGAAAGAGATGCAGTGGTGTGTATATCATGTTCTTCTGCATCATATTCCGGTAGAGCATAAGGTTGTACTCGTGCTGCGGGACATGTACGAATACGGTTATCAGGAGATAGCCGACATTCTGAAAATTTCGCTTTCCGCGGTCAAGTCGCGGTTGCATCGTGGAAGGGCGGGTTTTTATCAGCATCTGGTGAAGTCCGGCTGTGTAAGCTTTGTCCGGGACTATACCTGCTATTGCGAAGGAGCGGCGAAATATGAAGTGTATTTATGATCCGGTGTTGCTCAGTCGATACTTGGAAAAAGAGCTCACCGCTAAAAAGATGAAAAGAATATCGGATCATCTCGAAAAGTGCGACGCCTGCAGGAAGGAATGCGAGCGACTGCGGACCGCTATGGTTATCATGAAATCCGTGCAAGTGGTACCGGCCCCGAAAAATTATGCAGAAGTGATGCAGAGAAAATTAAGTCAGGATAAACAATAACATGAGAGCTTTTGCTGAATAGAAACTGCCAATAAACTGTTTCAGAAAACAGATAATAAAGGAGGGATTCATGAACGAAGAGGAGCGTCACGAGGAACTCAAAGAAAGAATGATAAAGTTCGATGGATGGGTAAAGGAAGGAAAAATCCCGACTTCATCGAAGGTTATACCTGTGCAGCAATCGGTGAGTGGACTGCAATGGGTATTGCCGACGCAACAGGTGCTGGAAATTCTACGAAATTCACGCTCGTTCGCGCTGGCAAACTGCTGGTGCAGGTCAAAATATAAACGGTGCGACAAACCGCTGGAAGTCTGTTTTTATATCAATGATTTTGCAGATAAGAAGGTAGAGGAGGGCACTGGAAGGCATGTTGATCTCACGGAAGCAAGAGAAATCTTGAATCTGGCAAATAAGCATGGCTTGATACACTTGACGATCTACAACCCCGAGCAGCATGTATATGCCCTTTGCAGCTGCTGTGAGTGTTGTTGTCACGACATCTACTTCATGAAAAAGCTTGGGCGTCCGGACTTGGTGGCACATGCGGATTATATCGCTTCAGTGGACAAGAATACCTGTGTGAAATGTGGGAAATGCACTGATCGGTGTGTTTTCGACGCACAGATAAAACAAAATGGCAACGTGTCCTTTGATCAGGAGCGCTGCTTCGGATGTGGACTTTGCGTATCCACCTGTCCGTCAAATTCCATTCGAATGGTGCTGAGAAAACAGAAGAGTGAGCGTCACGATGAAAGCCTTACTGATATGTCAATGGCATCTAAGCGATAACCCGATCCAATGATACGGCGATAAGCTTACACTACTGCGTTCATATGTATGAGTATGGGTTTCAGGAAGAACTTATATTTCTAAAATAACATAAAACGAAAATATTAATACTTGAATATGCTGTTGGTGTGGAAAAAATATTAAAAGGATAGCTTTGCAATTAAAAATTCATGTTGTCCCGGTTGAGAGCGGAATGGAGGACGTTGGCCAAGATACTGCTAGGATAAGTTGAGACAAAGCTTATTTTCGATACAACGAAAAATCGATTCTCTTTTTCACGGTATCCACGCGGTCGACGCGGACGGTGACGGTATCCCCGATGCGGTACGTACGCTTGCGACGCTCTCCCCGCAGGCAGTGGAGCTTCTCAATGTAGTGGTAGTAATCGTCTGTAAGCATTGACACGTGGACCAGCCCTTCGACGAAAAAACCATTTAACTGCACAAAGAACCCGAATTGGGTCACGCCGGTAATGATCCCGTCATACACTTCACCCAGTTTGTCTTCCATAAAGCGGAGCTTCAGCATGGTTACCACATCCCGCTCGGCTTCCATGGCTGTGCGTTCCCGGCCAGAGCAGTGTATTGCTGCATCCGGCAGGGTCTCTGCAAGCTTTTCCGTATAGGTGCTGTCTTTCAGTTTGCCCCGTATGTCCGCCTTCAATATTCGGTGGACGATAAGGTCCGGATAGCGTCGTATGGGTGACGTGAAGTGTGTATATGTTTCCGCGGCGAGCCCGAAATGGCCTGCGTTTTCCTCGGAGTAACGAGCCTGTTTCATAGTCCGGAGCAGGACCGTATTGATCAGTGTTTCTTCTGGCGTATCTTTGGCTTTTGCCAGCGCTTTCTGCAAGTGCAGAGGTCTGATTTTTTTTGTTTGGGGCAGAGTAATGCCGAGCGTGGCGAGAAATTCCACGAGATCAGTCAGTTTGTCCTCTGCGGGTTCTTCGTGGATTCGGTAGATAAAGGGCGCTTCCTTATCCTCGATGTGACGGGCAACGGTCTCGTTTGCGGCCAGCATGAATTCTTCGACAATCTGGTGGGCCATGTTCCGTTCGGACCTGATGATGTCGGTAATGCGGCCCTGGAGATCGAGCACAATTTCCGGTTCTGGCAGATCGAAATCTATGCTCCCACGTTTTGAACGTTTCGCGCGCATAATCTCCATAAGTTCATTCATAAGCTCGAATGTCGGGATAAGAGGATGGTATCGTTTGCGCAGATCCGGGTTTAAATTTTTAAGAATTTCGCTCACGTCGGTGTAGGTCATGCGTTCATTGCTGGTGATGACGCTTTCATAAATGTCATACTTCCCGACCTCGCCGGTGGGAGAAATATCCATCTGGCAGGTGAGGGTGAGACGGTCCACATTCGGATTCAAACTGCAGATGCCGTTCGAGAGCGCGACCGGCAGCATCGGAATGGCGCGGTCCGGCAGATACACGCTCGTGCCGCGCTGGTATGCTTCTTCGTCGAGGCCGGTTCCTTCTTTGACGTAATGGGCCACATCCGCGATATGGACCCACAGCCGGTACCCTGTTTTTATTTTTTCGATTGAGATCGCGTCATCGAAATCACGCGCTTTTTCTCCATCAATAGTGACCGTTTGCAGCTCCCGCAGATCCCGTCTCTGCCTGATCATGGCCGCGGTCACCTGCTGTGGAATATTTTCTGCTTCTTTCAGGACCGCAGGGGAGAACTGGACGGGGAGTTCATACTGCTCGATGATCAGCTCTGAATCGATGCCCGGGTCTCCGGGTCTGCCAATGATTCTGGTGATTTTCCCTTCCGGCGGTCTGCCGCGCAGGGGATAGGTAATGATTTCGGCGGATACGATATCGCCAGATTTTGCGTTATTTGCATTTTCGCTGCTGACAATCAGGTCCTGGGTGATTTTGGGGTCATGAGAAGTTACAAAACCATACGCGCTGGTACGCTGCTCCGGCAGTTCGAACGTTCCGACAACCCGGGTGTGCGCTCGCTCGAGGATGCGGATAATCATGCCTTCGCGCTTGCCGAGGATTTTTTTTCTGCCGACAGGCGGAGAGACACGGACCACAACTTTGTCGCCGTCCATGGCATCAAGGCGGCCGCGGCTCGAAATGTAAATGTCCTGTTTGCCTTTTTTCTCGGGGATGACGAACCCGTAACCCTGGAGGTGGGCTTGGAATATGCCGGTTTCAAGGTCCATTTTGTCCGGAAGGCCGTAGCGGTTTCCGCGTGTTTTTACGATATCGCCGTTCAGGACAAGTTCGTTCAACGCATGCTTCAGTTCACGCCGGTCGTCGGACGTAAGCTTAAGCTGGCGCATCAGTTCACGCACCAGCATGGGTTTGCCGGTTTTTGCTTTTATCTTTTCGATGATCTGTTTGTGGGTGTATTTCATGGATTTTCCTATAGGCTCAATGTATTCTGAGCAGTTTTCCCGTTGCTTCCGCAATTATGATCGGCCCCCGCGTAATGGTCGCTTCTGCGAGAATCAATCGTTTGTTTTCCCGGGTCAGCTTGCCGGTGATGAACAATTCTTCCCCGAGCATTGCGGGCGACTTGAATTTAACGTTGATTTCAGCGGTCATGACCGGGAAACCGAGGCTGAAGGCAAGTTTTGCCATCGCCTCGTCGAGCAGCGCGGACAAGATTCCGCCATGAACAATGCCCTCATATCCCTGATGGTTGTCCGTGGGGATAAATGTCGCCTGCAAGGATTGTGACCCCGGATTGATTGTAAAGTCTACGGAAAGACCTATTGGGTTTTTTTTGCCGCACACAAAGCAGCGTTGATTGTCGCGCAGTTCTTTCATACTTGTATCTCGTCTTGCTTGTCAGTATAATACAAAAAATGACATTTGACAAACAGAGCGCGTTGATGACTCCGGAACACCTGAAATCCATCGGGATAGAAGACGCTCAAGGTGCCCTCAAAAACCTTGACCTTCTCGGAAAAACGTTTGGCGGCGAGACTTTTACTGAGCTGCTGCCGCACATCCTTAACGATCTGAAGCTGTCTGCCGATCCCGACATGGCGCTGAATAACTTTGAGCGTTTTACAGGCGCTCTCGCGGACGTCAAGTCCTTCGCAGCGGCTTGCCGAACGCAAAGGCTCCTGCTTCTCCGTCTTATTACCATCTTCGGCGCGAGTCGGTTTCTTTCCACCTTTCTTATCTCGTCCGCGGACGCCAGTTTGCCGCTTATCTTCCCCACAGAATTCCTGTCACAGCCTCCCGACAAAACCGCATTAATGAATCGGCTTACCGCCATGCTGCAGGAGTGCTCTGATGACACAGGATACTACCGGATCCTTCGTGTTTTTCGGAAGCAGGAAATGCTGCGGATTGCGCTCCGCGACCTGCTTGGCAGGGCTGATCTTCAGGATGTCGTCAGCGAACTGTCGAACCTCGCGGACGTGTGCCTGCAGATGGCCTGGATGAGGGCGGACGAAGGGCTCGGAAAGAAATATGGAAGACCGATGATGGAGGCTGTCGACGGCAAGGGCAAGGAGGCCGGATTTGCCGTAATCGCCATGGGAAAACTGGGCGGCATGGAATTGAATTTCAGTTCTGATGTGGACCTCATATACGTCTATGCCAGAGACGGGGAGACGGAAGGAGTGTTTTCCGGAGATGGCGCCCCCCAGAACAAGATCACGAATCATCAATATTTCATTAAACTTGCCGAAAAGATCAGCGCTGCGATTAATGAAAAAACGGCGGATGGTTTTGTGTTTCGTGTCGATCTGCGACTCCGGCCTGAAGGCCAGAGAGGTCCCTTGGCGCAGAGTCTTGGCGGATATGAAATTTACTATGAATCCTGGGGGCAGACCTGGGAACGGTCCGCGCTCATCAAGGCGAGGCCTGCGGCGGGCGATGCTGCTGTCGGCGCGGAGTTCCTGTCGAGAATCACACCGTTCGTGTACAGGAAATATCTGGACTACAACGCCATATCCGAAATCCGGGACATGAAACAGAAAATCAATGACGACGTGAAGCTGAAAGGGAAGACGCACCGGGATGTGAAGCTTGGCTACGGCGGAATTCGCGAAATTGAATTCGTGATCCAGGCGCTTCAACTGATTTATGCGGGCCGCGACCGAACGCTCCGCGAAAAGAGCGCGCTCAAAGCGCTTCATATGCTTTCTCAAAAAGGCCTGATTACGTATCAGGAGCACGACGATCTCTCCCGGGCCTATGTTTTTCTCCGCACCGTTGAACACCGGTTGCAGATGCTCGATGATCTCCAGACGCAGACGCTGCCTGCGGACGAGCATGATCTGCGAACGCTTGCACGCCGCATGGGATACCGTATGCCGGCAGGGGAAGCCGAGTCGTTGCTGCGGGACTATGCGGAGCATACGAAAAACGTCCGAAGCATCTATGACCAGCTGTTCGCCTTCACGAGCGACGAGGATGCTGCCGAAGAATCGTCTCAAGACATGGCCATCCTTCTGGACCCGGAAACGCCGGAACAGGAATCAGTTGCGCTGCTTGCCCGCCTCGGCTTTCGTAATCCGGTGAAGGCGCATCGGAACCTGCGGCTCCTTCAGGAGGGTCCGGCGTTCGTTCATCAGACGCCGAGAAGCAGAAAACTCTTCGCGGTCATATTTCCGCCCCTGTTTCATGAAATCATCACCTCTCCGGATCCTGACATGGCCCTGAACCACCTGGAATCTTTTCTGGCGACTCAGGGTTCCTGGGAAACAATCCAGTCGTTCGTGACGCTCGATATCTCAGCGATGAAGATTTTTGTGGCAATTTTCGCCAACAGCGAATATTTTTCGAGGATGATTGTCGGCAGGCCGGAGTTTCTGCAGAACCTTATAGACGCCCGGATGACCTCGGCGGCGGGTACGTACGCTTTGTTTGCGAGAAGCCTGCAGGATGCTCTGTCCGTCGCGTCCGATATTACTCAGAAGCTTGACGCCCTCAGACGGTTCAAACATCAGTCTGAAATACGGATCGGCGTTGCCGATCTTCTCTATCATATCCGGATCACAACCGTATCGCGCGATCTGTCGAAACTGGCCGAAGTGTGCATCGAAGCCGCGCTGAGACTAGCGGCCGATGAAACCGGCAGGCGATACGGGATAACAAACGGTGTTGCAGGCCTCGCGGTTATCGGGGTCGGAAAACTGGGCGGTAGGGAGTTAACCTATGGGTCGGATGTTGATATTCTCTTCGTATCTTCCGGGGCATTTGCCGCTTCTTCTTCCGGGGAATTGACCCTGCCTGAATTTTTCAACAAAGTGGCAGAAAAAACCATCGCATACCTGTCGACGCTTACCCGCGAAGGGTTTGTTTTCCGCGTTGATACGCGCCTCCGTCCCACGGGAACCAAAGGTCCTTTGGTGCAAAGCATCGATGCGTTTGTAAATTATTACGAAACCCAGGCGGCCACCTGGGAACGGCAGGCATTAGTGCGGGCCAGGTTTATTGCGGGAGATCGCGCCGTGGGGTCGGATTTTTATACATTACTCCACGGGCTGATTTACAAGGATTTTGACAAACGATCGCTGGCGCAGGACATCATTGATATGCGCAAGCGGATGAAACAGGAATTGGGAACTGAAAAGCAAACGCACTATAACATCAAGCAGGGGGGCGGTGGACTTGTGGATATAGAGTTTCTTGTGCAATATCTGCAGCTTCTTCACGGGAAACACCATCCGCGCATCACCGTTCCCGGAACATACAATGCCCTCAGGGCTCTGAAACGAGAGAAACTCCTGGAGCAGGACGATTATCAGAGCCTGATGACGGCATACCTTTTTATACGGACTCTCGAAAGCAGGATGAGAATTGTTGCGAATCAAGCCACCAGTGAACTCTCCAGGGACCCCGGGTTGCTGCATTCGCTTGCTTTGCGCATGGGATACAAGATTGACGAGGTGTCGCCAGGCCACAAGCTTCTCAGCGATTACGAACACAACAGTTCTGCTGTCAGAAGTATTTTTGAAAAAGTGTTATTTTCCGAATAATGTGGTATTTTTTGCCTCGGATGCTCTTCCAGGGGAGTTTTTCCTTGACAAAAAAAACGAAACGTTTATACTTCAGCAACCGTACGTTACGGTTGAGTTTGCAGCAACGATTGATCTTTTAATGAACGGGATTTTTTAATGTACACCGAATGTCTTGGCATGTCTGCCTTTGTGCAGTCTTGTTTGCCCGTAGCCTCTTCCGAACATCCCCGCAGAAAAATTCTTATACCATCACCACTGCATCTGCACTTTCGACCATATAATAATTCAGCGCAAATGTTGCCCACCTCTGTAGGCCCAGATAACGCTGCAGGATGTTGTACGCAGCGCTGGCCGCGGGAACAGGGAGCGTCCTTTGCAATTGTCCAAAAACCGGCTGCTTTTTGCATGACGTGTCGAATGAGGTAAAAATCGTGTTGTTTTCACCGCTTCTCATCATGTCCGTGTCTTTCGTGTTGCTGCTGCTCGCGCTCGTTCTGACGCTCCTGCTGCGCCGGAACCAGCGACGGTTGATCACCGTCTGTTTTTCCTGTACCGCGTTGGCGTCTTTTCTGGCAGCGGCAGCAGGGGCATGGGCAGCGGCAGGCGCTGTTCCTTGCAGGGCGATTCTTCTGCTCGGCCTTCCCGACCTTCCATTTCATTTGCGGCTTGATTTGCTCTCCGGCTTTTTTTCGGTGGTTATAGGGTTGCTTGCCACGTTCGTTTCGATCTATTCCATCGGCTACGTCAAAGGCTTCCTCGGCCAGCGTTCAGTCACCCGTCTTGTATTCTTTTATATTCTGTTCCTTGCCGGCATGCTTTTGGTCGTGCTTGCAGACGATGCTCTGTTCTTCCTTATTTCCTGGGAATTGATGGCTGCAGCCTCTTATTTTTTGGTGCTTTTTGAAGATGAGCGCGTGGAAAACAGACGGGCCGCATTTCTCTACCTCGTCGTGGCCCACGTGGGCGCAATCGCCATACTGTTGTCGTTCGGCGTTATGGCGGGACTCGCCACGGGATTTACCGGTTTCGTCAGCTATACCTTCGATGCCATGCGCGAGGCGGAGTTGCCTGCCGGATTCGCGGCACTGGCTTTTTTGCTTGCGTTCTTCGGCTTTGGCGCCAAGGCAGGCATTATTCCTCTGCATGTCTGGCTGCCCGAAGCTCATCCGGTCGCCCCTTCTAACGTATCAGCTCTTATGAGCGGCGTTATGCTGAAAACAGCCATTTACGGCATTGTCCGTGTCACGTTTGATTTGATCGGTGATTTCCCCTGGTGGTGGGGCGCCCTGGTCCTGCTGTTCGGACTAGTTTCGTCGGTGCTGGGCGTGTTGTATGCCCTGATGCAGCACGATCTGAAAAGGCTTCTCGCCTATCATTCGGTCGAAAACATCGGCATCATTCTTATCGGCATCGGACTTGCCATGATTTTCACCTCGTTCTCGATGCCTCTGCTGGCCGCGCTGGCGCTTCTCGCGGGACTCTATCACACATTGAACCACGCGATGTTCAAGGGACTCCTATTTATGGGAGCCGGTGCCGTTCTTCATGCGACCCATGAACGGAACATGGAGGAGATGGGAGGACTGATCCACAGCATGCCGTGGACGGCCGCCTGTTTCCTGATCGGATGTATTTCCATATCAGCACTTCCTCCTTTTAACGGGTTTGTGTCCGAATGGCTTACGTTCCAGGCTTTTTTGCTTTCTCCTGGTCTTCCCAGTCAGCTTTTAAATGTCCTTATTCCATTAGGCGCGGCGTTGCTGGCGCTTACCAGCGCGCTTGCAGCGGCATGCTTTGTGAAAGCTTTCGGTGTGACATTCCTGGGGCATCAGCGCGGACACCATCGCGCTCCTGTTCACGAAGCGGACTGGTCCATGCGTATCGGCATGGCGCTTGCCGCATTAAGCTGCCTGGCGCTCGGCATTCTGCCGTCCTTCATGATTACCTGGATGGACCCTTTGGCGGAATATCTGGTCGGCGGCGCGATTGCCTCATCCGCCTCGGGGCTCGGCTGGATGTGGCTTACGCCGATTGCTCATGAGCGGGCTTCGTACTCGGCTCCCATCGCATTTTTATGCATTCTGACGGTGGTGGTCGCAGTATACTTTCTGCTTCACGCGCGCCCTGCGACGATTCACCGCGCGCCTCTCTGGGACTGTGGGTTTAAAAAACTGACAAGCCGGATGCAGTATACGGCAACCTCGTTTTCGATGCCGCTGCGCAGAATATTCGGGTTCATTTTTGCAATCAAGGAGCAGGTGCGTCAGTTGCCGCCGCAGACCCATCCTGCGTTTCCTGAGCGGTTGCACTATACCCTCAGAGTGAGGGACCGCTTCTGGGGATGGTTGTACCAGCCTGTTGTTGACGCAAGCTTCTGGATATCCCGCAGGATCGGCAGGCTCCAGCAGGGCCGCATCCAGATTTATCTTATTTATTCGTTTGTGACCATTGTGGTGCTGCTGCTGTTCGTAAAATAGCACGGCTGTGCATATGTCCTGCCGACCGAAAATGCACCTCGGCGGGTTGTGAGGATACACATTGAAAATCAGTCCTTTTATAATGGAGTTCATTCAGATTGCCATTCTTCTCTTTATTGCCCCGCTTTTCACCGGGTGGGTGAAGATGGTAAAGTGCTGGTCCCAGGGCCGCACCGCTCCCTCCATCTTCCAGCCGTATCGCGATATCGTAAAACTGTTTCATAAAGACGTTACCCTGGCGGAAAACGCGTCATGGATATTCCGCTTCACACCCTATCTGGTGTTCGGAGTTTCCGTTCTGGCCAGCTGCATTATCCCGCTTGTCTCCACGGAGCTGGTTTTCGAAGCGGCGGCGGACGTCATCGCCCTGGTGGCTCTTTTTGCCATTGCCCGCTTTTTTACCGCTCTTGCCGGCATGGACATCGGCACTGCTTTTGGTGGCATGGGGTCGAGCAGGGAAATGACCATTTCATCCATGGCGGAACCGGCCATGCTTATGGCGGTGTTTGCCGTTTCGCTCGTGGCAAAATCCACATCCCTGTCGCATATGGTGACAGCCATTGCTCAGGGATATTCCATTCTGCGACCGTCTCTTGCTTTTGCACTGTTGGCGTTTATTTTGATTGCTCTGGCTGAAACCGGAAGAATACCCGTGGACAATCCTGCCACACATCTGGAACTGACCATGATCCATGAGGCCATGATCCTGGAATACTCCGGCAGGCATCTTGCTCTTATGGAATGGGCGGGAATGATGAAACTTTTCCTGTTTGCCACGCTGGGCATCGCGGCCTTCTTTCCCCACGGGATTGCGTTGAATAACGATATCGGAACGGTCTGCATAGCATTCCTGATTTTGCTGGGCAAACTGGTGATTGTGGGGCTTGGCTTGGTTTTGATCGAAACCGGCCTTGCCAAAATGAGGATTTTCCGCGTGAGTGAGTTTCTCGGCAGCGCTTTTCTTTTTGCCACGCTTGGGATGCTTTCATATTTTATTCTGGAATAAAAGGCTGTTGATGCAATAAGAAGATGCTTTGAAGGATTTTAACGAAAGGACTGTTGGATTGATATGGATACCGCCCTTGCTGCACAGATAAACAGTTTGCTGGCCGCATTGATTCTGCTCTCGGCGTTTGCACTCCTTGTGCAACGGAGAATGAACGCACTCCTGCATCTGTTTGCCCTGCAGGGATTTCTGCTTGCCCTCAGCACGGGAATCGTGGGTTTTGTGAGCGGGGCCCACCATCTCTATATTTCGTCCATTCTGACGCTTTCGGTGAAAGTAGTTTTGCTGCCGTATATTCTTCTGGTGCTCATCCGAAAATTGAAAATCCACCGCGAAGTGGAATCAGTTGTGAAAATTCCGACGATCATGCTGATGGGAATTGCACTTGTCATCTTTTCCTATCATCTTACGGGACCGATCAGAGAGCTGTCGACGCTGGTGACCAAGTCGACTCTTGCCGTCGCGCTTGCTACGGTCCTTCTCGGATTTTTGATGATGATTATCCGCAAACACGCGGTAACGCAGATTATAGGATTTCTTGCCATGGAAAACGGCCTGCTGTTTGCCGCCACCAGCGCAACGTACGGCATGCCCCTGGTTGTTGAACTGGGAGTTGCGCTGGATTTGCTGATAGCGGCCTTTATATTCGGAATTTTCTTCTTTCACATCAACACGACGTTTGACAGCCTAGATGTGGACCAGATGGCGCGGTTAAAGGAAGAAGATTAACTCATAAACATAATCGTTTTACGCTGTTTTTTTTAAGTATTCATTCTTGAGGTTTGCATGGTTCTTCTTATCTTATTGAGCATTCCCCTGGTGGCCTCGCTGGCACTGGCCTTTATCGGCGACCGCAAGCTTGCGCCCGAAGTAAATATTGCCGGTTCGGTGTGCACTTTTGTCGCGAGTGTTGTTCTGGCAGTGCAGGTGTATCTGTATGGTTCGATACTCGCCTGGAATAATTTTTTCTTCATTGATGCTTTCAGCGTCTATCTGACCGTCCTGACCGCCTTTGTCTCGACAACAACTGCCATTTTCAGCAGGCGCTACATGCGGCGTGAACGGGAGCACGGGACGATAGGCACCCGACGGATTCGTTTTTACCACGCCATGTTCCAGCTGTTCATCTTTGCCATGCTGCTCTGCCTTCTTACGAACAATGTGGGCATTCTCTGGATAGCCATGGAACTGGCAACGCTTTCAACCGTTCTTCTTGTTTCACTCTATCGCACTCCGTCCGCGATTGAAGCGGCCTGGAAATACTTCATCCTGTGCGGTGTCGGCATCGCGCTCGCTTTGTTCGGAACCGTGCTGCTTTACTTCGCGGCTGAAAAAGTGTTGGGCGAAGGCGGCGCCGCGCTTCACTGGACGAATTTGAAACAGGTAAGCGGTCAACTAGAACCGACCATTCTGTCTCTCGCGTTTGTGTTTCTGATGGTGGGCTATGGCACGAAAGTCGGGCTGGTGCCGGTCCACAATTGGCTCCCTGACGCCCACAGTGAAGGCCCCACACCCATCTCCGCGGTTCTTTCGGGTCTTCTGCTGAATATTGCCTTGTACGCGCTTGTGCGCTGCAAAGTTCTTGTTGACGGCTCCACGGGAACGCACCACTCCGGCGACATCATGATGGGGTTCGGCGTTCTTACGATTATTGTCGCCGCTTTTTCTCTTCTTCGCCAAAAGGATATCAAGCGGATGTTCGCGTATTCCTCGATTGAACATATGGGGATGGCCACGTTCGCATTCGGACTGGGAGGCCCCCTTGCGACCTTTGGAGCCCTCCTGCACATGCTGGTCCATAGCCTGACGAAGTCCGCGCTTTTTTTCACGGCCGGCCACGCTTCACAAATGCACCGGACCCAGGAAATGGAAAATATCAAGGGGCTTATCAAAGGCAATCCGCTTGTCGGCTGGGGCATGATTTTCGGAACGATGGCGATTGTGGGTATGCCTCCTTTTGGGGTATTTGCCAGCGAATTTCTGATACTCACGGCTACGATCAAGGATGCTCCATTTATGGCATTGTTTCTTCTCCTGGGACTCGGAATATCCTTTGCCGCCATTTTCAGGCGTGTTCAGCCTATGGTCACGGGAGACATGCCCGGGCATCAAATCCGCATAAAAGTGGCGCACCTGCCGGTGCTGCTGCACCTGGCTTTGGTTCTTTTGCTCGGACTGTACATGCCAAAATTTCTTGCTGACTGGTTCCAGACCACCGTGGAGCTGTTGAAATGAACACACTGAACGCCGTTATGCAATCAACATTCGGTACCGACGCGCATCAGGATCTTTCCCAGTTCCCTTCTTCCGTGGGGACACTCGTGATACCGAGGGTACGGTTCAATGAAGCAGCCAGAGAACTGAAAAAAGCAGGCGCTTTTCTCGCCGGCGAGTGGGCGACAGACGAAACGCCTTTCAACAGAGGTTTCGGCATCTATGCCTGCTATCGCAGAGAAGGGGAGTATCTTCTGGTAAAAACCGTCGCGCCGCTTGATGACCCCACATTCCCCAGCCTTACCAAAAAATTTGCTGCGGCCTACCGGTTTGAACGACAGATAAAAAGTCTTATGGGCGTGACTGCCACAGGCAATCCGGACACGCGTCCCTGGATAAAACATGAGGATTGGCCCCAGGACGCCTGGCCGCTCAGAAAAACATTTCCCCTGTCACAGCCGTTGCCGAGAGTTCCCGGTGAGTACCGGTGGATCCAGGTGAACGGCGAGGGCGTGTATGAAATTCCGGTCGGACCGGTGCATGCGGGCATTATCGAACCCGGGCATTTTCGTTTTCAGGCGCTGGGAGAGGACATCCTGAATCTGGAAGAAAAGTTGGGCTACGTGCATAAAGGTATCGAGAAGCGTTTTGAGTCGCTTTCCTGGCACGATGCTTCGCGGCTGGCAGGTAGGGTGTCCGGAGACACCACGGTCGCGCATGCCCTGGCGTATGCAAGGGCTGTGGAAGCGTTGAACCAGTGCGATCTGCCGGAGCGTGCATTATGGCTGCGTGCGCTGTTTCTCGAACGGGAGCGGATCGCGAACCATCTGGGTGATCTGGGGGCGATCTGCAATGATGTTGCTTTTGCTTTTCTGCTGTATCAGTTCTCCCGCCTCAAAGAAGCATTGCTGCGGACTAATTTCAGACTCTTTGGCCATCGCTTTCTCATGGACAGTATCATTCCGGGCGGAACAACGGTCGATGTTAATGATGAAGGCATACAAACCATGCTCGCGGAAATGGATTGGCTGGACGTCGAATTCGAGCGCCTGGTTGTCATTTATGATGAAAATGCGTCTCTTGAAGACCGGCTAAGGGATACCGGCATCCTGACGCCTGAAAAAGCCCGCGATTTGTGTGTGGTGGGTCTGGTTGCACGGTCAAGCGGTCTCAATCTCGACTGTCGTGCGCAGAATCCGTTTCCACCGTACGATCGTATAAAAGTCAATGTCCCGGTCCTGACATCGGGCGATGCTCACGCACGAGGATGGGTGAGAGTTGAAGAAGTCAGGGAATCAATCCGGATCCTTCGGGAGATTCTTATGACCATGCCGCGTGGCAGTACCGCGGTTCCTTTGCCCGTTCCGGCTCCCGACCAGTCGGGCTTCGCAGCCGTGGAAGGATGGCGGGGCGAGATTATCTATTGGGTACAGTCAGGGCCGCAGGGGGCAATAAACCGTTGCATGGTCAGAGACCCGTCGAGCGTGAACTGGCTGGGGCTCGAACAGTGCATTCATGGGAACATCGTGCCGGATTTTCCGCTGTGCAATAAAAGTTTTAACCAATCCTATTCAGGACATGATTTATAATATAACTCTGTTTTTCACGGCAGCCAGGAATTGACAGGCATTTCGGAGAATTATGATTCGCATTCTGAAACAGATATTTCATACGGGTATCGTAACCGAGCCGCTTCCTCCCATCACCGATCCGGAGATTGAAAAGATCGGGTCTCAATTGGAAGAAATAATCAGACGACGATTCAGGAAAAGCCTCACGATACGCCAGGTGGACGCGGGCTCATGCAATGGCTGCGAACTTGAGATCCATGCGATCAACAATCCCCTCTATAATTGTGAGCGGTTCGGCATCCACTTTACCGCCTCCCCCCGTTTTGCGGACATGTTACTGGTCACAGGGCCGGTTTCTCATAATATGGCGATTGCCCTGAAAAGAACCTACGATGCCACGCCCCGGCCGAAACTGGTCGTTGCCGTGGGAGACTGCGGCTGCACCGGCGGAATCTTTGGTGAGAGCTACGCTTCTCTGGGCAGTATCAGCAAGGTCATTCCTGTGGATGCCTACATTCCCGGATGCCCTCCTACGCCTGTTGCGCTGCTTCAAGGCATTCTAAAGGCAGTCAGCGGGTAAGCGTTGCTTCCTGTCCAGGTTCTTTCCTAATATACGACCGAGATTCGAAGTCATAAGATACCTCCGTATGTTTATAAATACTTGCTGTATCAATTCTTTTTATGATATAGTTCCCTTGTGAAAACCGCTGCGGAAATTGACGCTGCCGGACACTAAATAACTTCGGTTCAAATCACGGGACCGCACTGATAGGACGATGACCATGTTGAACAGAATCGTATTCTTTCGATCGCAGATTTTTGTCCTGCTTTGTATGGCTGCTTTCCTGATTGGCGGCTGTGCCTCCAAAACGATGAATCATAAAGAGTTTAAGGCCTCCATCGAGGAAAACCAGACCTGGAAGATGACGGAGAAATGCGCTGACGAAGATTGTACGATGAACGTCGATTTTCTGACCGGCAAGACCATGACCGTGCGCGTTGAACTGGATAACGACGCGCAGACAAAAAAATTTTTTATTATTCGCATGGAATTCACTGCTGTCAGGAATCAGGGCATTTATAAGCCTGCAGCCGTTGCGCTCAGACTTGACGATAAAGAAACCTTAAAACCAAAGGTGTTTTCCTGCTACTATACCATTGCTGATTTGAACTATCTGAGGGAGCGGCCGTCCTTGGAAGGTTCTTTTCCTGTCAACAAACTTGACTGCTATCTGCTTTTCTTCGATCATCCTGCCTTGTCAGCCGGGAACAATGCTGTTTTGCATCTGGACAACGCGCTGATGGTCAATAACAAGCGGATGGAGATTCCTCCCATTACGTTCAAAAAATATTCCTCAATGCCGTAAGGCTGGACGCGAACATCAATAACAAAACATACAGGCATCTTTGCTGCAGCATCTTTCATATCAAAGAATTACTGGAACAGCTTTTTTGCTATAATTTTGTCATCGACCGTAATCATTAAACACGATGGACGGACATAAGGGCAGTTATGAACAGGCGCGAGTTTTTGACAAAACTGGCGGCAGGGACTGTGCTGGTAGTTCAGGGACGCATGGAGCATGCCGGGGCTGCGGTCATGCCGGCACCTACAGAATCCGCAAAAAAAATCGTCAAGACCAGGCTAGCGCTGATCAAAACCCGCGACAGAGCAAGCGGGATCAGAAGGGCCATTGATCTCCTTGGTATAAATCCGGTCCAGGGAAATGACGTACTGCTCAAACCGAATTTCAATTCCGCTGATCCGTTTCCCGCATCAACCCACAATGACACGCTCATTCAGTTGATTAACCAGCTCAGAAATATGGGCTGCAAGAGCATCACGGTCGGAGACCGGAGCGGCATGCCGAGAATCGGCGATGTTTTGAAACAAAAAGGAATCTATGAATTATGCATACAGCGCGGGGTTGGAGTTGTCAGGTTTGAAGACCTCCCCGAATCGGATTGGGTGCGCATACAGCCGGAGAAAAGCCATTGGGTGAACGGCTTTGACATGGCCCGGCCTGTTTTAGAGTCTCCCTGCGTGGTGACCACCTGTTGTCTTAAAACCCACGGCAGCGGAGGGGTGTTTTCCATGTCGCTCAAGCTTTCGGTGGGGTGTCTGAGAGATGCAAATATGATTGAACTTCATACCTCATTGATCAGCATCCAGAAAATGATCGCCGAAATCAACCAGGCGTATCAACCATCTCTGATTGTCCTTGACGCTCTTGATGCGTTCGTGGATAAAGGCCCGTCACATGGCCCTGTAAAGCGTCCTGATGTTATTCTTGCCGGCACGGACCGGATTGCCATTGATGCGGTCGGTCTCTCGATTTTGAAGGAGTTGGGCAGCAACAAGGCCATCATGAATAAGAAGATATTTGAACAGGAGCAGATAGCGCGTGCGGTTGAACTGGGGCTGGGGGTAACCCGTTCTGAAGACATTGAACTTGTAAGTGATGATTCTGCGGGCAGTGAATATGCTGCAAAGTTGACTGAGATATTGCGGAGGGGCTGATGCAGGTTTATGGCAAAGAGGTTCTCATGCGTATCATCCTTCTTGTGTTGGGAATAACATTGTTCTATCCTTCCACTGTTTCCGCAGGCCTGCTCGAAGAACTCACAGAAGGGGTTCTGAACACGAATGGCAAAAAACATGATTCACAGGGGACTCTTGATTCAAAAACCATAGTCGCCGGTTTGAAGGAAGCTTTAACGGTCGGCATAAAAAATAGCGTCAATAGTGTGTCCCGGCAGGACGGGTACTTCGGCAATCAGCTCATCAAAATCGTCGTGCCGGAAAAAATGCATCGTATTGCGGAGGTGCTGCGGGAAACCGGTTTCCGGAAAGAAGTGGACCGGTTCGAACTCAGCATGAATCGGGCCGCGGAGGAAGCCGCTCCCAAAGCGCGATCTTTTTTCGTCGAAGCGGTAAAGAACATGACCATGCATGATGCGGAAACAATTCTCCGAGGTGGAGACACGGCCGCTACCGAGTACCTGAAATCTAAAACGTATGACCATCTCTATGCCGCATTTAAACCGGTGATTGCAAAAACCGTGAACAGCACGGGCGCGACCCGCTCTTTTCAGGACCTTATGGATATCGCAAAGACGCTGCCTATCTTAAAAGAGCAGGCAGTTGATCTGGACCGCTATGTAACTGAAAAGGCCTTGGACGGCCTTTTTCTCATGGTGGGTGAAGAAGAGAAAAAAATACGAAAAGACCCTGCCGCACGTGTCACCAAGCTGCTGAAAAGCGTTTTTCAATAGTATATTGAAACCGGTGTAAACAACACCCGCGGCGGCACCAATTTCTGCTCCTGGTAAAGGTGGCTGATATGAAACCCAGCATGAAAAAACTTTCGGGGAAACTGGTTGTCTTTCTTGTCGCAGAAACCACTATAAACCTGGAAACCTCCAACGTTGTCGAAATCAAAACCATGAAGAGCGCTCCGAGTTATCCGGACGTCATCCCGAAGCAGAAAATCATTAAGATCGAAAAGCGCGCGATCGACGGCATCGAAGTTGATTTTCTCGCGAAGGCATATCTGCCTGATGCCGTTGTGGTCGAGGCGTCGCTGGACTTGAAAAATATTCTGTCTGATGCAACGCTTGAGCTGAAGCGGTCGCTCCTCGCTGAATGCAGAAACGTTCTGAGGACGTTTTGCTGCAATCCGCAGTTTGATGAAGAATACAGCGTGTACTGTATATCGGGTTACAGCGGCGATCCCGAAGTGTATCTGTCCCGGTATGGTGAGAAAATCGCAGCATTTTTGAAGAACGAGAAAATCCTGCTTGATGAAGAGGAGGTCCATGCCACGCTTTCATCGTACCTGAAATATGGAAAAGATGACGTTACGATTGTGGATTGGGACGGTGCGTTTATTTTTGATGCCGCGGGTGATTTTGCAAGCAATATAGAATTGTTCGAAATTGCCAACCTGCAGCTGCTGAAATCGAGAATTCTCGATAATGATCTGGATTTGCGGCTGGAAAAAACCCTGCGCCTCATGGGGGTTTCAGAACGGCTTCCGATTATTCGGTCAGTGGAAATCAGACGGGTCGTGAAAGAAATTATCGAGATCAGAACTGAGTCCATTCTTGAGTCGGAATCCGTGGAACGCAACATCAAGCTGATCGGGGACTGGTACTCCGCGAAGTTGTATTCGCTGATTTCGAAGAAGTTTCATCTCGACAGCTGGAAAGCGTCGATCAAGGAGAAGCTTGACACGCTGGAAGACGTGTATACCATGGCGACGGAAAATTTCAGCGTGTCGTATCGAGCAACGCTGGAATTCATCATCCTCGGAGGATGGTTCGTTCTGCTGCTTCTCTATGTGGCGGAGTTCCTGTTCACAACAAAATAACGTTTCCGCAGGAAGCGGGGGTGCCCGTTTTATCCGCGGCCGATGAGCGGCATTTTTGTCGCCATGACGGTCATGAATTGCACATTCGCTTCCAGGGGAAGGCTTGCCATGTAAACCACGGCGCGTGCTACGTGTTCGACGTCGATTGTCGGCTCCACGGCGATGCCGCCATGGGCCTGCAGAATGCCGTTTCGCATCGGTTTCGTCATGTCGGTTGCCGCATTGCCGATGTCAATCTGCCCGCACGCGATATCGTATGCGCGTCCGTCAAGCGACGTTGATTTGGTCAGGCCCGTTATCGCGTGCTTCGTGGCCGTATACGGCGCGGTGTTGGGCCGCGGTGCATGGGTCGAGACGGAGCCGTTGTTGATGATGCGTCCTCCGCGGGGAGTCTGGTTTTTCATGAGCCTGAACGCTTCCTGGGTGCAGAGGAAGGCGCCGGTCAGATTCACATCCACGACCGCTTTCCATTGTTCGTAGGTAAGGTCTTCCAGCGGGATTGCCGGTGCTCCAGCCCCTGCGTTGTTAAACAGAACATCAAGTCGCCCGAAGGTTTCCTTTACTTTGGCAAAGAGAGAACGAACAGAGGCGGGATCGCTTACATCTGTGGGTATTACCAGGGCATGTTTGCCGAATTGACCCGCTTCCTCGGCTGTTTTGGTTAACAGTTCTGAACGCCGGCCGGCAAGAGCAACGAAGTAGTTCTCCCGCAAAAAAGCGAGCGCAATGCCTTTGCCGATGCCTGTTCCCGCTCCCGTCACAATCGCTGTTTTTCTCAACTCTCCCATGACTGTTTCTCCTGTATTCTTCTGTGGGTATGACTCTAACAGATTTCTCCGGTTGTTTCAAGTAAATCGTGAAAAAGTTCTTGACAGAAACTCATTGTTTGGAGTATTGTGCTTATCACATAAAGCACTCCTCTTTAAGTCTGGTCCTGTGAGACCAGAAAGGGACCATAATGACGACATTCTACACCAAGACTGTGTTTACTGAAAAAAACAGGCCTTCTTCCTGATACAGGGAGAAGGTTTTTTTGTGCCTTTTTACCGTCACGCGGGAGATCCGAACGTATGAGTCTGAAGGAAAAAACACTTATTCTCGATAAAACAGGCATTGACCGCGCGCTTACCAGGATCGCGCATGAGATACTGGAAAAGAACAAAGGCGCGAAGGATCTCGTCCTTGTGGGCATTCAGAGCGGCGGCATCCATCTCGCCAGGCGATTGGCTTGCAGAATCAAGAAAATTGAAGGAGTTGAACCACCGGTGGGCACGCTGGATATTACGAAACACCGGGATGATCTTGCGACCAGGAAATCCAGACCGATGACATACATCACGGAGCTTTCATTTGATATTCAGAACAAACTTCTGGTGCTTGTCGATGATGTCCTGTACACCGGCCGGACCATCAGGGCTGCCCTCGACGGCATTATGGATTACGGCAGGCCGAAACGCATCCAGCTTGCCGTGCTTGTTGACAGGGGCCATCGTGAACTGCCGATCCGCGCCGATTATGTCGGCAAGAATCTCCCGACGTCCTCACGGGAAAAAGTCGAGGTGATGCTGTCTGAAGACGGTCTGGAAGAAAAAGTAGTGATTCTGGAGGAATGAGAGTTTTCCATGAACATTCTTGTTAGAAACGGGCTGATTATCGATCCAGAAAATAATGTTGAAGCAAGGCTTGACCTTTTGATATCCGACTGCCGGATTGCCGGGATTAAGAAACCGGGCTCTTTTCCGGTGGAAAGAGCGCAGGTTATTGACGCTCAAGACAAGATCGTTATTCCGGGCCTTATCGACATGCATGTGCATCTCCGTGAACCCGGATTCGAATACAAGGAAACAATCGAGACCGGCACAGCCGCGGCAAAGGCCGGAGGCTTTACTTCGGTCTGCTGCATGCCGAACACGAACCCGGTGAATGATGATCCGTCAGTCACGAAATTCATCCTGACCCAGGCTCAGCGTGCCTCCACGAGAGTTTTCCCCATCGGCGCGATCACCAGAGGTTCAAAAGGCGAAGAACTCGCTGATCTGGCCGGGCTTCAGGCGGCAGGATGCGTTGCCGTGTCCGATGACGGCAGACCCGTCATGAATTCGGCAGTCATGCGCCGCGCCATGGATCTCGCGGCCGGTCTGGACCTTCTTGTCATCTCACACTGTGAAGACAGCAGTCTTGCCGATCATGGCGTCCTGAACGAAGGCGCCGTTTCCAAAGCGCTCGGTTTGCGGGGTATTCCCGACGCAGCAGAAGATATCATGGTCGCGAGAGACATTGCACTGGCGGAATTGACGGGTTGTCGTCTGCATATTGCGCATGTCAGCACGGCCGGTTCCGTCCGACTTGTTCGTGAGGCAAAGGTACGTGGCGTGAAAATTACGGCCGAGACCTGTCCCCACTATTTCACCCTGACCGATGAAGCGGTGAGGGACTACGGCACGCTTGCAAAAATGAACCCGCCGCTCCGCACGGCACATGACGTGACGGCGGTCAAACAGGGCCTGCGGGACGGCACGATAGACGTGATCGCCACAGACCACGCGCCGCACAGCGATGAGGAAAAGAAAAAACCGCTCGATGCCGCCCCCTTCGGAATAATCGGGCTCGAAACGGCGTTTGGGCTTACGTATAAGATGGTGGAGGAAGGAATTCTCTCTTTGTCCGAGGCGGTTCGCAAACTCAGTTGCAATCCGGCGTCCGTGCTGAAACTCAGCAAGGGGACCCTTTCGGTCGGCGCTGACGCTGATATCACGATTCTCGACCCGCGCGAGGAGTGGGTTGTGGACATATCACAGTCCAAATCGAAAGCAAGAAACTCGCCTTTTCATGGATGGAAACTCAAAGGCAGAATTGTGCAAGCAATTGTAGGCGGTAGTATGTCGGCAGGGTAGGAATCATACTCGTAGTGCGGTTTTCAGATTTTGAATTGCAGATTAAAGGAAAATAAATATGAAAAGAGCTCTCCTTGCATTGGCAGATGGTTTGGTATTTGAAGGATGTTCGCTCGGTGCTGAAGGCGAAACGACCGGTGAAGTGGTCTTCAACACGAGCATGATCGGATATCAGGAGATTCTGACTGACCCGTCGTATAAAGGGCAGATCGTCACGATGACCTATACGCAGATGGGAAACTACGGTGTGAACAGCGAAGATGTCGAGTCCGTCAAACCGTACGTGGAAGGCTTTATCGTGAAGGAACACTTGGATTTTCCGAGCAACTGGCGTATGAACAAGTCCCTTCAGAGCTACCTAGCGGAAAGCGGCATTGTCGGCATTCAAGGCATTGACACGCGGGCGCTCACCCGTCATCTTCGCGACTTCGGGGCGCAGCCGGGGGTGATTTCCACGCGCGATCTGAATCCTGAAAGCCTTGTGGCAAAAGCAAAGGCGCTTCCCAAAATGAGCGGGCTTGATCTGGCCAAGGACGTTACCTGCAAAGAGCCATACACCTGGGAGGAAGGGGATTGGAACCTGGGCAAGGGATATGCGAAAAAACCTGTTGCCCGGTATAAAGTTATTGCCTATGACTACGGCATCAAACGCAATATTCTCCGGTTGCTCACCGGCGCAGGGTGCAATGTGACCATTGTTCCGGCCACGATGTCTGCTGAGGACGTGCTTGCCATGAAACCGGATGGAATTTTTCTTTCCAACGGCCCCGGCGACCCGGAACCGGTGACCTATGCAATCGAAAATATCAGAAAGCTTCTGGGTAAGAAACCCATTTTCGGCATTTGTCTGGGCCAGCAACTGCTGGGTCTTGCACTCGGCGGCAAAACGTACAAGCTTAAATTCGGCCACCACGGAGGCAACCAGCCGATTATGGATCTGACGACGCGTAAAGTAGAGATTGCCGCGGAGAATCACGGCTTTGCCGTGGACATGGACACGGTGAAAGATCAGGTTGTGATGACGCATATGAACCTCAATGACAAAACCTGCGAAGGCTTTCAGCACAAGACGCTGCCCGCGTTTTCGGTCCAGTATCATCCAGAAGCCTCACCGGGACCGCACGACAGCAGATATCTGTTCAAGCGATTTACCGATATGATGGAAAAGCATAGAGAAAAACGCTGAAGCACACTGTTTCGGAATTCGATAGAGCAAGGTTGAAAAGGACTGCAAATCAGTTTGTTGTGATGATTCCCGATGCCGAATTACAAAAGCGGATCGAAGCCGCGTATAGCCTGCTGCAGGGTTGTCGTGTCTGTCCGCGCACATGCGGAGTGGACCGACTGAAGAACGACAAGTCTGGCTTCTGCAGGTCGGGCCTGAATCCGCTGGTGTCGAGTGTGAACGCGCACCACGGCGAGGAGCCGCCGATTTCCGGTTTCCGGGGTTCCGGCACGATTTTTCTAGCGAACTGCAATCTCCGCTGCGTGTATTGCCAGAATTATCCAATCAGCCAGATGGGCAATGGTGTAGAAAAAAATCCGGAAGAGCTCGCGGGCCAGATGCTCTGGCTGCAGGAAAAAGGCTGCCATAACGTAAACCTGGTAACGCCGTCGCATTATATGCCGCAGATTCTGAAATCGCTCGGCATTGCCCGAAGTCAGGGGTTTGACTTGCCGATAGTCTATAATACGAACGGCTATGAGTCGCTGGAGGCGCTTCATCTGCTTGACGGTATCGTGGACATCTATCTTCCGGACATGCGGTACTCGGATGGTGCCGTTTCAGCGCGGTATTCCGGTGTGGCGGATTATCCGGAGATAAACCGGGCGGCAATCAGGGAGATGTTTCGCCAGGTCGGCAACCTGGCGGTGGACGAGCAGGGAATCGCAAAACGGGGCCTCATTGTCCGGCATCTTGTTCTTCCCGAAGGGGCGTCCGGGACGGAGCCGATCATGAAATTTCTGGCCGAGGAAATATCGAAGGACGTATATATCAGCCTCATGTCCCAGTATTTCCCGGCGTACAAGGCGCATACAATGCAAGAGTTGTCGCGCAGAATTACAGCGGCGGAGCATGATGAAGCCTATGAGATCATGCAGCGGTACGGTTTGGAAAACGGATGGGTGCAGGAACACGATGCGTGAATGAAAAATGTAAGGTAGGGAAACGATAAATGCCGAAACGGACAGACATAAAGAAAATACTTATCATCGGATCGGGCCCGATCGTGATCGGGCAAGCCTGCGAATTCGACTATTCGGGCGTGCAGGCGTGCAAGGCGCTTCGCGAAGAAGGGTATGAAATCGTGCTGATCAACTCAAACCCCGCCACGATCATGACCGACCCGGAGATGGCGCACCGGACCTATATTGAGCCGATTACGCCTGACGTGGTGGCCACAATCATTGAACGGGAACGCCCGGACGCGCTGCTTCCGACCATGGGAGGCCAGACCGCGCTCAATACGGCGGTAAAGCTTGCCGAAATGGGAGTGCTGGAGGAGTTCAATGTCGAACTGATCGGCGCCAAGCTTCCCGCGATAAAAAAAGCGGAAGACCGCGAGCTGTTCAAGAACGCGATGCAGAAGATAGGTCTTGAGGTGCCCAAGAGCGGTTTCGCAACGAACATGAAACAGGCCAATGAGATTCTCGAACAGGTCGGTTTTCCGGCGATTCTTCGTCCAGCGTTCACGCTTGGGGGAACGGGCGGCGGCATTGCGTACAACCGGGAGGAATTCAACGATCTGATTACCCGGGGTCTCGAGGCCAGCCCGGTGCACCAGGTGCTGATCGAAGAGTCCGTTGTCGGGTGGAAGGAATTCGAGCTCGAAGTGATGCGGGACACGCATGACAACGTGGTCATCATCTGTTCCATCGAAAACCTGGACCCCATGGGCGTCCACACGGGCGACAGCATCACCGTGGCTCCTGCCCAGACGCTGACCGACAAGGAATATCAGATCATGCGCGATGCTTCGCTGCGCATCATACGGGAAATCGGTGTGGACACCGGAGGGTCGAACATTCAGTTTGCCATCAATCCAGACAACGGCAGGATGGTCATTATTGAAATGAACCCGCGGGTGTCGCGAAGTTCGGCGCTCGCCTCCAAGGCGACAGGTTTTGCCATCGCAAAAATCGCGGCCAAACTTGCCGTCGGATACTCCCTTGATGAGATTACAAACGACATCACCAAGGCCACACCGGCGTCCTTTGAACCGACTATCGATTACGTGGTCGTCAAATTTCCCCGTTTTGCCTTCGAAAAATTCCCGCAGGCGGACGCCACACTCACCACCCAGATGAAATCCGTGGGAGAGGCCATGTCCATCGGTAGGACATTCAAGGAGGCGCTTCAGAAAGCGCTCCGATCCATGGAAATCGACCGGTATGGGTTGGAGTCCCACCGAGAACGCCATGGAGAAAAAGAGCATGGGGCGGCGGATGTCCGTCAGAAGATAAGCATTCCGAACTGGGAGCGAATATGGTATATCGCGGATGCGTTTCGGATCGGGATGGGTGTGGACGAGGTGTTCGAGCTTTCCAAAATAGACCTCTGGTTTCTGCACCAGATCAAGCAGATTATCGTCCGGGAAAAAGAAATCCGCGAGCAGGGGATGTCTCTTCTGAACAGCACTGTTCCCGATCTCAACCATCCCCTCAGACAGGCAAAAGAATACGGGTTTTCAGACCGCAGGCTTGCCGCTCTTCTCGGCACAACGGAAGAAACAATTCGCAAAAAGCGCATTGAACTCGGCATCATCCCGGTATTTAAAACCGTAGACACCTGCGCAGCGGAGTTTGAGGCGCACACACCATATTTATATTCCACCTACGAAAAACCTTTTTACAGACTCGGCAATCAGGAGCCGGGCGTTGCGGACGCACAAGCGGAAAGTGAAGCGAAGCCCACGGACCGCAAAAAGATCGTGATTCTCGGCGGCGGCCCGAACAGGATCGGGCAAGGGATCGAATTCGATTATTGCTGCGTTCATGCAGCCTTCGCGCTTAAAGACGATGGCTACGAGGCCATCATGGTAAATTGCAATCCGGAGACCGTGAGTACGGACTATGATACGTCCGACCGGTTGTATTTCGAACCCTTGACACTCGAAGATGTTTTGCATATCATACATCGGGAGAAACCGGAAGGCGTGATCGTGCAGTTTGGAGGCCAGACCCCGCTCAAACTCGCCGTACCTCTCGAAAAAGAAGGGGTCCGCATCCTCGGCACCTCGCCTGACAGCATAGACCGCGCTGAAGACAGGAAGCGCTTTAAAGAGCTTCTGGACAAATTAAACCTTCTTCAGCCGGAGAGCGGCACGGCGGTTTCCCGCGATGAAGCCGTGGCGATAGCGAATCGCATCGGATATCCGGTAATGGTCCGTCCGTCGTACGTGCTCGGCGGCAGGGCCATGGAAATCGTTTATGACGAGGAAAGCGTGCGCGATTACATGTCCCGCGCCGTGAAGGCCTCTCCGGAGCGGCCGGTGCTCGTTGACAAGTATCTGGAAGACGCAGTGGAAATAGACGTCGATGCTATTTCCGACGGGAAAACAGTGGTGGTAGCGGGAATCATGGAGCACATTGAAGAGGCGGGAGTCCACTCCGGAGATTCCGCGTGTTCACTGCCTCCTTTTTCGCTTCCCCAGGATATTGTGAAAGAAATCAGCCGGCAGGCAAAAGCGCTTGCACTTGAGCTGGGAGTGGTCGGCTTAATGAACATCCAATTCGCCGTGAAAGAAGGACGGATCTATATTCTCGAGGTTAATCCCCGTGCTTCCCGAACAGTTCCCTTCGTAAGCAAAGCCATCGGCGTGCCGCTTGCAAAACTTGCCGCCAAAGTGATGGGCGGAAAAACACTCACGGAACTCGGGTTTACGAAGGAAAAAGAGATCAAGCATATTGCGGTGAAGGAAGCCGTTTTCCCCTTCGCCAAATTTCCCGGCGTGGACACACTCCTCGGACCGGAAATGAAATCCACCGGTGAGGTGATGGGAATAGACACGGATTTCGGAATGTCATTTGCAAAATCACAGATTGCAGCGGGCAATCCCATGCCGGAGTCTGGCCGCGTGTTTCTGAGCGTTAAGGATAAAGACAAATCCGGTTTGCTTGAGGTGGCGAAGGGGCTCGAACAGATGGGATTTTCACTGGTTGCGACAAGGGGCACCGCAGATTATTTGAAACGGCAGGGAATCACCGTGGAAACCGTCAACAAGGTGACCGAAGGCAGGCCGCACATCGTGGACCAGATCACGGACATGCAGGTGGATTTTGTGATCAATACCGTGTATGGAGCCCAATCGCAAAAGGATTCCTACTCAATCCGGCGCACGACGCTTATGAAAGGGATTCCCTATTTTACAACGCTTTCAGCGGCCAAGGCGGCAGTGCGCGGCATCGCGGCAATCAAAAAGAACCACCTGCAGGTAAAGTCCATTCAGGAGTATCATACATCATGACCCAGAAAATACCTATGACCAAAGAAGGGTATGCAAAGCTGAAGGCGGAACTCGACCACATTATCAAGGTGGAGCGTCCCAAAAATATTCGGGACATCGAAGAAGCGCGTGCCCACGGCGATTTATCGGAGAACGCGGAATATCATGCCGCAAAAGAACGTCAGGGGCACCTCGATGCGAAAAAACGCGAGCTGGAACATAAACTGGCCCATGCGCAGATTATCGACGTGTCCAAGCTCTCAAATGAAAAAGTAGTGTTCGGTTCCACGGTAGTCCTGGCCGACACGGAGTCAGGCGATATCAGAAAGTATACTCTCGTGGGACAGGAAGAGGCAGACCTTAAAAAAGGGAGAATTTCGGTGCAGTCCCCTGTGGGAAAAGCCTTGATCAGTCACAAGGTCGGCGATGTTGTGACCATCAAAACACCTGCTAAAACCGTCGAATACGAAATCCGGGAGATCCAGATTGAGGCCTTCTAGACTGCACACGGGGATTGTCCTTACACACGAATCCGCTGGCAGAGGTTATTACCGGCTGATCCTGAAAGCCCCTGCGGCGGCAGCAACGGCGCGCCCCGGACACTTCGTTATGCTCAGAGTGTCGGAAAATCTGGACCCGCTGCTGGCACGCCCGTTTGGTATCGCATCTGTTCCGTCCCGCTCGACCATTGAAATCCTGTACCGGATCGCGGGCAGAGGGACCGCGCTTCTTACGCGAATGGAAGCGGGGCGCACGCTCCAATTTCTTGGGCCGCTCGGCAATGGTTTTGCTCTGCCGAAAAAAAATGAAACCGCGGTGCTGGTGGCGGGCGGCAGCGGTTTTCCTCCGCTCCAGTTTTTGTCTCAGCGGATAAAGGGTGCTGTGCATTTGTTTGTCGGCTCCCGATACAAGGACTGTCTGCCCCCCTCAGGAGTCTTGAACCGTTTTCGTGAATGCTGCTCCACGGTGCACATAGCAACGGAAGACGGCAGCATGGGCGTAAAGGGAATGACCACCGATATTCTGAACAGATTTTTGACGAGAGCCGAGAAAAAAACTCACCTGGTGATTTATGCCTGCGGTCCGCATGCCATGCTTGCTGCCGTAAGCAAAATGGCCGCGGAACATTCTCTCTCATGCTATGTTTCGATGGAAGAGC
>CAZPGZ010000026.1:0-48769 GCA_964586075.1 uncultured Nitrospiraceae bacterium | reverse complement strand
CTTCCGGTTTATATCAGCGCGGCCGGAATAACGCTGCTGCTGGTGGTTTTGTACAAGATTGCTGAATGGGGGATTCTATGAAATATCTCGCTGATGTTACGACACTGGAATATGCTGCGGACAAATGCGCGGGGTGCGGACGGTGCGTCGATGTCTGCCCGCGCGGAGTTTTTATCATGCATGAGAAGCGGGCCGCTGTTACGGACAAGGATTTGTGCTTGGAATGCGGCGCCTGCGCTAGGAACTGCGATTTCGGCGCCATTACCGTCAAGGCCGGCGTGGGATGCGCAGCCGCCATCATCAACAGCATGATTACCGGCGGGGAGCCGACCTGCGGGTGCAGCGACACGTCTGGAAAAAGCGGCAGCAGCTGCTGTGGGTAAACTGGCTTAGTTATTCCCCGATGATTTTCACCAGCACCCGCTTCTTTCTTCTCCCGTCAAACTCGCCGTAGAAAATCTGCTCCCAGGGGCCGAAGTCGAGTCTGCCGTCTGTCACGGCCACCACGACTTCGCGTCCCATGACCTGCCGCTTCAGGTGGGCGTCGCCATTGTCTTCTCCGGTCCGATTGTGCTGATACTGTGAAACCGGCTCGTGAGGAGCGAGCTTTTCAAGCCAAACGTCATAATCATGATGCAGCCCTGATTCATCGTCGTTGATGAAGACTGAAGCGGTAATATGCATTGCATTTACCAGAATCATGCCTTCGCTGACTCCGCTTTCGCGAAGGCAGGCTTCGACCTGCGGAGTGATATTCACGAAGCCCCGATGCGCGGGGATATTGAACCAGAGTTCTTTTCGATAACTTTTCATAATTATAAAAGCATCACAGGGCCGCTGTTTTCTGCTACACGAACCTGACCGCCTTTACCGCCTTCAGACCGACACTGCCGCGTGTCATTACGCCGAAGTGCTTGAGGTCAATGGTTTTTTCCTTGTCTTTTTCGTCGATCACCCGTACCTGGTCGCCTTTGCGTACAGGACGGAAGAGCGCCACTTCCCCGGCCTTGACATTCACGAGCTTGACTCCCTTGCCCGCGCCGGAGAGCAGGGGGATGTCTTTTGCGGCCACGACAACTGCCTTGCCTTCGGTGGTGAGGAACAGCACATTCGGCAGGTCGATGATGTCCACGCCCATAATGCTGTCTCCGGTTTTGACCCCGGCGAATTTCTTTCCCGGACGCGTGGTCACGGCGTTGAACTGGGAAAGTTCGAACTTGAATCCGATCCCTTTTGCCGAAACGCTGAGTGCAACGGCGTTTTCGGCTCCGAGTGAAAGCTGGGGCTGTTTTCCCTGTTCGTCACCCGCGGCGGCGCCTCCGCCTAAAACGGTTGAGAAGTTCATCGTGGACACCGGACGCTCCCCATCGCCGAATTTAAACAGGCTCTGGACCGGCTCGCCGAAACCTGCTCCGGAGGGAAGATCATGGGCCTTTATTACATACACTTTTCCTGCCGAGGAAAAAATGGCGATATTGTCCCGCGTGTTCGCAGGCAGGAGCGACAGGAGGTCATCTCCTTCCTTGAAGCGAAGGTTTTCTCCCACGGTCTTCACGCGCCTGATCCACCCCATTTTCGTGAGGATCACGGTAACGTCCTCATGCACGATGAAGTCCTCCTGGGTGAATTCCACGTCCTCAGCCGCCTTGATCACGGATTTGCGCTTGTCGCCGTACTTTTCCTTGATTTCAACCAGCTCTGTTTTGATCAAACCCCAGATTTTTTTCTGGCTCGCAAGAATTGCCTCTATATCTTTTTTCAGTTTCGTTTTTTCCGCTTTTTCCTTCAGGATGCGTTCAATCTCAAGGCCCACGAGCCTGTATAACTGCATTTCGAGGATGGCTTTTACCTGTTCATCATCGAATTTAAAATGCTTTTTCAGCTTCTCCGTGGCGTCCTCGCGCGATTTTGCTCTGCGGATTATTTTGATGGCGGTATCAAGATCATCGTACAGCAGCTCGAACGCTTTTAATATATGCAGCCGCGCTTTCAGGAGACGCAGATCGTAGTTGAGCCGTTTGGTGGTAATCTCGAACCGGAAGTCGAGGAAGTACTGCATCAATTCCTTCAGGGACAGCCGCTCCGGCTCCATGTTGGGCTTGAGCGCCGTGAAATTCATCGGGAAGGTGGACTCGAGGTCCGTGTGCTTGAAAATATAGGCTGTCACGAGTTCTGCGTTCGTATCCGCTTTCAGTTCAAGCACAAGCCTGACTTCATGAGTTGACTCATCCCGGACCGCGGTGACCTGGGGAAGTTTCTTGTCCTCCATCAGGCCGAGGAGCTTCTCCAGAAGCTTCGCCTTGTTCACCATGTACGGGATGGAGGAAAACACAATGGCCTGCTTCCCGCGCGGAAGATCTTCAACCGTATATTCACCCCGGATTCTGATTCCGCCGCTGCCGGACTGATAGATCTCTTTCATCTCTTTTTTGGAGTTCAATATCTGCCCCGCGGTCGGGAAGTCCGGGCCCTTTATGTATTTGAGCAGGTCCTTGACATCGATGTTGGAGTCGTCGATGAGGGCCACGAGGCCGTCAACTATTTCACCGAGGTTGTGCGGAGGGAAGGAGCAGCTCATGCCGACCGCGATTCCCGACGTCCCGTTCACAAGAAGCTGCGGGAAACGGGCGGGCAGCACGGACGGCTCTTTGAGCGAGTTGTCGTAGTTGGGGCGGAAACCAACGGTCTCCTTGTCGATTTCCACAAGGAGCTCTTCAGCAATCCGGGAGAGCCTTGCCTCCGTGTATCGCATGGCGGCCGCAGGGTCGCCATCGAGACTGCCGAAGTTTCCCGATCCTTCCACCAGGGGGTACCGCAGCGAAAAATTCTGCGCCATTCTGACCATGGCGTCATAGGCGGCCTGATCTCCATGCGGGTGAAATTTGCCCAGCACCTCACCGACGACCGCGGCGCTTTTTCTGAATTTTGCAGTGGGGCCGAGGCCCATCTCCCACATCGCAAACAGTATTCTGCGGTGCACCGGCTTCAATCCATCGCGGACATCCGGAAGAGAACGGGAGACAATGGTCGAAAGCGCATAGGTAAGAAACCTGGTCTCGACTTCCGAGTGGAGCGCGGCAGTCAGGATCGCATCATCTTTAACAGGCATGAAAAGTCCCTTTCATAAAAGAATTCTTGAAAATATAGTTCATAAAATGTATCTTTCTGCATCAATATGCTTGTCGGCCTGTGTAACGGGGGCTATATTACCACAAACGCAAGAGTATTTTGAAGTAAGTTTTAAAAAAAAAGTGTATAATAAAATTATGTTCAATTTGCTTGCACGAAATGCGGAAGCCTACAGTACTGAAACCTTTCAGTGCCACAAGTGCAATCGTGAGTTTGAGGCCCGCATCATAACCTGGGTCGACGTTACCAAAACCTCGCAGGCAAAAACCGCGCTTTTAAACTGGGAATTCAACAATGTTCAGTGCACCCATTGCGGATACAGTCATTTTTCAGGCACCCCATTTTTTTACGAGGATTTCGAGGAAGGGCTCTTGATTGCCGTATTTCCCGCCATACCGGAAGACCGTGCCGATGTGGAACGGGCCATTAAGGCAAAATACGGCTACTATCCCGTGCTGGAATTTTTTTATGATATGACGCAAATCTGGCTGCTGATTTACTTGCAGGAGTATTATAAAAACCACAAAAATTTTCGCACGCTCTCCCGGATAGGAGAAGGAGAAAAACGGCTGCTGAAGATGCTTCGGTTTTTGAAAGAAGACGCCCTGATGATCAGCATTCGGGAAAAACTTACCGAAAAGCTGCTGGGATATACCGAACATGATGAGCTTGAAGACCTCCTTTGTGAAGCGGCGTGTACTCTCGAGGAAATGCTTCCCTGGCCGCTTGACCTGCAATGCCTCTGCGGAGCAAAGCTGAACAATGAAATTTCCTGCCGGGGGATACGAATAAATATCCGGAAATACGATTCCCAACTTTCACGGCGCTATGAAGTTTACTGTCCTGTCTGCAAAGACGAAGTCACCGGAGTGGCGTGCGCCAAGTGCGGCAAAGTCTATACCTGGAAGCTCGGGACGGTTTCCAGCTATGCGCGGTTGGAAGATCCTGCGTATGATATGCTGCACGCAAACCAGAAGCCGCCGATAGCGCTGTAAAAAAGGGGACAATTGCCTTTACCAATCCCTTTCCTGCGACCCCCTGCTCCTGCCGGAGTGAACACCATTTCAGAACGCTTCGCACGATGTTTTTTTTCGTTCGCAGCGGCGATAATACACGCAGAAAAAAAGCAAAAAAAAATGTTTTTTGGTCGCTTTCCGGAGCACCGCCCAAGCCGCAAATCGCCAATTTTTTCTGGTATATTCTTCCCTTGATTTTCCTTGACGCCCTATCAGTCTTATGGTAATTATAATGCGGCTTAAAAGTTTCTTTTTCCGTTCTGCCGAATTAAAACAATATCTTACAAGGTTTTTTTGCAGCGCGGCAAGGCATCTGCACGGCGTTTGATATCCGAGGGTGAATAAACGGCTGAATACAGTTCCCCTGAGTATTCCGCACTCCTCGTGATTCACACGGACACTTTGCAACTCCGCCAGACTTCCGCATTGTGCGATGCGTCGGTTCTCTTGGTTTTAGCTGTTCAAAACGTTGTTCTGCAGCAAAGGATGTGGTTCGTCGGAGGCCCCGTGCTGAACGCAATTAAAGGAGATGAACTGAAGGACCTCTTCACGACCGAGACGTGGCGGGACCACTTCACGACGCTTTCTGACAGCCTCGGCTTCTCCCTGAGCATCTATTCTCAGACTAGGCAACTGCTCTTCGCCTCTCCGGGTGCGCTGCCGCTGTGCCGCGCGTTCCAGAAGTCCGCACCGGCGCTCAAGGATCAGTGCAAATCGTACTGTGATCCGTTAATGACAAAACCGCTGCTGACCGGGAAACCCGAGATCTACAAATGCTATGCGAAGATCGTATGCTTTTCCCTCCCGATCGAGTACATGCATGAAAAGGCAATTATCCTGGGGCAGGGATCTTTTTCCTCGTACGAGGATTTCCGTGAATGCATGAACCTTGTCAGCATAGCGGGCCTTGACACGATTTCCATACCGACGCCGCTTACATTCACGACGTTTGAGCATGCCTACAAGGTTTGCGGCTTTGTGGCTGATGTCGTGACCAGGCTTCTTAAGAATTCACAGGAAAACGTTACCCTCAGAAAAAAATTCGAGAACCTCAAGCATATTTTGGGAACATGGGGCAGCGCATCCGAAGAGCGCCCGGAAGCGCTGTACCGGGACATGGTGGAAAAGCTCTCCACCCTGCTCGACATAGAATCGATTGCCATCCTTCCGCTGGACAAGAAACAGGGGAAGTACCTCAGCCAGTTCAGTTTGACGCGAAGCAAACGGCCGACGGAAGCCGTTGCGATCAGCGAACACGACGCGGTGGTCCGCGAACTCAACAGCGGCAAACCGTTTGTTCTTTCCGCGGAACCGGTGCGGGACCCCCGCGCTGATTTCCTGAACGGCATGGGTGCGCTTTATTTTTTCCCTGTTCTGATCAGCAAAAAACTGGAGGCCATCGTGCGCATCGCGGACATGGTCCTCAAGGAGGGCGACAAGCAGATTATCGCCACGT
This sequence comes from uncultured Nitrospiraceae bacterium, assembly GCA_964586075.1. Classification (GTDB taxonomy): domain Bacteria; phylum Nitrospirota; class UBA9217; order UBA9217; family UBA9217; genus JBAZLV01. Next base: position 43,168 of record CAZPGZ010000026.1, on the reverse strand, counting down.
TCTGCCAGCAAACGGCGCTTTCGATTGAGAACCATCGTCTTCACCAGGATCTCTACAAAAAATTCAACCGGTTTGCCACGCTTGCGGACCTCACGAAGGCGATAACGCCCATTCAGAACCACGAAACGCTGCTCCGCACGATTCTCGAAAAATCAGCGGAACTGCTGAAGGCCGAGCAGGGGTCGCTCATGCTGCTGGATCAGGCGACGGATGCGCTTCTCCTTGAAGTGAAAAAAGGGGTCGTCGCGGGAGTGGGGCTGAAGCTGCGGATCAATCGCGGAGAAGGGATTGCCGGGAAGGTGATGGAGCTTGGCGAACCGCTGCTCGTTGAAAATGTAGAAAACGATCCAAGAACACGCCAAAAAAACAGACAGCATTATAAAACACCGTCGTTTGTCAGCGTTCCGCTCAAAATCGAAGACCGCACCATCGGGGTGCTGAACCTCTCGGACAAAACTACCGGCGAAGTTTTTGATGAAGAAGACCTGAAACTGGTGCAATCGTTCGCGACGCACGCTGCCATCGTCATGGAGAGAAACGACTTATACACGAAGGCTGAGGAGCTTAAAAAGCTGACGATAACGGACTCTCTGACGGGCCTCTTGAACCGCCGGTACCTGTTTGAGCGGCTGAAAGATGAACTGGCCCGGTCAGAACGGCATAACCACAGCCTGAGCCTCCTCATGTTGGACTTGGATGGATTCAAATACTGCAATGATACCTTCGGCCATCTTTTCGGCGACAAGATCCTCAAGACGCTGGCGGAAACGTTGCTGAACACCCTCCGGTCCATGGACGTTGTTGCGAGGTTCGGAGGAGATGAGTTCATAGTAATTCTGCCTGAGACTCCCGAACCACTCGCCATCGAAATCGCGGAACGGCTGCGCTTCAATATTGCGAAGCAGATGACGGTCCCTGATGACATGGAGCCCCTGGAATCGCGGGCGATCACAGCCAGCATCGGGATTGTCTGCTATCCCCAGCATGGGGAAACGCTCGAGAAACTCATAGAAAATGCAGACAAGGCTTTGTACCGGGCCAAGAATAAAGGAAAAAACGCCATAGAGGTTTTTGCCTGATATGCCATTCAGCACGCTTTCAGATAATGAATTTTCGGGACGGCAGGAGGAGTTGACGCTTTTGTTCAACAAAGTCCTGCAGGCCGATGCCGGTGCGGGAGCGGGCATTGTTCTGTCCGGATCGAGAGGCGTCGGCAAAACAGAGCTGCTGAAGCAGCTGTTCGGCCTGCTCTTCTGGAAGCAGGACCATGTCGCTCCTTTTTATTATGTCGCCAATCCCGCACTGCTGTCTGCGGAAACGTTTTCCAAAACGTACCTGATGCAGTTTCTGTATCAACGGATCGCCTTCGAGAAAAAAGAGCAGTCGTTGTTCTGGCGCGACGGCACCTCGCTCGCGGATTTGTCAATGCTCCTGGAAGACCGCGACGCAGCCTGGGCAAAGGAAATTCTGCAGCAGTACGAGCAGAACAGCAGCGATCCCATCGGTGCGCTCAGGATTGCGCTTGCCGCCCCCTACCGGTCGGCGCTTCTGAGCGGCATGCCGGTTGCCGTTTTAATCGATGAATTTCAGCGATTGCAGGGGCTTTCCATACAAGGGGCCGAGGATCCTCACCTGGTTTCCCTCTTTGAGAAGCCGTTTTCGCTCGGTAAAGCGCTGCACGTGATTACGGGCAATGCCGCAGAACTCCGGGAGATGCCGGTTACGAATTCCCTCGAACGGTTTTCCCTCGCGCCGCTTGATCTTGCGGATGCAGCGTCCAGAGCGCAGGCCATCCTCCGTGCGCATAATCTTGATACTGAAATGCCACCTCTCCTCATACGGCACCTCGGAGGAAATCCCTTTTACCTGGAGTGCATCGGCAAGGCGCTCGCCCTGAAAAAGGACCCCGGCAACAAGGAGTTTTGGGGAGTCTACATCAAGGAAATTACTGAGGGAGGGCTTGCACTGTACTGGTCGTCGGTCCTGAAGGGCTTTTTTCAGGACCTGGGAAAACGAAAGCACGCCATCGCAGTAAGTTATAAGATATATCATGCGAAAGAGCCGTTTTCCTGCAGCCGTATAGCCGCAACATTTTCGATGACCGAAAACCAGGCGGAAACGCTCGCGCACACCCTGTACCGTGCGGGCATTATTCAGGGAGAATTCGGCGTGTTCCGGCCTGTGGAAGACAACGTGCTGCATGACATTATCGACTGCCTCTATCTGAAAGAAGTCCTAGCAAAATCCGCGCACGATCTTGAACGGGAGCTTATGGAACGGCTGCTCCCCGAAAAAACGGGAGTCAGCCGCTTTGATTTGACCCTGCCGATGACCAAGGAAGCGGAACTGGTGGCAGCTCAGTGCATCGATCAGATAGGAAAAAATCTGCATCTCAACCAAGACATCACCGGACAGCTGCAGATAGCGGTTATTGAAGCCTGCATCAACGCCATGGAGCACAGCAGAGGGGCGGAGCGAAAAGTATATGTGAGCATTGTCGCGGATGAAGGGCGGCTGGAAGTCTCCATCGAAAGCGCCGGCCAGGAATTTATTGTGCAGGAAACCGGAGAGCCTTTTGTCGGCAGGGAAGCCGCGAAGACCGGTGGCAGAGGATGGGGAATCAAGCTGATGAAACGGTTTGCCGATGATGTGAAATTTGAAAAGACAACACGGGGCATAAAAACGGTCCTTATCAAACATCTTGATAAAGCCGCGCGGGAGCAAAAGGAGGACGCAATAACCAATGAATAACTTTACCTTAACTTCAAAATCGGCGCAGGATGTCGCCGTCATGACACCCAAAGGGTATATCAACGATCTGGGAGCGATCCGCCTTGAACAGACCAGCGAACAGTTTCTCGGAAAGGGTGTGAGAAAGTTCGTCGTAAATTTTTCCGATGTGCAGTTCATCAACACGATCGGGTTGTCCATTTTCACGGGCATCGTGCACAGGACCCAGGAGCACGAAAGCCTGTTGTGCTTTACGAATATGAAAAAAATCCACCTTGATGTTTTCGAGATGGTGGGCTTGACGAAGCATGTCAGGGTTTTTAAGGACGAAGAAGAGGCTCTTATTTTTTTAAAAGGAAGAGGTTAACACATGAACAAAAAAGTGCAGCTCAAACGGTTGATGTTCTGCATAGAGTCGCTGGTTGATCTGGGCCAGGAGGTCAGTTCTGCAAAAGAACTGGCGGAAAAAATGAAAGCTGCGCTCTATGTCATGACCGGGATATTCTCCGTACCCACCGCCGCATTGTTTATTTATCATCCGCAGCGAAAAAGCCTTGACCCCATTGTAGAGAAGGGCTACCGGGACAAGGTTAAAAAGGAGATGAAGCTGTCCGTTTTGCGCGAATATATCAACCGGTTTCGCATGAACGAACCGCAGGCCGTTCGCGATATGAGCAAGACGGCTTTTTTCCGGAAGAACAGCGAGATATTCACCAAGCTGCAAACCAGGATGTTCATTCCGCTCTTTGCCAAAGGTGAGTTCGTCGGTGCCATAGCGCTCGGCAGGAAACTCGGCGGATCGCCCTTCCATGCGGGAGACAAGGACGTTCTCAGGGTCATCGCGCATCAAATGGCCATTACCCTGCACAACGCACGGCTGTTCCTCGAACTCGCCAAGAAAGCCTCTGAAAACAGAAGGCTCTATACCAGCATGCAGCGGATCTATCACGATACCATCCAGGCGTTTGCTGCCGCCATCGATGCAAAGGACGATTATACGAAGGACCATTCCTTCCGGGTGGCATGCTACGCGGTGGCCATTGCCCGGGAACTGGGATGGAAGAAAAACGAAGTGGAAGGGCTTTACGTGGCGGGTCTGCTGCATGACATCGGAAAAATCATTATAGACCATGACATCATCAACAAGGGTGAAAAGCTGACGACACCGGAAATACACGAAATAAAAAGGCACCCGCAGATATCCTACAATATTCTTTCCAAAGTCAAATTTCCATGGAAGAATGTCGAGTATTTTGTCCGTCATCATCATGAACGGGTCGATGGCAAGGGATATCCTGACGCGCTGATGTCCTCCGAATTGAGTGATGGAGTGAAAATTCTTACTCTTGCAGACGCGTTTGACGCAATGACCACGGATCGGCCGTATCGGGGAAAGATGGCGCTCAGCGATGCCTTCCGCGAAGTAATGAGATGCAATGGTACGCAGTTTGACTCAAGGATTACCACTACATTTTTCAACATCCTGCGCAAGGAACTGAACGGTGAATACAAGGAACAGCAGATCCTTCCGCATCTCCGAAACGTCGACGTGACGGGGTTCGCCCCCCTTGATCCTGCAACGGTGAGCAAAGAGGCGGCGGAAAAACGCATCCCCGGCAATGGTGAGTACGTTCTCGCGTCATAGCCGGCTGTGCTGTTCGGTTGTTCGTTGTTGACAATTGTGCAAGGATACGGCGCGCGCTAGGCTTTTCTCCCGCGGGCAATCGGTTCTTGTGTTCTTCGCGGTATTTCCTTCCGGTCTTATCCCCTCAGGTGACAGTCAACGAAGTGGCCATTCCCGAGGTCGGTTGTGCGGGGTACAATTTTATCGCAGGGTTCAAAACGGTGAATACAGCGCGTGTGGAAACGGCATCCGGCAGGGACCTGGGTAGGGCTCGGGATGTCTCCGCGCAGGAGGATGTGCTTTTTTCGCACGGTCGGGTCCGCCACCGGGATGTCCGCAAGCAATGCTTCGGTGTAAGGATGCGACGGGTTCCGGTATATTTCCTCGGCGGGCGCAATCTCCATAATTTTTCCAAGATACATTACTGCCACGCGGTCCGAAAAGTGCCGCACGATGTTCAGATCGTGGGCGATGAACAGGAAGGACAGCTTCAAAGCTTCCCGCAGATCGTCGAGCAGGTTGATGATCTGCGCCTGGACCGAAACATCAAGCGCGGAGACCGGTTCGTCGGCGACGATGAAGGAGGGACCGCTTGCCAATGCCCGGGCAATGCCGATACGCTGGCGCTGGCCTCCAGAAAATTCGTGTGGATACCGGTTGAGCGCCTCGGGAGCTAGTCCGACTTTTTCAAGAAGCTCGGCGCCGCGCCCCGGTAGTTCATTTTTTTGTGCCAGCCCGTGAATCACCAGCGGCTCGGTGATGATTTCCTGAACGCTCATGCGGGGGTTCAGGGACGCAAAAGGGTCCTGGAAAATGATCTGCATTTTCCTGCGCAGTGCTCTGAGGTCCTTTTTGCCGAGCGACCCCAGATTCTGGTTCTCAAAAAAAACCTCCCCTGCAGAAGGCTCCAGCAGTCTGAGCGCAAGTCTGCCGAGTGTTGATTTGCCGCAACCGCTTTCACCGACCAGGCCGACGGCCTCTCCCCGGCCCACGGTCAGGCTTACGCCGTCCACGGCTTTCGCTTCAAGCGTTTTTCCCAGCCCAGCCTTCACGGGGAATGATTTGTATATATTGTTTATGACAACAAGTTCGTTCGGCATATCGATTTTATTGAGGAGCGCGGAATGCGAATGCTGCTGCGTGAAGCCGCATCCGGGCGTCCTTCTTTTTATGAAGCTTCCCAGCATCGTATCAAGTGCCCTGGTGTTATCTCGATGAGTTCCGGTTCCGTTACGCATTGGGCTGTCTTGATATCGCACCGGGTGATAAATTTGCACCCTGCGGGCAGGTCGGAAAGCTGCGGCACGGACCCGGCAATCGTGCTCAGACGCTTCTTGCCGTTCCGGCCCGGTTTGGGGACAGAAGCCAGCAGACCTTTCGTATAGGGATGCAATGGGTTCTCAAAAAGCTCCCGGGTTTCCGCCTGCTCGACTATCCTGCCTGCATACATAACCGCCACTTCGTGGGCACGTTCGGCAATCAGGCCGAGATCATGCGTGACCAGAACCATCGCCATATCCATTTCCGCCTGAAGCCTGCACAGCAGGGCCAGAATGTGCGCCTGGATCGTGACATCAAGCGCGGTTGTGGGCTCGTCCGCAAGGATGAGAGACGGCTTGCATGCGATGGCCATGGCGATCATCACGCGTTGGCGCATGCCGCCGGAAAGCTGGTGCGGATACTCATGCACCCGCTTTTCCGGTGAGGGGATTCCGACGGACTGGAGAAGATCAATGGCTGAGGCCATTGCTTCTTTCTTCGGGACGGTTGTGTGCGTAGTTATTACTTCGATGATCTGGTTTCCCACCGTGAAAACGGGATTGAGCGCCGTCATCGGCTCCTGGAAAATCATCGAAATTCGAGCGCCGCGAATCAATCTCATTTCTTCTGTGGAGAGTTGAAGAAGATCCCGGCCTTCAAAAAAAATTTTACCGGCGGCAATCCTGCCGGGAGGAGGAACGAGGTTCAAAATGGAAAGCGCGGTCACTGTTTTCCCGCATCCGGATTCACCCACCAGTCCGAGGATGCGCCCCTTTTGCAGCGCGAGGCTGAGGTTGTCGACCGCTTTAAGATTGCCTGCTCTGGTATGAAAGAGCGTGGTAAGGCCTTGTATGCTGAGTAGGTCCAACGGCGAGACTCCGGTCAGGATTCTTCAGGTTTAACAAAATGCAAGTAGGTTCTTACCGCGGAATTATCGGGGTCAAATACAAGAGCCTCTCTCCATTCTTCCTCGGCCAGTCCAAGAAAACCTTGAGAGTAATACGTAATGCCGAGATGCAAACGAGCCGGAATATAACGAGGGTTGTACTCTTTGGCTTTGTTGAACTGCCAAACGGCTTCATCGTATCTGCCCTTGTCTCTGAGCGCGATGCCCATTTGCGTGATGATATCGACGAAGCCGGGCGAGAGACGTAGGGCTTTCTGGTATTCCTCAATTGCTTCATCGAGAAGGCCGAGTTGATAATACATGTTTCCGACCCGCAGATGCTCTGCAGACAGTTTTCCTTTAATGAACGGATCAATGGTGGGGCTGGGTGCTTCGGTGTTTTTTCCGGCGGATTTGGCGAAGCGGGCCGCCCGCTCAAAGACTTCGCGGGATTTTTCGTATTTGCCCAAATCACCGTAGGTAATGGCGAGGTTAAGAGACGCTTCAGTGTATTCCGGGTTCAATTCCAGAGCTTTCTCAAAAGTGCGGGCAGCGAGCGTAAGCCGGTTCGTCTGATTGTAGATGATTCCCAGTTTATTCTGAATGTCGGCAAAATTCGGATTGATATTCAGGAGCTCCTTAAATAAGTCCTCTGCAGCCTTATACTCATTTTTTTCAAACGCTTCAATTCCCTGCTTGTATAACTCATCGAGCTTCGGTTCCATGTTCACTCCATCATACTGAGATTCTCTATACCGTGCTCTGTAAAAAAAATTTAGCACACCTGGACTTGATATGTCAATGAAAAACAAAGAAAAGCATTTGCGTTCCGAAAGCAAAAAATCATGCAAGCCTGTTTGTGAGATGGGTTGGCACGGTACTGAAAATATCACCAAAACCTCATTGCTGCTGCGTATTGCCGCGTGAAAATATTAAACCGCAACTCTGATTTCACGTTCCACTGAAAAGCATCTTCATTCCTCTCATAAACATCAATGTTGCATTTTAACTACACAGCATCATGATAAGTTGTTTTTTTACCACAGTAATTAGACTTTCTGAAATAATAATATATTGATTATAAACATGTTTTTTCTATAAAAAATTGGCATTTCAATTGCTATGTTCAGAACCAAGAGAGGAAGACATTATGATAAGATTTCAACGGACCCTGCGGAACAGTATCTCATGCGAAGGCATCGGCCTTCATACCGGCAAGCCGGTAAAAATGACCATAAAGCCCGCTCCGATTGACTCCGGCGTGGTGTTCGTCCGCACCGACATCGGCAATGCGGCGGTAAAAGCTGTTGCGGCGAATATCGGAACGACAAGCTACGCCACAACGCTCAGCAGCAACGGCGTGTCTGTAAAAACGGTTGAGCATCTGCTCGCGGCTTTTGCCGGACTGAACATCGACAACGCCTCCGTCGAGATCAATGCTGATGAAGTCCCGATCATGGACGGCAGCGCCAGACCGTTTATTCGCCTCATTGCCGACGCCGGCATCCAGACGCAGGAAGCGGTCCAGCAGGTGCTCAAGGTCATCAAGCCGCTTTACGTTCGTGACGGTAATAAACAGATTGCCATCTGGCCAGCCGATGAAACAAGCATCTCGTACTTCATCGATTTCAACCACCCCATGCTCAAAGAACAGAGCATGCAGTATGCGCCGTCAGAAAACGCTTTTCTGCGGGAAATTTCAGATGCCCGAACCTTCGGGTTCCTGAGCGATGTCAAGACTCTTCAGGCCAACGGTCTGGCCAAGGGCGCGTCCCTGGACAATGCGGTGGCGCTTACCGAAGACTCCGTGGTAAATAAAGAAGGCTTGCGCTACAAAAACGAATTCGTGCGGCACAAAATTCTCGACCTGATCGGCGACTTGGCGCTTGTGGGAATGCCTATCATCGGACATATTGTCGCCCATAAGTCCGGACATGGCCTGAACTCTCAGATGGTCGGCAAGCTTTTAAACAGCCCGCAGAACTGGATAGTACTGGGAGCATCGGCGGTCGAAGAAAAACGGCAGGCAGAGATGTCCCTTCACCTGCTTCAGCACGCAACCGTCTAGGATTGCATGCTGTCTTGACATACTGTGGTAAAAAATAAAGCCGGCGCTCTTAGAGACGCCGGCTTTTCAATTCAGACACGAATATCAACAACTGGCTTCGAGGGCAGCCTACCAGAGATATTTCAGCGGATTCTGGGGAACGCCGCTTTTCCGTATTTCAAAATGAAGGTGCGGGCCCGTCACCCGTCCGGTCTGGCCGGATTTCGCAATAATCTGTCCTTTCTTTACCGTTTTCCCGGGCGTCACCAGTATCTGGGAGCAATGGCCATAGATTGTCGTGTAGGAGTCGCTGTGGGAAATCATGACAAATTTTCCAATATATTCTCCTTCACCTGTCTGACTGACCGTGCCCGCTGCTGCTGCAGCAATGTTTGTGCCTACCCGCGCCGATAAATCAATGCCGGTGTGCCTGCCGCGGAAACCGCCGACCGGATGCTTTCTCATCCCCATGCCGGAAGTAATTCTGCCCGGCAGCGGTGATGCAAAAATACCGCGCAGACTGAATTGTGAAGCCATTTGATCGGATATTTTTTTCGGTTTTGCGCCGGGGATGAATACTTCAAGACCCGGAGTCAGAGTGCAGTCAGGCCCGATGTTATTCAGCGAAGAAATTCTGTCAGTAGGAACATTATATAATGCCGTCAGTATTGGCAGCGTTTCCTGTTCTGTGGTTTTGTGAAGCACGCCTTTTTGATTCGGCACGCGGATTGTCTGGCCTCGTGCGGCGTTCAATTTTTCCAGGTCCGGGTTCGCGGCTACGATTGTGTCTATGTCCACCCCGTATTTTCTTGCCACTTTCCAGAAGTTCTCTTTTTGCTGGATCGTATGGTCTGTAATTGTCAGATTGGCGGTTTTCCAGCCTTCAGCGATCTGCATCTGCGTTACGACGGATGAGCGCGTAATCAGGCTGTAGCCCAGCAGGCCGATCAAGGCGGCTCCGATGACGACGATGCTCAATATGGCAAGAGTCTTTAAACGCTGTTCCGCAGAAAAAAACCTAAGAAAAAAATCTTTCATGCTCCATCCTTCAGTGTACTGTGTATGTTGCAGAAAAAATGCGGTACAAAATCAGCTTGCCGCGATGTATTCTTCCATGATTGCAGGACCCGCACTGGTTCCGATCCGTTCTGCACCTGCCTCTATCATGGCGGTGAGTGCTGCAAGGCTTCTGATTCCGCCCGATGCCTTGACGCGGCACACGGAGCCGACCGCTTGCTTGATCAGTTTTATATCTTCCGTTGTTGCGCCGCGGGGGCCGTACCCGGTAGATGTTTTGACGAATTCAGCCCCGCTCTGTGCAACAATCCGGCTGACCCGGATAATTTGTTCTACGGTAAGCATCCCCGTTTCGATAATGATCTTGTGGACTTTTTGGGGCGTCATGGCAATAATGTTCTTTATGTCGATTTCCACAAAATCGAAACGGCCTGATTGTATCATGCCGATGTTCGCAACAATATCCAGCTCCGACGCACCATTCTTCACCGATTCCATTGCTTCGAATATCTTGACAGCCGTTGTGTTTGCACCGTGAGGAAACCCTACAACAGCGCAGACTTTTATAAGGGTGCCGGATAGAAGGCTGCGTGCCTGTGCAACATTGCAGCCGTTGACCACGACGCACGCAAATCCGTATTTTTTCGCTGTCGTACAGGCCGCAGCAAGGTCATCAAGACTCGCATCCGGCCTGACAAGGGTGTAGTCGATACATTGCGCAAGTTGGGTAGCAGTGCTTAACACCAGGGCACCTCTTTTCGTCAGGAAGGTATCATTGTTGGGTGCAGGTGTCAAGCAGGAAAGGGGTTTTTCTCCAAGACTGGAGCGGAGAAAGAAGTCTTCCGAAAATCCACATACAGGCGGAGGGGTGCCGGTAAAAGGATCTGTTTGGAACAGCTGCATTATGATTTGTCTGGACAGCTAGGTTGTTGTCGTAAACGGTTTGTTTTCCTTCCTGCAAATTATTTGAATCGCATTTCTTCCACTCATTGCCGCCGGAGGGACTCCTCCGCCGGGTTCCACCCAATGGCCCGCCATATAGAAATTTTTGAGGCCCGGCAGGGTCTTGGGCATGAGTTTTCCGATGCTCCAGGTGTCCGGCGTAACCTGCCATCCCTCGAAACTTCCTTTCCAGTTGCCTGTGTACCTCTCGAATGTCAGCGGAGTGGCCACGTCGCGCATTTCCACTTGCGCGGCGATTCCTGGAAAGCGCTTGTCGAGGAGTGCAATGATGCTATTGAGAATTCTGGTTTTTTCGACCAGATATTGATCATGATCTTCGGCAAGTTTTTTCCAGTAGTCATAATCAGAGTGGAACATCACGGTTATGACTGTTTTTCCAGCCGGAGCGAGCGTGGGGTCGAAATTATAGATTTTCATGCTGAGGTTCTTGACCTCTTGCTCGCCAAGCCTGATCGGATTTTGGAGCGCAAGGCTGATGCCTCCTGCTGAATGCGGAAGCTCATTGAACGCTCTGTTTACACCCAGAGCGATATATACCAGCGGCGGGAAGGGGATAAGAGTGGCGTAATACTGCTGTATGGTGGCATCGAGATATTTACTCTCAAGCATATCGAAAATAGTGGTGCGGCCGTCTGCAGCGGAAATTACGTAGTCCGCACGAAGTTCAGTTCCGTCTTCAAGAAGGGCACCGATGGCGTTGCCGTTATCCGTTAAAATTTTTATTACACGTGTTTTATATTGCAGGGTTCCGCCAAGGGAAAGGAACCGTTGCTCAATGGCGCGCGCGAAGGCAAGGGAACCGCCAACCGGATATCCGGCGGCCTTATTGTGCAACCAGGCAAATGTCATAAGCAGGAAAGACATGGGGAATTCAGGGATGAACATCTGCGCAAAAGCTTCGCGGAGCAGCGGGTTCTGAAAGCGTTTGCCGTACTGGGTAAGCGATACCCTGTTCCATTTCCAGAGCATGCGCAACAACGGGAAGTTGGTAACAATCAGTTTTAAAAAATCGAACAGTCCGAACAACTCCGGAGCTTTTCCTACGGGGGGCTGAAAGCGTGTGCAGCTGCGCACCGTCCTGGTGAATTCATCAATGACCTGCATATCCTCAGGAGCAAGTTCCTTCATATGCTGTTCGAGCCGGTCCACATTGCTGTATGCGATGAACGTTGTGCCGTCCGGAGCCTCAAAGCGAGCATACTCCTCGGGGTATAAAAACTCCCGGTTCTGCAAGGCTCCCAGTTCCTGCCAGATTTGATGAAAGTTCGAAGCTGCACTCGATCCTACAAGCCAGTGAATGCAGCCGTTTATGGTATAACCATGACGCTTCCAGGATGTGCAGAGTCCGCCCGGCAGCGAATGCATCTCAACAATATGGACAGGGAAGCCATTCATCCGCCCGTAGCATCCTGCAGAAAGTCCGGCTATGCCGGCACCGACGATAAGAATCGATTTTTCAGGCATGAGCACCTCCTGGTTCGCTCGTTTTATGCAAAAAACAGGAACGCAGCCGTTCCACAGAAATGCACCGCTGGTTGAATTACCGGCAGTATATCACAAAGGCGGGGCATGGAAAAGCAGGGAACTCGCCAGAATTTTTCGTATCATGTCATGCCTTCTTTCTGATATACTGTATCCAAAAAGGAAAGCCTATGACGGCTGCGCATACTGATGACAAAGAAAACTTGAATCTGCTGAGATCGCGGTATCCGCAGAAATTTGCTGCGAATGAACTGATTTTCGGCAACATTCATCCCGGGAACCGCATCTTTGTCGGAACCGCGTGCGGAGAACCGCAGTATCTTGTCAGGGCTCTCACCGAATATGTTCATTCCCACCCAAAAGCATTTTTCGACGCGGAATTGTTCCAGGTCTGGACTCTGGGCGTGGCGCCGTACACTGACGAAAAGTTCAGGGAAAATTTTCGTCACAACTCTTTCTTTATCGGCAATAATACCCGCCGCGCGGTAAACCGCGGCTTGGCTGACTACACGCCGATTTTCCTGTCTCAAATCCCCGCACTGTTTCAGAAAAAGCTTGTACCTGTTGACGTGGCGCTGGTCCAGACATCTCTTCCGGACGAGCGTGGATTTCTGAGTCTTGGCATCAGCGTTGATATTGTAAAAGCCGCATGCGAGAACGCTTCGCTGGTGATAGTCCAGCCGAACGTGCACATGCCCCGGGTGTCGGGAGACACGTTTCTCAACATCAGCGATGTCGATTTCATTGTTCCGCATGATGAGCCGCTTCTGGAATATCAGGAGCCTGTTTCTGACGAAATCGCTCAGAAAATCGGCTCCTATATCGCGCGGATCGTCCAGGATGGAGATACGATCCAGGTGGGGTATGGAAGCATTCCAAACGCAGTGCTTGCTCATCTTAAAAACAAGAAGCACCTGGGTGTGCATACCGAACTTCTGACAGACGGCATTGTCGAGCTGATGAAAGCCGGTGTTATCGACAACTCCCGCAAAGAACTAGACACAGGCAAAACGGTCGCGGCATTCTGCATGGGGAAACACGCGACGTATGAATTCCTGCATGAAAACGAATCCATCGAATTCAAACCCGTGGATTACACCAACAACCCGCTGGTGCTTGCCAGACAAAAGAACATGACGGCCATCAACAGTGCGCTGGAAATAGACCTCTCCGGACAAGCGACAACCGAGTCGCTCGGAACCATGTTTTACAGCGGGATCGGCGGACACGCCGACTTTATGCGCGGCGCGATGCTGTCTTCCGGCGGAAAAACCATTCTTGCAATCCAGTCAACGGCTGAAAACGGAGAAACCTCGCGCATCGTTCCTTTCCTCAAAGAGGGATCGGGCGTAACGTTTTCCCGGGGAGACGCGCATTACGTGGTGACCGAATACGGTATCGCCTATCTCCACGGCAAAAACATCCGCGAACGTGCCATGGACCTGATCGCCATTGCACACCCCCGATTCCGGGAAGGGCTCATCAGGGAAGCGAAGCACAGAAACCTTATTTATCAGGATCAGGCATTCATCCCGGGGGCAAAAGGAGAATATCCGGCAGAACTGGAAACGTATAAAACCACCGACACGGGACTCAATCTTTTGTTCAGGCCGGTAAAGCTGAGCGATGAACCTTTGTTGAAGGATTTTTTTTATTCCCTGTCGGATGATTGCATGTACCGTCGGTACATGACTGCGCGCATTGACATGCACCATGAACGCCTTCAACCGCTCGTTGTTATCGACTATACCAAGGAAATGGTCATTCTCGCGATGATGCAGCAACAGGAAAAGGAAAGGGTTGTGGGCATGGCTCAGTATACCATCTATGAAGCTGCAAACACCGCTGATGTAGGTTTTGTCGTCCGCGACGATTACCAGGACAAAGGCATCGGTAATGTGCTGCTTGAATATGTCACCTATCTGGCAAAAAAAAGGGGCCTGCTCGGATTTACCGCAACCGTTCTGATGGAGAACCGGCACATGCTCCATCTTTTTGAGAAGGCTGGATTCAATATTGAAAAACGCGTGGAGAGCGGTCTCTATGAACTGGTTCTGTCTTTCAGAGAATAAGTGCTGGTTGCAAGTTGAGCGAAACCGGTATAAATTTCGCTTGACTTTTGTTCTCGAATAATAGATATTACGATTTCCACGTTGCTGGTTGGAACCGGGCGGGTAGCTCAGCTGGGAGAGCACAGCCCTTACAAGGCTGGGGTCACAGGTTCGATCCCTGTTCCGCCTACCATATCATTTCATTCGGTCAAGTTCTCCACACGCGGGGTGGTAGTTCAGCCGGTTAGAACGCCGGCCTGTCACGCCGGAGGTCGCGGGTTCGAGCCCCGTCCACCCCGCCATTTCTCTTCTTAGCATTTCAAGCACTTAACCTTCCGTTGTGCCTCTTTTTTTGGTGCACAAGTGGTGCAAACTTGCTGCACGGCGTGAAACCTTCCAGACTCCATAGAATCGTCGTTCTTAACTCATCACCATTCTCATACATCTTCAAATCTGTCGAGTCTGTCCTATACTCATTTTTCTTGGTCTGAAGGAGACTTCTTATATGCATTGGATAAGACGTTATTAGAAAGCGATAACTATTTCTTCTGTAGCCAGTGTATTTGACATCGTTGACCGAATTGTTGGGGTATTCTTGATGCCCTGTCAAAAATAGGCGTAAAGATATATTCAATAATCGTAGCGTATCCTCTTCACACGCTTGTAGCTGTCTACCCCCGAATTCTTCATTAATTCCTCATTCCCCTCTCAATGACCGTAATGGCGACGGTTCTCAACGGATTTAGGACGGGCTTCAATCGGAATCCTGTTGGGAATTTGTTTTTTTCACTTTTCTCTCTTTTGTCTCTAGTTGTAGACCCGGCGTAGCCGTTGGATCATCTACAGCCTATCTGGATAGATATACTGATAGATTGCCTCGTGGTCGACAGCCTGTCCTAGATGGTCAATGTTGATCCGCTCGGAAATTTGCTCCGGTGAGGATTCTATAGTACATGAAATTATCCGGAAGCTGGGCATTTCGGAGCAGACATTTTACAACTGGAAGAAGAAGTACGGTGGTCTGGGAGTATCTGAGCTTCGGAGGCTCAAGCAGCTTGAAGCGGAATCATTCATTGGCAGCTTTAGAGATGAATGCTTGAACGTAAATTGGTTTTTGTCTCTTGAAGACGCTTGTGATAAAATCGAACAGTGGCGTTTGGACTACAACGAGTTTCGTCCACACAGTTCACTTGAAAATCTTACGCCAACTGAGTTTGTCAGACGGCAGATGCCAGCAGCAGTTTGAAGCCGGAATTTTCCATTTTTGACTGGCTCAGTTTTTGGGGAACCCTCAATTTGCCAGAAGTCTCTACTTTTCGGTGGACTATTTCCCCGGAAGGAGGTCAACTAAATACGGAAGTAGCCGATGTAGCAACATCCGCTCGCAGGAGCGGATGAGGAATAAAATTTTCTCTTAATTATTTTTACCTATTGAGCAAGACGTGCCCAGAAATGGCGGAATTTGGACCAAAATATTGCAAAGAATAACCAGGTAAGATTCAGAAAAACTTAAGCGTCACGAACCATTAATGTAAATAGGGGCTCCCAACATCGCATTTGAAACGTATTCCACATAATATCAATATCTTGCAAAATAATTTTTTTAGTAGTATTTTATTGCATAAGGTTGCATAAAAAGGTATATACAATGTATACAACTAAAGGTTCAATAACCATTCAAGCAACTCTTTTATCGAGGGCTTTTCAGAAGCGGCTAAACCAAGAGTTAAGCCAACATGGTTATAAAATTACAGCTGAGCACATATCGGTTCTTGTTCAGGTATGGGAGCAAAACGGTCAGTCGCAATGGGAGCTCGCTCAGAAACTTTTTAAAGATAAAACAACAATGGCTCATCTTGCGGTAGGCTTAGAATCTCAAAAGCTTATAAACCGCAAGAAAAACTCTTTAGACGGTCGAGAAAAAATTATTTTCATTACAAAGCGTGGAGTGAACGTAATACTTTGCGTAATAAACTTGGCAGAAAAGATCTTTCGTCAGCTGCGGAGAGGAATTTCAGAACAGGAAATGCAGCTATGCAATAAAGTTTTGCATAAGGCTCACGAAAACTTGATGAAATAATTTTTTTTTACATAATAGTTGGTATTACCAACTATTATGAATATGTTGGCAAGGTTTGTAGTAAAACGAGAAGACGATATGGTTGGATAGAATGATATTTTCCCGGTGGAGTCAAAATTTGTAAATGAGAGTGACTTATGCCTGAAGAAAACATTAACAAGTATATCCCAGCGCATGTTGATGACTTTATGAGCGATTTAAAGATTGGATATTATAAAAATGATGTCGCCAATTCTAGAATAGTTGACGCAAATCAAGCTATGGCACGACTCTTGGAATACGATTCTGCAAAAGAGTTACTGTATATTCCTTCAAGCAGTCTTTATGATAACCCGAGAGACAGAGAAATTGCATATGAAGAATTGAAACGGTATGGCATTCTAAAAAAGAAAAGAATAGCTATGAAAACAAAGAGTGGAAACGCTATATGGTGTTGGCTCATAGCGAGGCAGAAATACGATGAGTCGGGAGAATTGAAATGGACCGAATGTCTTATCGAAAAAAAAGCAGACAATTCGTTCGCAGAATCTACTCGCAAGGGTAGTCAGGATGTATGCAGGCAGCAACCTTCGCAACGAGTTTTCGAACTTGCCAGCGTTAAAGAGATGCTAGCAACAGAAATAGTCGAACGGAGGTGGATTGAGCAGGAACTTCGAGAAAACAAAAAACGTTTCCGTCAACTCGCAACGAGCACTGACGTGGCATTTTTTTTAATATCGAGGAGTTCAGAAAGCATGTTGTATGTGAGCCCCGGATTTGAAAAAATTTTCGGAATTTCAGCTCAAGCCTGTTACGAGAATACTAAAATATGGCTGGATTGCATCCAAAAGGAGGATCGCAAGCACATTTTATATGATATTAGGGAAAACAGTGAAGAAGTTGCGGAAAAGTACTGTCGGATCACTAGCTACGATGGAATCTTGCGATGGGTCAAATTTAAGCGAACTTTGATCAAGGATTCTGAAGGAGAATATTACCGTATAGCTTGTGTTGTTGAGGACGTAACTGAAAATCGCAGGACTATACAGTTCCTCAGTAGCATATTTGAAAGCATGGGTGAGTGTCTAGTGGTCGTTGATCAAGAATACAAAATAGTTACGGCAAACCGTGCATATTGCGAATTAGTTGAATCATCCCGCGAGAAAATTATTGGTAAAAAATGCCATGAAGTATATCTGAAAACCAAAATTCCCTGCGGTAATTGCGGAAAGGTTTGCGCTGTGATGCACACATTCAAAACAGGTGATTACGGCACAACAGTTCACGCATATTCAAAAGACAATACTGACACAGCATATTTGGACGTAAGGACATATCCGATTAAAGATGCGTCCGGTAATATAATGTATGCAATAGAAATATTGGATGATATAAGCGAGAAGATCAAACTTGAACATCAACTTTATCATTCGCAAAAAATGGAATCGATAGGTATTCTCGCAGGAGGAATTGCGCATGATTTTAATAATATTTTGACAGCGATTATCGGTTTTTCCACGATATTACAAATGAAAATGAAGGATGAGTCCCTTAAAAAGAATGTTGAGCAAATTCTTGTAGCTTCAAATCGGGCCGCTCAACTGACAAAGAGTCTCCTCGCTTTCAGCAGAAAGCAAATAATAAATCCGAAGCCAGTAGATCTTAACAGCATAATAGAAAAACTGAGCAGTTTTATATCAAGAGCAATTGGCGAAGATATCGAATTGAAGACGGAATTGCTTCAAAGTGAGAATGTAATAGTATTGGCTGACAGTGGACAGATAGAGCAGGTCCTGTTGAATCTTGTGACTAACGCGCGAGATGCGATGCCAAATGGTGGTCAGCTGCTTATAGAAATACGAAAAGAGATAATTGACGTTGAATTTATACGGGAAAAGGAGTTTGGAAAAATAGGAAAGTATGGGCTCATTACCGTTAGCGACACCGGAACAGGTATCGAAGAGGATATATTGAAAAAAATATTCGATCCGTTTTTCACGACGAAAGAAATTGGAAAAGGAACAGGACTTGGACTTTCGATTGTATACGGCATAGTCAAGCAGCATAACGGCTTTATAGGTGTAAGCAGCACCATTAATAAAGGCACGACATTTAGTATATTTTTACCCTTGATTGATGCGGAGATAGAAAAGGACAAACCGGTTCAGCTTCCTATTTTATTAGGCGGCTCCGAGACAATATTGCTTGCAGAGGATGAACCGGCTGTCATGAATTACGCACAGTATATTTTGGAGGAATATGGTTATAAGGTTATAAAAGCAGCGGACGGTGAAGAAGCAGTCAATAAATTTAAAGAGGGTAATAAAACAATTCAAATGCTTATACTTGATGTTACCATGCCGAAGAAAAACGGGAAAGAGGTTTATGAAATAATCAAGAAGATGAACCCTGCAATTAAAGTTATATTTATGAGCGGTTATACTGGTAATATTCTTAATGAGAGCGGGGCAGCAATTAAAGATTTTGTTTTTATTTCAAAACCGTTTGAGCCGCAAGAATTACTAAAAAAAATTAGGGAGAACTTGGATAAATAAGGATTTCAATCGTTGTTACCGTATGATTATCGCTGGTGCTTTTTTTCAGAATGAGAACATAAAAAAACTGACTTTGATCGCAGTAGTATCTATCCTATAGCATAAACCAGGACTTCGATAATTATGAACATAATAATTGTAGATGATCATGCCGTTGTTCGGGAAGGCTTGCGACTGCTCTTGGGAGCTGAGCAGGATATAAAGATACTTGGAGAGGCCTCCGATGGCAATGAAGTCATCGAAATGGTAAATAATCTTTATCCAGCTATACCAGATATAATCATTATGGACATAGTAATGCCCAGACTAAATGGAATAGAATCCACACGGTTATTGAAAAAGAAATATCCGTTGATGAAAATCATAGTATTTTCTGCATACGATTCCAGCGAATATATTTCTCAGACACTTCGGGCAGGTGCAAATGGACTTCTATCGAAAGAGTCATCTAGTGCAGAACTGATTTTAGCATTAAGGGACGTATATTCGGGAAATCGTTATCTTAGTAAAAAAATAGCTGAGAAAATAATTGAAACACATATTTCTGTGCCTGAAGGATATGCTGACAATAGTCCGGTCAACCGGCTCAGCTTCCGAGAGAAAGAAATTCTTCGGCTCGTTGTCAAAGAAAACACAAATGCAGAAATTGCAAAGAAACTTTTTATTTCACAAAAAACCGTAGAAACCTATCGTAGTCGAATGATGAAAAAATTGGGTGTCAGAGGCATACCGGGGTTAATCAAATTTGCTATAGAGCACAGCCTGGTATCAGTCGCTTATCTTGTTAGCCTGTTTCAAAGTTAACTGCCTTTATTTATAATCCTGCAAAACATAATTTCCAACCCTAAGTAAACGTCAAATATTCCCTACAAAGCATTTAAGTTATCCCTACACGACTAATCATGTTTTCCTGAAAAAATGCATTGAAATATGAATAATTAGTTATAAAACTAAAGTAAAAAAAATCGATACCGATAAAAGAGGCAATTAAAAGTTCATCAATGTCACGTCGTCATAAAGATTGAGAGCGTGGTTATCTATGGCTAAACGTCATTCGTTGATTTGTTCAGTTTCAATTTTTCTGTCCTTTGCATTAGCGTCCTTAATAGGTTGTTGGCAGTTGCGGTTAGCCGTACTTGCAGTTATAACCGTTGGGCTTATTTATATTGCTTCTGCAAAAATACAAAAAAATATGAAAAAGATAGAAGAAAGGTCTCAACAGGAGGTGGAAAGATTGACAGTTGAGTTAATGCAAGTTGTAAATCCTCTAGTAAAAAACCTTAAAGATAGAAATCAATTAGCGCCTGTCCTTACGAGTCAACTTAAAGATGTTTCTTTGCAGACGGAGCAAGCCGCTATTGATATGGGCGAGAAATTTATGAATATAGTTGAGAGGGCACGGAGCCATGCATCAAAAGCTTCAGACGCGTTCGAAATTTTTGCCGGAACTTCGGAAGAAGGCGCACTTGTGGATGTCGCAAAGAAAGCGTTCAAAAAAGTTCTTGTGGATATAGAAGAAATTAAGCTGATAACTGCGGAAACCATGCAGAACATGAAGGTGATGACGAGTGATGCAGATGAAATAAAAAGAATTGTGACGGATATAGAATACATTGCTCAACAAACCAATCTTCTCGCCTTAAATGCAGCCATTGAGGCAGCACGAGCGGGAGATTCCGGTAAAGGATTCGGTGTCGTTGCGGAAGAAGTGCGAAAACTGTCCGAACGCTCCAACAATGCAGCGAGCCGGATTAGGAATACGATAATAAAGATCGGAGAGGATATAAAAACTATTTTGCAAAAGAGTGAATCTGGTGTTTCTACCAGCAGTAAGCGTGCGGAAGAAGCAGATTTGACGGTTGAACACGCCTTGTCGAGAATAAATGCCGCCATGAATGAAACTCAGACAAAATTGAACGAGCTTACGATCGAGACTAAGAATCTGGCGAAAGATATCAGCGATATCGTTGTTTCTATGCAATTTCAGGATATCACAAAGCAACGTATTGAACATGTAGTCAATGCTTTGCTGAAATTCAGGGCCGATTCCGAAGAAATAGTAAAAAAAGCGGCCGCAGTCTGCCTTTTGCCGTCTGATCGAGTAGTCAACAAATCAGCATCCTGGTTAAGAGAAACATACACCATGGAAGCGGAAAGATCCGTAATGAATACTGCACTGACAGAATAGTAAAGGTAAACGGAGAACGGCAATATGGTGAAGACTTTTTTGGTCGTTGATGATTCGGCTTCTATGAGGCAACTTGTAAATTTTGCGCTTAGAGACGCAGGGTATGATGTTGTCATTGCGGAAAATGGAAAAGATGCAATCATGAAATTGGGCAATTCGAAGATAGATATGGTAATAACGGATTTAAATATGCCTGAGATGGATGGGATCACGCTCATTAAGCAAGTTCGAGGCATGGCAGCCCATAAGTTCATGCCGATCGTCATGCTGACTACCGAATCTCAAGAGGAGAAAAAGACTGAAGGCAGAAATGCCGGAGTAAGCGGCTGGATTGTTAAACCTTTTAAGCCGGAGCAGCTTATGGATGTGATAAAAAAATTTATAAGATGATGACCAGAAGCATTACGATAGGTAATAGACATTATCTCAAAATTTAGACGGCGATGTGATCAGAATATTTGGACAACCGAGTCAATTCATCCATAACAAAAAAGTTACCATAAAGGTCGGAAATAGCTGGAAGGTTGATTTGATATCAACGTAAAAATGTGTGTGGGATATTGCGGTTATTAATTCATGAATAAGATGAGCGCCGGATGTCATCAGAGAGCTGAGCCGCTGAAGAGAGTATATCAAACTGAGGAAGGACCACGCGTAATAATGACACCACACTTGATGCTGGAATTCAAAATAGCTCACTATCGACGAAGCATGAAAAAACGCTCTCAGCGAGAGGAGGTGTCTTGTCGTTAAAACAATACATGTACTCTATGGGTTTATTTCCATAAAATCTATCAAAATTAAACAACATTTAAAGGAGGCATGCCGTGAAGTGGTTTGAAAACATGAAAGTAAGCGTGAAACTTTTGGGCGGTTTTATTGCTGTTGCCTTAATAGGAACATTGATCGGTGTGATCGGGGTAATTAATTTAAAAAAATTAGAAGATTCAGGAGACAGATTATACACACATGTCACAATACCAATAAGTGATTTAGTCACCATCTCAACGGAATTCCAAATGCTGAGGGTTAATGTGCGGGATTTAGTCCAGGCTACTACGCCTGAAGAGAGAAAGAAACTAAGAGACAAACTGCAAGCCAACAGGGATGCAATGACCAAGGCATCAGAGAGTTTTCAAAAGACTATCTTAACTAAAGAAGGTCAAGCCATATTTGATGAATATGTTCATGCTAGAGGCAATTATGCACCGGTATTCGAAAGACTGGAAGGGTTCGCCTTGGATGGGAAAAAAGCGGAAGCATACGCGCTCATGAACGGCGAGGTTGTTGCTCTAGCGAAAGCCGAGAATGATGCAATAGCTAAGATGGTTGATATGAAGCGAAAAGTTGGAAGAAGCGCTAAAGAGGCAGATGCCGCGTTGTCAAGCTTCGTCACGAAAACAATAATAGCCGTTACCATTATCGGTCTGATTGTTGCTATTGTATTCGGAATTTTTATATCTCGAATGATCAGCGTGCCGCTCAAGAAGGGAGTTGATTTCGCGAGCGCGGTTGCAAAAGGCGATCTAATGCAAAAAATAGATGTAGCACGAAAAGACGAAATTGGTCAGCTTTCAGCAGCGATGAATGATATGGTCGATAAGTTAAAACTGGTGACGACTGACGTAAAGACTGCAGCCGATAATGTCGCATCCGGCAGTCAACAGCTTTCAGCAGGTTCTGAGCAAATGTCGCAAGGCACGACCGAGCAGGCAGCTGCAGCGGAAGAGGCTTCATCTTCGGTAGAAGAAATGAATGCCACGATCAAACAAAATTCCGAAAATGCTCAGCAGACGGAGAAGATAGCCTTAAAAAGCGCAGATGATGCCAAGGAAAGTGGTAAGGCAGTAACAGAAACCGTGGAAGCAATGAAGAATATAGCCAGCAAGATAGCAATCATCGAAGAAATTGCCCGTCAGACGAATCTGCTGGCATTAAATGCAGCCATAGAAGCGGCCCGAGCAGGAGAACATGGAAAGGGTTTTGCGGTCGTTGCGTCGGAAGTTAGAAAACTGGCAGAACGCAGCCAAGTCGCAGCCGCAGAAATCAGCACTCTATCAACAAACAGCGTTGAAGTAGCCGAAAAAGCAGGTGAGATGTTGACAAAATTAGTGCCAGATATTCAAAAAACAGCTGAACTTGTGCAGGAAATTAATGCTGCATCCAAGGAGCAATCGAGCGGTTCGGATCAGATTAATTCTGCTATCCAGCAGTTAAATCAGGTAATACAGCAGAATGCAGGTGCGGCTGAGGAAATGGCGTCCACTGCAGAAGAACTTTCTTCTCAATCAGAACAGTTGTTGAATACAATTTCTTTTTTTAAAATCGACAATTCTGCGGAAAAAAACTTGAAATTAGGGACAAGAAAAAAAATAGAAGATACATCTAATATTATCAATACGAACAAGGAAATTGCGAAGATACCTGATGCCGGAATAAAAATGCCTGTTCGACCGCAAATGCAACCAGCAGGTGCGGTAATCAGCATGCACAAGAATAATGGAGATTCAAGGGATGCCGAGTT
The DNA here is from genome assembly GCA_964586075.1 of uncultured Nitrospiraceae bacterium. Taxonomy (GTDB): domain Bacteria; phylum Nitrospirota; class UBA9217; order UBA9217; family UBA9217; genus JBAZLV01. The sequence continues at coordinate 19,782 of CAZPGZ010000026.1, read as the reverse complement.
TGAAAAATTCTGAGTTCTTAGAGTAAGGATGAACACAAGATATGCGATAGATGAATCAGGACCTTTCGATATCTCAAAAGGAGAAAATTATGGATGTATCTACGACAACTGTAGACCAGTACTTAACATTCAAGCTTGATGAAGAAGTATTTGCCATTGACATCGCGAAAGTACGGGAGGTTCTGGATTTCACGACAGTTACAAAGGTCCCGAGAACGCCTGATTATATGCGAGGAGTAATAAATCTTCGAGGCAGCGTCGTGCCAGTCATAGATCTGAGGCTTAAATTCGAGATGAATAAAACGGAGCAAACGGTAAATACGTGTATTATTATAAGCGAGGTCGTTCTGAATGGTGACAATATCGTAGTCGGAATGCTTGCAGATTCCGTGCAAGAGGTAATTGATCTTGGGCCTGACGACTTCCGGCCGAATCCAAGAATCGGCGCCCGACATAATAATGAATTTATTAAGGGCATGGGAAAACGAGGAGATGGATTTATTCTTCTCCTTGACATAGATAAAGTGTTTTGCCTGGATGATCTCATTGTAACAAGGAACGGATCAGCAGAATGCAACTGAAGCGTCCTGATCAAGGTGCAGCAAAAAGTGCGGCATGACGCTATGGTTGCTGATAAATGGTGCCGAGGTTTTCACTTTTCATGATGATTACTGATAATCGGCTATTTTGCCTGCCTAGTTATGTGGACTGGGCAGGCTGTCTTAATTTAAAGGACATGCGTCCAATTGTAGAGACACTTGCAATTAGAGATACTGGCGGATTTGAAGGCCCCTCAAAAATTGATTCGGTCTAAAATGGAAAGTTCCGGTCTGCATGCAGCAACCGGGATTTGGTGTCTGACAAACTCAGTCGGTGAATACTCAAGTTGACGGAATTCTATAATTTCGGTGTCACAAATTTCCAAAATCTGCAGTTCAGTTCTTAGGAAGATAACGACAGAGTCACGGTACAGTTATGTCTTGAATAAAAAAAGAAAATTTGCGGACTCTAATGCATCTTTCATATTAGACTCAATATGGATTTTCATTTGCTTTTCTGCCATTGCTGGATCATCTGCTAAAATAGCATCAATAATTGGAAGATGCTCTTCCAAAGAATGCGTTACTCTATTTGGTATATATGCCGAAACGTGTAAGAGCCGCATGATCTGGTAATCAAGCGTCTTCATGAAGGCGATTAATCTTTTGTTTCCCGTTGAATCAATAATAAGGCGATGAAGGTCATGGATATTTTCATCAAAAGTTTCGCTTTTCTGAGGAAGCAATTCAACGGTTGCCTTTCGAATTTCGGTGAGTTTTTCTTTAGCAATCCGTTTGATGCATGCACTGGCTGCATAAGGCTCAAGCAGAAGACGCAGACGGAAAATATCATTAATGTCTTCGAAAGAAACGGTAGTTACTGTTGCACGATTGTTAGTAACCGTGATCAAGCCATCGGATTCAAGGCGGATCAATGCTTCACGTACTGGGGTACGGCTCATATCGAGATTTTCTCGAATCCATTTTTCTGTGATAGGAGAACCTGGTTTTAACTCCCACCGGCAAATTGCGTCCCTAATATATTTATAGGCAAATTGCCCATTATTTAATATTTTCCCCAAGCTTTATCCTCCATTATAAGTGCTTTTATTTTAGCAGAATAGATTTTACATTACAATGATAATCAATTTTCTCAACAAATTATGGCAGCGAAAATATTTTCAGAGTACTTCATAGATATTATTTTCGGTTGTTTGTTAAGTGAGAGAGTGCACTGAACCCGTGTTGGAATAATTTATAGTGCTTGTGATTTACTAATTTATATATTGGCACAGACTTGGTGAAATGTTAACGGTGGCTTTTATGCTGGAGCTCATAGCAGTTCTTTCGCATGAAGGACCACCTTATTTATTAATACGATGTACTGAAAGGAACTATTAAAGAATATAAAGATACAAAACCACCCAGACGCAACAAGAAAACCCTAAAAATTTCTTCCAATCCTCAACCTGATGAAAGATGTTCGGCGTAGTTAGTTAATTTTAATCCTTCCTAGGAAGCCTCATTTTTTATAATAAATTGATTTAATTAGATAATTTAATGTGTGCGTTATTTGCAACTTTCTCTAGACTAAGAGACTTGACAAATATGAATAAAAGTGTATTGTATGCGTATACTGTATACAATATTGTATACAGTATACAGTAAATGATTGTTAGAAGTAAATGCAATAAAACTGTTAGACCATAAATGCTTCATGATAAACCGCCAGAACAGACAAAACAGAAAAAAGTGTTTCGGTCTATCAGAAAGGAGGTAAAGTCTGAAATTTAATATATTTATTTTTAAGAAATAGCATTCAAAGTAACAGATGTTTTGATAAGAGTGTAGAAGCATCCCTTGATGTGTTGTATATTACCATTTTTTATACAACTAATTGAAAAAATTAAGGAGAAAAGATAATGCCGCAAACGCAGACAATAAATCTTCGAATTGCACAGCGGATGGAAAGGTTGCCATTAACTTTTTATCAGAAGTTAATATTTAGTGCAATCGTTACCTGTTGGCTGTTTGATGCGATTGACTTAGCTTCCCTTACATTTCTTTTGGGATCTATCAAGACTGAATTTGGCTTAAGCACAGCGGAAGCAGGTGTTTTAGCAAGTGCGAGTTTTTGGGGCATGGCTGTAGGTGCAGCGCTCGCGGGTATGGCAGCAGACCGTTACGGGCGTCGCACAATATTCCAAGTAAGTATGCTCATATGGGGAACGGCTAGTTTTCTCTGCTCAATTGCAAGCACGCCATTCGAACTAGGAATATACAGAGTAATACTAGGTTTTGGTATAGGCATGGAATTTCCAATAGGACAAGCTTTAGTATCTGAGTATATTCCAGCCAAGAACCGAGGCCGCTATATTGCACTACTTGAAGGACTGTGGCCCATCAGCTTTATTTTTGCAGGTTTAGAGGCATATTTCATTTTGCCAATAGGCGGTTGGCGTTGGGTATTTATTGCGCAGGCAATTCCGGCTATATTTATTTTTTTCTTTCGAAGAATCGTACCGGAATCTGCCAGATGGCTGGATGATGTAGGCCGACATGACGAGGCGGAAAAAGTTATGAGCCTGGTTGAGAATAAAGTAAAGAAGGCCTATGGAAAAGAACTTCCTCCGATTCCAGAAGTAGAATACTCGCATCGTAAAAAAGAGCAAAAATTTTCATTTCTCATGCTTTGGGCACCTGGATATGCAAAAAGAACGGTAATGGTATGGATAATGTGGTTTGGATTTTGTTTAGGTTATTATGCATTAACGACATGGTTGAGTACGTTATTGCAGGCAGCTGGTTTCTCGGTCACGAAATCCGTTTACTACACAATTGCAATTTCGTTAGCCGGAATACCAGGATTTATAACGGCAGCCTATACAGTTGAAAAAATTGGTCGCAAACCCTCAGTGATAGTCGCACTTCTTGGATGTGCATTCTTTTCTTATCTCTACGGTAATGCCGGGAGTATGTCAACCCTGATCATATTTGGTTCATGTATGCAATTTTTCATGATGGGCACATGGTCAACGGTTTATGCGTATACTCCAGAACTTTATCCGACGAGAGCAAGAACAACTGGATCAGGCTTTGCTTCAGGAGTAGGTCGCATAGGGTCGTTACTAGGCATTGCTCTGATTGGAGCAATTTTGCCGCACGTAGGAAATACAGGAGTATTTATTTTTGGCGCTGGCTGTTTCATAATAACAGCTGTTGCTATAGGAATATTGGGAGAAGAAACAAAAGGAAGAGTATTAGAGGAACTTTCTCCTTAGTACGAAACTATATTCAAATGTGTCATTGCTGTCTCAATGTTAACATGCGGTACTGAAATTTGAGTTGCCTCGTCGTTAATGTTGAGGCAGCAATAGTTTTTTATCCATCTGTCAAATTTGTTATAAGGAAGTCAAACAATACTGGAGAAATAAGCAATGGATAACCTAAAAGTTGAAGCAGCTATTATTGGTCCGGGCAACATCGGTATCGATCTCATGTTTAAAATATTACGACGAAGCCGGTACCTCGACTTGAAGTTAATGGCAGGAATAATTCCAGAGTCGGAGGGCTTAAAAATTGCGAAGCAGGAGGGTATAGCTACATCGGCCGCTGGGATAGATTCAGTTATTCAGCAAAAGAATATTAAAATTGTTTTTGACGCGACAGGTGCCGCACCGCATACAAAACATGCACCTCTTCTCAAGGAAGCGGGAAAGATCGCGGTGGATTTAACCCCAGCAGCTGTCGGACCTTATGTAATTCCGGTTGTTAATCTTGATGAACACCTTTCTGCACAGAATGTTAATTTAATTACCTGTGGCGGACAGGCTACTATACCAATCGTAAAAGCAATCAGCCGTGTATGCGCCGTTCCATACGCAGAGATAGTATCTACAATCGCAAGCAAAAGTGCCGGCCCGGGCACTCGCCAGAATATTGATGAGTTTACACAAACAACGGCAAAAGGGATAGTTCAGATAGGAGGCGCAGAAAAAGGGAAAGCAATTATCCTGCTTAATCCGGCAACTCCACCAATGACCATGAACTGCATAATTTACGCGAAGGTAGAAAACAAAGACGAAGCGGGCATAACTCGATCTGTAGCAGATATGATAAAAGCTGTTCAACAGTATGTGCCAGGGTATCGACTTAAAATTCCTCCGACGTTTGACGGCGACAAGGTGACAGTCATGATCGAAGTAGAGGGAGCTGGTGATTATTTGCAAAAATATAGTGGAAATCTTGATATCATGACATGCGCTGCAATGGCTGTCGGCGATGGTCTAGCGCGAAATCTTTTAAAACAAACCTTAAACTAACCTGGAGGCATACGATGTCAAAAAAAATTCGGATCCTGGATGTCACAATGCGGGATGGAATGCATGCCGTAAGCCATCAACTATCGCCGGAACAAATGGCACAGCTAGCAGGAAAAGTTGATGAAATAGGTGTAGATGTAATTGAATTTGGACATGGAAATGGCTTGGCTGGATCGTCATTTCAATATGGTTTTGCCCCAGCCCGCGATATAGACTACATCAAAGCAGTATCTCAGGCGGTTAAGAAGACAAAGTTAGGGATTATTATTCTGCCTGGTATTGGCACGCGGGAAGAACTGCAAATGGCTGTAGATTATGGCGTCAAAGTTGCTCGATTATGCACTCAAATTACAGAGAGTGATATTGCAGAACAGCACATAAAGATGGCAAAACAATTAGGAATGCAACCGAGAGCCGTCTTGCCCTGTGCTTCAGTGATTAGTGTTGAAGATACGGTCCATTATGCCCGGCTTTCTGAATCTTACGGCGCAGAAGTCGTATATTTGCTTGACGGCGGTGGCTATATGCTGCCAGAACAGGTGTTCGAACGAATATCTGCAATGCGTAAAGCACTGGACGTTGGAATAGGCTTCCACGGACATAACAATCTTCAACTCGCAGTGGCCAATTCAATGGCTGCGATCGAGGCAGGAGCAGAATATATTGATGCCTGCTTGAAGGGATTCGGTGCAGGCGCTGGAAACTGTCCGACAGAGGTGCTTGTGGCAGTCTGTGATCGAAAAGGGATAGAAACGGGGATTGATTTGTACAAGGCAATGGATGTAGGAGACAAATATTTAAAGCCTTTGATGGTTAGACCAATGGAGTTGGACAATGATCGTATCATGCTCGGCTACGCTGGATGTTATTCTAGCTTTCTTTTGTTTGCACAACGGGCAGGAGCTAAGTATAGTGTCGACCCACGAGATATTATCAAGGAGATAGGCAAACGGCAATGCACGGAAGGTCAAGAGCATATTTGTATCGAGGTTGCTTATGATCTTTCGAAAGCGAAAGAGGCGGCAGCCACCTAATAAGTCATAAGGCAAATTCGTCTTGGTCTGTAGGTGAGTAACAGTAAGAAAAGGCGAAGCTGGTCGGCATGGGGACGATTGCTACTCAGGATAGAATAAATGTGAACTATTCGGCGAATTTTTTAGACGAATAGTTGCAAACGATTATGTCGATGAATATGTAATCAAATACGATCCTGAACGTCGCATGGTTGCAAAGTGGAGGGATAAATGACAACCCTTACATCTCATGATTCTTTAGAAAATAAATCTAGTAGGAATAAGATAACAGATAATGTCTCTGATAGGATCAGAAAGCTCAGAGAGTTCATGCTCAACACGGTGCCTGAAATTTTTGCAGATCGGGCATTGCTAATAACAGCGAGTTATTTCGAAACTGTCGGCCAGCCGTATATCATACGGAGAGCTAAAGCCCTTGAAAAAATATTAAACAATATGAACATCTGTATTAATGATGATGAACTTATTGTAGGCAGTTACGCTGGAAAACCACGGGGTTGTCAAATATTTCCTGAGTATGATATGAAATTTGTCATTGATGAGCTGGATTCATTTAATGGCAGAGTTGCTGATAAATTTTATATAAGTGAAGAAACTAAAGAAAAGCTTAGGGAAATACATAAGAAGTGGGATGTAAACACCATAACAAGCAATGCTTTGAGAGTAATTCCAGAACAAGCAAAGGAAGCAGCAGAAGATTTAATATTTATACTGACAGCTTTTAGATCTGGCGTAGGGCATGTTGTTGTAGATTACGAGCAGTGTATAAAAAAAGGTCTTCAATATTTTATTGAACAAGCGGAACGACAGAAAAAGACGCTGAGCATAGATGATAAAGATTACGTAGACAAGGCAAATTATTACGATACTGTAGCCATCGTATGCTCTGCGGCAATAAATTTTGCCAAGCGGTTTTCATTATTGGCTGAAAAAAAGGCAGAAGCTGAAAAAGATGAACGCAGGAAAAAAGAACTGTATGATATAGCGCAAATTTGCAAAATAGTCCCGGCATATCCTGCGCGATCATTTTGGGAGGCACTGCAGAGTTTTTGGTTCGTGCACTTAATACTGCACCTTGAATCAAACGGGCATAGCGTATCACCGGGTCGATTCGATCAATACATGTATCCGTCCTACAGGCAAAGTCTGGACAACGGGATTGCATCTGAAAAAAACGCAGAGGAACTCGTGCAATGCCTTTGGCTGAAATTTTTTGAAATTAATAAGGTTAGAGATAAGATATCAACGGTTGCTTTTGGCGGATATCCTATGTTTCAGAACCTGATCTTAGGCGGACAAACTAAGGAGGGAACGAGTGCAGTAAATGAACTTTCTCACCTTTGTTTGGAAACTACCGCACGGGTTGGTCTTCCACAACCATCGCTCTCAATACGTTGGTTCTCAGGGTGTCCAGAAGATTTTTTGAATCATGCTCTTCGGGTGATTTCGTATGGCGGTGGAATGCCAGCAATGTTTAACGATGAAGTGCTTATACCGAATATGCTTCAACTCGGCTATACCATCGAAGATGCGCGCAATTACGCTGTAGTCGGCTGCACCGAAAGTACGGTCCCAGGTGTTACAGAGCCATGGTTAACCGGTGGGTTTTTAAATCTGCTTAAAATTCTGGAGCTTACGATTTTTAATGGATACGATCCCGTACTGAAGAAACAATATGATTTTAATACGGGTGATGTGAATAATGCATCGACTTTCGATGATTTCCTGAATGCATATTTTAAGCAACTCGGGCATTATCTGGGTTTGCAAATAGCCTGCGACAATATTTTGGACAGATTGCATGGAGCCCTCTGTCCCACGCCCTTTGAATCTGTCTTAATAGATGGTTGCATGCAAAATGGAAAAAGTTCACTTGAGGGCGGAGCCAGGTATAACTTTACAACCTTGGAGGCTGTTGGGATTGCGAATGTCGCAGACTCGTTGGCAGTCATTCAAAAGTATATTTACGAAGATAGGGCACTTACGTGGTATGACTTCAAAAAAACCCTGTTGGCTGATTATGAAGGGTCAGAGAGCTTCCGGCTGAAGTTGATCAATCAGGTCCCCAAATATGGCAACGACATAGATTACGTTGATTCGCTCGGAAATCGCGTATTAAATCAACTCTGTATAGAAGCGGCCAAGCATAAAAATCCTAGAGGCGGTAAATACAATATAGCCCTTTACACAATAGCAACAAATGTGCTTTTTGCCCGTTGGACCGGAGCTACGCCGGATGGAAGAAAAAAGGGCACCGTGATAGCGGATGGAGGGGTATCCTGCTCACATGGAATGGATAAAAGCGGGTTGACTGCCTTGCTTAAATCCGTTGTAAAACTTGATCCTCAGAAAGCAATAGGAAGTACGCTTCTCAATGTAAAACTTAATCCTTCGCTCCTTCAGGGTGAATGTTTTTCCAAAATATGCGACTTGGTAAAAACATATTTTATAATGAAAGGGCAGCATGTTCAGTTTAATGTAATAGATGCGCAGACGTTGAGAGAGGCAATGAAACATCCAGAACGCTACCCTACACTTACCGTAAGAGTTGCAGGTTTTAGCGTACTATTCACAACAATAGATCCCGTTTTACAGGAAGATATTATCAAACGAACAGAGCATGAGTCTGGTTCGCATAACGTGTGACGGCCTGCGGAGGTACAAGAAGTGATAAAGGGCTGTATTTTTAATATACAAAAATTTTGCTTGCATGACGGGCCCGGTATAAGAACAGTCATATTCATGAAAGGTTGCCCGCTACACTGCAGATGGTGCAGCAATCCGGAATCGCAAAGCGGAAAAAAGGAAATTATTTACGATGCAAAACTATGCATTGGCTGTGGTGGTTGTGTAGCCGTCTGTCCGATTGCAGCAGTAACCGTAACACGTGACAAACGAGTGAGCATAGACCGAGATCGATGCAACAAGTGCGGTGTATGTTCGACTCAGTGCCCGACGACGGCCCTCCAAATTTTGGGAAAAGAAATGACCGCAAAGGAAATACTGAATATAGTTGAAGCCGACAGATTGTTCTATCAAACCTCCGGCGGCGGGGTAACTATTTCAGGCGGTGAACCGCTTTTTCAACCGGAATTCCTGTTCGATCTATTAAAGCAATTAAAAGAGAATGAGATTAACACTGCAATGGAAACATCCGGAATCGCTCCCTGGGATGTTATCAAGGAATTATGCAAATTGCTCGATTGGGTTTTATTTGATATTAAGCATCTTGATAGAAAAAAGCACCTTGAGAGCACAGGAGTAAACAACGACCAAATAATTGACAATTTGTCCAAACTATCAGCCATTAAAAAAAATCTTATTTTGCGTATACCCGTTATACCTGGGTTTAACATGGATCATGATTTTTATGATAAAATAATCAAAATTGTGAACAACGAGAATATTAACTTTGTTGATTTACTAACGTACCATCGTCTTGGGAGCGACAAATATGAAAAGCTTGGGAAAAAATATGAGTTGATAAATGTTAATCCTCCGAATATGTCTCTGGTTGATGAAGTTGCTCACATGATTGCAAGGCAGACAAATGCCAAAGTATCTGTTAATACCTGACCGTAATACCTGGAAATAGATTTCTTTATATTCTGCGAAAATATTTCACAAACATGGAGAAAATCTAATGCCTAATAAGAGTGCTTTGATTATTGTAGATATGCAGAATGATTTCGTTTTGCCAGATGCGCCGGCATGCATAGCCGGTGCTATGGCCACCGTCCCGAAAATTCAAAAGCTTCTCAATCTATTTAGAAAGCAAAAAATGCCGGTTTTCTACATAATAAGAGAATATCGCGAAGATGGATGCGACATAGAAATAACACGTCAAAAAGCTTTTTTAAACGGTAAAAAGTATTGTGTGCCCGGAACCAAAGGATGTGAAATAGTTGAGGCACTTAAGCCGCTGGCGGGTGAATATAAAATCATGAAAAACCGGTACAGCAGCTTTATGAATACTGAACTGGATTTTATATTGCGCAGACTCGGAATACGAACAATCGTGGTTTGCGGCACTCAATATCCGGTTTGCGTGAGAACAACAGTATTCGATGGAGTGGCACTCGATTACGAGGTTATCTTAGTCACTGATGCCGCATCCGCACAGACAAATGAAGTCGCGGACGCCAATATTCTTGATATGAAAAACATTGGCGTGCAATGTATTGACACTGACACTTATTTAAAAGGCAATACATAAGCGCTTCGATAGGACAAAGCCGTCTTGGAATTATCGCAAGTCGCTCGTATTCTTTGTTAACATCTTGGAAAGAACAACTATTGCGCAGACGCCTCTCCCTGTTATCTCATCCACTCTAAAATAGCCCATCAAATGCCGACTGTAATTCCCCGAGTCGCACAACTGTTTCTCTGTTTCCAAATATACCCAGATATAAGATATTTAAAAACCGTTGGTTTTTCCTGCAAAAGGGTAGTATTTTTTTACTTGACAATTACATACTTTATGTATACATTAAGTACACAATATGTGTATCGCGTCGGGCCAATTTAATATATAGAGGGAGGTGAATGAACATATCTACAGGATAGGATATATGAACTGTTCAATGCACTTTTAGTAAAATTTGAAATCTAAAAGGAGGATCTGAATGAGACTGCCATTATTCGATATTCTTCAAAGATCTAAAGAAGGCCCAATTTTAGAAGAAAAACAGTTTGATATGTCAATTTTTAAAAAAACTCAGGAACTCCAGAAGAAGTACGGTATCAAGTATGATCCAGAGAACCCACTTGACAAAACGGGAGATTTGGCAGACCGAGTATACCAGGCAGGTCGTGAATTGTTTCTTTCAGTGGGTACGTACTCGACGACGACACGAAGAGCAATTAAAGTAACCGAAAAAGAATTGGATGATGAAATAGCCGCATGTCCCAAGTCAATTGTACTTGGGCAAGGAGCGGACAAAGTCAAGATGGAGCATCGCTCTGTGGAAGGAACTGAAAATCCTATTGTAATTGCGGGTATTCAGACGACTCCATACAGCGACGAATCGAAGATGTTTACCATCTACAAGCTTTGTGCAGAGGACCGCTGCGTGGATGGTATTTGGGGCGGAATACTTCTTGATATTGACGGAAAATATGATGTAGTAGCCGGCACTCCCTCGGAAATATATCAATACAGCAAGACAATTTCCATTATGCGCCGGGCGGTAGAAGCGGCCGGCAGACCCGGGATGATAACAATTAGTAATGCACCAACTGCTCCCGCTACGATTGCGATGTTTGATGAACAAAATGGGTTGAGGCGTTCAGACTTCATTGAATCGACCGGAATGTCGGAATTAAAGGTTGCCTACGATGACCTTTGCCGGACTGCATACGGATTGGCACAGGATATTCCAATTCATGGAACGCATAGTGCCGTTATAGGCGGCTTTTCCGGAACACCAGAAGGTGCGTCAATTGTTTCGGTAGCCGGAGCACTGCAGCTTCTCGTAGTTCATAAGGCAATGTGCTTCCGCTGTGGAGCAGTTGAATCGCGTATCAAGAGCAGGGTTACCCGCGCCGAATTATGGGTAGCAGGAACTGCCATTCAAGGAATGAGCCGCAATACAAAATTGATGATTGTCGGCTGCATGGGTGACCATCCGGCTGCCGGTCCGGGAACCAAGCAATATTTGTACGAAGCTGCCGCCGGTTTTCTCGTATCAACCGTCATGGGTGCACACTCAACTGAGGGGACAAGAAAATATGTAGTTGGCAACACCTGTAATTATGGAACTCCGCTTGAGTCTCGTTGGATGGGTGAGGTATGCAAGGCCAGCGCCGGTGTTGACAGAAAAACGGCGGAAAAAATCGTCAAATTCCTCCTCAGCAAATACGAAAATAATCTCCAAAATGCTCCGGCCGGCGACGTGTTTGAAAAATTGTATGATCAAAGAACTTTACAGCCGATTCCTGAATATCAGAACATATATGATGAAGTCAAAAAAGAACTGGGCGACATGGGTTTGAATTTTAGAAAATAAAACAGGAGGGATTGAATTATGGATGCGAAAAAATTATCGGAAAAAGAACGGACACTGCTGGACGCATTGAAGTCGGCGATTATCGAGTTGAATGAAGAAGTCGCCGTAGCGGCGGCTGAAAAAGTGGTGGCGGCTGGTGTTGACCCATCAGTGGCAATTCGGTATGCCATTGCAGATGCCGCCATCGTCGTCGGAGAGAAATTCGATTCAGGCGAATACTACTTGCCGCAATTGGTCATATCCGGCGACCTGATGGATACGGTAAGCAAAGTGCTAGAAAAAAACATATCAAAAGCGGACGCGCAAAAGAAAAAACTTATTATCGTCGGTACGGTGCAGGCCGATGTGCACAGCGTGGGAAAAAATCTCGTATCCACCATGTTGAAAGCCGGCGGATTCCAGGTTGTTGACCTTGGCGTCGATGTCCCGAGTGCCACCTTTATTGAAAAGGCCAAAGACTTGAATGCCGATATGATTGCTCTTTCCTCGCTTTTAACGACCACCATGCCGTATCAGCGGGAAGTCATCGACGATTTGGCAAGCATGGGGTTGCGGGACCGCTTTAAGGTAATGATTGGAGGGGGACCTGTCACAAAAGAATATGCCGCCAAAATTGGCGCTGACGGATACGGAAAAGACGCCATTGAAGCTGTAGAAGTGGCAAAAAAACTTTTATCTGTTGAATAAGGACGGAGGACTACATGTTAACACTGTTGGAAATTGCTGAGAGAACACAGACTGGTGAAAAAATAGAAGATAAACAGTGGGATAAGATGTTTTATGAAAACATCACCAAGATGGTAAAAAAATACGGTATCGCCGTTCCTAAGAAGCACCGCTATATTAATGTGGATGATGGACTCCCGGAAAGAGCTTTCGAGGCTGCTCTGGAATTCTTGGAAACAATGGGTATATATTGTTTGACCACACGCCGCAGAGTCGCATTGACACGAGATGAAATTTTGACGGCGATAAAAGAAGCACCGACTGAAATTCTTATGGGCTGTGGACGGGACAGGCGTGTGTGGAAGCAAAGAAAAATTGAAGGCAGGGAAAAACTGAATGTATGCCCGGGGCATCATACTCCCTTTACGGAGGATCTTGCCGGCCTTGTCGTGCATAATTTTGCGCAGATACAGAGAACGGATTTTATTGAAGGATTCAATTTCACGCATGTCGACGGAAGAGAAATTATGGGTTCTCCCATGGAAGTATACGCGTCCCGGCGTCAGATCAACTGGATGCGAGAAGGGGTCAGAAAGGCCGGCCGCCCCGGTCTGGCCGTTGTGTATTATCCGATAAATACGAGGGCTGAAGACCTGATTGGAACGATAGATCCCGACAACGGTCTTCGCCCAACAGATGGGGTGCTGCTCTCATTGTTGCCGGATCTGAAAATGGAGCAAAACATGCTTTCCGCGGCAATCGTGTTCGAGGAATACGGACCATTCAGGCTCAGCGGCAGTTTTGCCATCATCGGCGGGTTCTGCGGTGGGATTGAAGGAGCAATAATAGAAGGTATAGCGAAACCCATTGCTGCAATGATTGCATATAGAGACTACATAAACTATACGGGCGTAGAACATGTTCACATGCTGAATGGCCGTCAGATTCTGGTTCCGAATGTAAACTGGGCACGTTCCGTGGTCAATCAGGCGCTTAACCGGTATAGCAACACGATCTGCATGCGGTGGGTGATCCCGACATCAGGGCCGGGAACGGATCTTTGCCTCTGGGAAGGAGCAATGCAATCGGTGGAAGCTCCTATTAATGGTATGAATCTCTATGCACCCCGGCACTGCCGCACGACGGTAAACCATGGCCAAACACCCGTTGAGGCCGAGTGGATGATAGAAGTATCAGATGCCGTCATAGAGCAGGGATTCGACCGGGAGGGCGGTAACGAACTTCTCGGGCGCATTGCTAAGAAATTTGAAAACAGGCAGCCGCTTGTCGGTTATGATATTACCGACTGCTATGACCTGATTCATCACCAGCCGAAGGAAGAGTACGCGAATATTTATCAGACGGTCAAAAAAGAACTTAAAGGAATGGGGTTGAAGACACTTTCTTAAGTGAATCGAGCGGATAGACGATTCTAGCCTCCAAAATGTTCTGTAACTATTGTGAAGCAACGTGCAATTTCGGACGTTGCTTCTTTTTTTTAACAGATTAGAAATGTATGCAGGCTTTTTAAAACCATTGTATACGATAACAACCGGATAAGGTAGGCGCATTGCCTTCCGGTAAAATATTGAGAGCAATTGTTATTGAAAAATACATATGATTTTGCTACATTAGTACACAGGTGAAGACAGAAGATGAAACGTCAAAATAATGTAAAAATTGCATATGATTATATCAGAAATGCCATTTACAAGTCTGACTTAAAACCGGGTTCCCCGGTGACCGAAAAGTGGCTTGTAGATAATCTCGACATGAGTCGTACTCCTGTGCGCGAAGCGTTGATTCGACTCGAATCTGAAGGATTAATTACCGTTATCAATAATCGCGCGATAGTAACGACTGTTTCGCCCGTCGATATTCATGAAATTTTTCAACTACGTCTTCTGCTTGAGCCTTATGCAGCTGCAGTATGTGTTAATAGAATTAAGAAAGAAGATCTTCTTGAAATAAAAAAAATAACCAAAAAACTTCTTGAACAAAAAAAACAACCGTATACGGAGAATATTCACGATTTGCACCATCTTATTATTGAGGCCACCGGCAATAGAAGATTGATAACTATTATGAACAACCTCAATAACCAAATCGTGCGGCTGCTCAATCCGTCTGAATATATTCCTGGAAGAGTAAATCGCTCTTTAGAAGAGCACCTCCAGATTATTGATGCCATTCTGTCAGGCGATCCCGTAATGGCTTCAAATAAGATGCGTTATCACATCGAGTCTAATATGCATGATTTGATGGATACTGCAAATTACCACCACATATTTAAGCAATAAAATCCTTCGGCAACATCTCAAAAGTCTTCTGGACATTCGTACTGGTGTCTCAGATATTGTCAAAATTCACTTCAAATCCTGCCTGTCGAACTTCTCTTCTCGTACCATACATGCGTAAAAAATAATTATTCATTGTAAGCGAGCAATACTTGTATGAAGATGAAAAACTAGTTTTATTATCTTAAAGGCGTCATATTGTTCTGCTAAGAGTCTGGCTCCGACCGCATTATGTCCCCTAAATGTCAATAAAACGAGATAAATTAGAAAATTTCAGTGAAGATTTAGACCTTGACAAACTAATACATTTAGTATACATTAGGTACACAATAAATATATTAAGGGTATAATTTTGCCGAGAAAGGAGGGAGTAAATAGGATTTTAAAAAGGAACTTGGAATCACAGTATTGTTGCAATGGTTGTCAGGAGTATTTAAAATATTTGTTGCGTTCGTTGTGGAAAAGTCTACCCAAGGGTTATTTGTACTGTATTGCAATTTTTTATTAATTAATGCAAGTATCGATCTGCAAACAGCTAAAGAGTAGTCCAATACGACACTTTGTTAGCATAATACGCTAACAGAACCATCCTTATGGATGTAGAGGAGGTTACTCATGAATGCGGTAGATGGTGCAGGAATAATATTTGGCATCGCAGTCGTTTATCTGATAATAACTACGCTCGTTGGCGTGTGGTCCGTCAAATATGCAAAAAATACGAATAGCTTTATGAGCGCAAAGAATCAAATGGGTGTATATATTATCGGCATTCTTTTGGTCTCCGAGTTTATAGCATCAGCGTCAACGTTGGGAACATCTCAGGTAGCATTTGAGAAAGGCATCTCTGCTTCGTGGAACTTTATATCGCTGGCTGTAGGTTTCCTCTTGTATGCATACCTTTTGGCTGGTAAATACAACGAAACAGGCGAATATACGATATCGGGGATTATCAGCAAAAAATATGGTGATAACGCGCGAATGGTAGTTTCGGCCATAATGGTCTATGCCTTAATAACCGTTAACGTCGTTGCTTACACCGCCGGCGCTGTCGTGGTTGCATCTGTGTTGGGCATTTCCACGACACCCGCGGTTTTCATAATTTCACTTTTAGCAACGGCCAGCGTCGCTGCAGGCGGTATTCGGGGCGTCGGATTTGCGAACTTAATTCATTTTTTTGTAAAATATGTTGCAATTATTGTCACTGCACTGGTAGCGTGGGGTTTGCTCCATGAGCGAAACCTGACGGTTTCAGTATTGCCTGATTCCTTCTTCTCTATGTCGGGCATTGGAATTCCGCAAATTATTGCGTGGACAGTCGGAAACATAGGGGCGGTTTTTTCCACTCAATATGTTATCCAAAGTATAAGTTCCTTGAGCAGTGCAAAAGACGCCAAAAAAGCAAGTATTTTTGCAAGTTTCTGGCTTCTCCCGTTGGGATTTATAGCGGCTTACATTGGATTGGCAGCGAAGGTGCTATTTCCGACGATCAAGAGTGTTCAGGCATTACCCGAGTTTCTCAGATATATGAATCCATGGTTAGGTGGTCTTGTTACGTCAGGAATTTTGGCAGTGGCATTTGTGACAATTCTGGCATGTAATCTTGGTGCAACCGCTTTAGTAATGCGAGATTTCATTATTCCGCTGGCAAAGCCCGATGAGAAGCGCCAAATGGTAATTGTGAGAGTATTAGCGATAATACTTGGATTGCTTCCCATACCATTTGCGCTGTATGTGCCCGGATTGCTCAAGACGGTATTTTTCGCGAGAGCGCTGCGCACTAGTGTTGCAGTTATTGCTCTGTTTATGTTCTATGGCCCGCAAATTGGAAATAAAGCAGGTGCAACCATCGGCTTGGTGTTGAGTGTTATATTTACAACGGTATGGTTTGCTATGGGAAATCCTTTTGGGATTGACAACATGTACATAGCATTATGTACTCCTCTCGTTGTGATGCTCGTAAGCCATGTATTTAACAAAAATTACCCGAATCCGGCGTTAGGGGTTAAGTAATAAATTAATTATCAGCTAAATACGATAAGTTGTTCAGTATCACGGGCGACTATGAGATGCAAAGCAGAAAAAACAGCGATGTTTTCCAACAACGGTAATTTCTTCTACTAGGACATTAACTAAAATATCGCCTGCATTGTCTTCATAGTCGCCCGATTTAATTAATAATAAAATCCCTAGCATGTAAAAATGACAAGACAGCCACTTTATAAAACCGTAGTTATCGCTTGTGGGATTTTTCAGCACGAGCTTGAAATGGTAGCGAAAGACGCTGATGTGCAGGTACGTTTTCTTGGTCAGGGATTGCACGAAAATCCTAAAAAACTGACTTCCTTAATCCAGGAGGAAATAAATTGTATTGGAAATTCAGCAAACAGGGTCGTACTGGGATACGGATTCTGTTCCGGCGGAATTAAAGGAATAAAAGCAGGTTGCCAGGACCTCGTGATTCCTCGGTGTCATGACTGTATTACGATTTTTATGGGGTCACAGAAGGCCTATCGTGAGAATTTTCGAGCGAGGCCCGGGACGTATTACTTGACCCCGGGATGGATAGCTACAGAGGTAGACCCGTTGGGCATTCTCAATAATCACTACGCTCCGAAGCACGGTATTGAAATGGCAACTAAAGTAGTTAAAAAACAACTTCAGCACTATACGCATATATCGTTCATTAATACCGGGGTTGGCGATACGGAGCGCTTGAAAGCCAGAACTAAAGAAAATTGCGCGATTTTTGGTAAAGAATATTCAGAGTTCCTCGGGAGCCAAGAATACTTCCAAAAAATTGTGCATGGCCCGTACGAAAAAGAAGATTTTATTATTATCCCTCCATGGGGTGAAGTTACGGAAGATCATTTTTTATGCAATTAATATACTCCCCGGACGATATTTGGAATTGTAAACATAAATCGGACAAATTCTTATAAGCAAGTAAATTTGGCACGTCAACGAAAATAGAAAATGGGCTAAAGCCAGATCTATATAATATATCCAGTTTTTCGGCGCGAAATTGTTTTCACTCTATAATAAGAGAACCAACGTGAAAAGGTGAGATGTGGTTTTTACTATAACAGATAGTGTCGGCAATAAAATTTCAGCCCCGCGAGGGACGCTTCTTATTGATGCGTTGCTAAATGCAGGACTTATGAAGCATGATTTTCCCTGTGGGAAAAAAGGAGTTTGCCGCAAGTGTCAGGTAAGGATCAAGAGTAACGGGCAATGGAATGATGTCCTGGCTTGCCAGACTGCGATTGAATCAAACATTGAAATAGATTTGTTTAAGGGTGGTCAAAAGGGGATTGTTTGTCTGCAAGAAGGCTGCGGAAAGAAAGCCGAATTATCACCTGCAGTTAGAAAGGTATATTTCCCACCGTCGTTTGATAGCGTCATGCTTACTTGGGAAGATCTCTGTTTGAGATCGGGAATTCATGTCGGCCGAGGAATAATTGCAGAGATCGATATTCTGTTGTCGCTTTCCTTGATGGTGCATGAAAAAATTCCTTTTACTGCTGTCATACAAAACAATGAAATAGTGGCGATAGAACGAGGAGATACACGTCCGAACCTTTACGGAATGGCCTTCGATATCGGAACAACGACAATTGCAGGGTATTTGTTTAATCTTGTGAATGGCCGCCTGTGTGCCGCGGTCTCTTCCTTAAACCCGCAGGTTGAATATGGATCAGACGTTATTACCCGTATCACCTACGCCACAGAAGTTCCCTCAGGACTTGAACGGCTCCAGTCATCCATTGTGGATTGTATAAACGGATTAATTGATAAAGCGAATGATCAGGCAAATATAAGCCGTGAGGACATCTACGACCTGGTTTTTGTCGGCAATCCCTGCATGGAACATTTGTTCCTGGGCGTTCAGCCCGTTTCAATCGGACGATATCCCTATACGCCGATTATTCGCAATGCCGTCTCATATCGCTCATATAAAACAGGCATTCTCGTCAATAACGTGGCAAATATCTTCTGGTTGCCGGGCGTATCCGGTTTTGTCGGAGCAGATACTCTTGGAATGCTGTTGGCTCATCCGTTATGGGAAGAAAAAGATATAGTGCTCGCGATAGATATCGGTACTAACGGAGAAATTGTTCTTGCTGCAAATGGAAAAATTTGGGCTTGTTCGACAGCGGCGGGATCCGCTTTTGAAGGTTATTCAATATCATGCGGCATGCGCGCTCAAGCCGGTGCAATTGACAGTGTACAGATAAATAATAAGGAAGTTTCCTTTCATGTAATTGGTGATGTAAGACCTCAAGGTATATGTGGTTCGGGTCTTGTTGATGCGGTCGCCGGTTTATTGCAAAATAAGAATATAGATTTTTCAGGCAGACTTGTTTCCTCCGATGCCTCCGAATTGCAACAAAAAAGAATTATCGAACAGGAGGGATCGTTGGCTTTTCTGCTTGTTCCAGAAGAGCAGACAGCAGATAGACGCAGTATTTATATAACACAGCAAGATATTCGCAAACTGCAGCTTGCAAAAAGTGCCATTTCTACGGGAATCAGAATATTGCTTCGTAAAGCAGGAGTGCAGACAGCCGACGTCACAAAAGTAATTTTGGCGGGAGCATTCGGAATGTATTTAAAATTCGAGAGCTTAAAAAGCATCAAGTTGTTGCCTGATGACCTTTGTGAAAAAATAGTTCCTGTGGGCAATGCTGCAGGCGTAGGGGCTCAAAATGCCCTATTATCTGTTAAAGAGAGAAAAATCGCCCAAGAGGTGGCGGAAAATATTCAATATATTGAGCTTGCTGGAGATAAAAGTTTCGAAGACCTTTTTCTTAAAGAGCTGTCTTTTTAGGTGCCGTATGGTATAAGGAAAAATAATCATACGCGACCACACACAGGAGAAGGGAATCCCGTGAGAATCGGGAGCGGACCCGCCGCTG
>CAZPGZ010000025.1:0-50785 GCA_964586075.1 uncultured Nitrospiraceae bacterium | reverse complement strand
GTGAGATTCGTCTACACGGTCGATTCGGGCAGCCGGTTGCCAAGCTGGCAACGGCAATAGGAAAAAAGGCCATGGCAAACGGCAAGCATGTACAGATTGCCAATGCGTTTGCCGCGTTCCGTCCCGGAGGACCCATGAATGTCGTGATCAGGACCGATGCGGCGCCGATCAAGGAGCGGTCATCCAACAATACCAAGCCGGACATTGTGGTGGTGCTTGACAACACCTTGTTCAAGGCAATGGATGTGACCAAGGGAATGAAAAAAGGCGGCACGGTGATGGCCCTGGGCGCCGATAAAAACGTATTGGGTGACAAGGCAGGTCAGTTCGCCTTTGTGGCCATGGACCCCTTCTTTAAGGGCCGCGGTGCGAATGAAGTCGAGGCCGGCGTCATCAGCAGCCTCGAAAATCAAAAGGCCATATAATCATACCACACATGCAGCAACTGCATGGGTAAAAAACAATTTGCTTCAATCATCCAACCGTCTCGCACATTATGCATCACGTGAAATATCGTGAATTCCCAGGTTTTACCCGGCCCTGGGTGTTCCTTTATTTCACATTACAATGCCTTCTATCTAAAAGATAGAAGGCATTTCTTTTATAAAAAACCGCAGAATATATCCTCTCGATGGTTTTCTTGACAGATAATCATATACGCATCTATACTTTAAACAGGAGCTGATATATTCAGTTCAAAGGAGGTTCAACATGAATTTCATGACTGGACGCCATTTTCTTCAGATTCCGGGCCCTACAAACGTACCGGACCGGATATTGCGGGCAATGGCTAAACCGACAATCGATCATCGCGGCCCCGAGTTTTCACGATTGGCTCTCGAAGTGCTGGATGGTCTGAAGCAAATCTCTAAAACAACCGGATCGGTGGTGGTATATCCCTCTTCCGGAACCGGCGCGTGGGAAGCAGCTCTGGTGAACATTCTCTCTCCCGGTGACCGGGTTTTAATGGTTGAAACCGGCCACTTTGCCACACTCTGGAAAGGCATTGCAGTTCGCTTCGGACTGGAAGTTGACTTTATCCCAACTGACTGGAGACGCGGAGCGGATCCGGCCATGATCGAAGAAAAGCTGATCCAGGACCGGGAACGGAGAATTAAGGCCGTGGCCATTGTGCATAACGAAACATCGACGGGAGCAACAAGCCGAATTGCGGAAATCCGCAAGGCAATCGACCGGGCTGCCCATCCGGCCTTGTTTCTGGTTGATACAATCTCGTCCCTGGCATCAATTGATTACCGGCACGATGAATGGCAAGTCGATGTAATGGCCGGTTGTTCCCAGAAAGGTCTGATGCTGCCGCCTGGATTGGGCATCAATGTCATCAGTGCAAAAGCCCTGTCCGCCGCTAAAACAGCGCGCTTGCCGAAGTCCTATTGGGATTGGGAACCTATGCTCAATGCCAATAAGATGGGATTTTTCCCCTATACTCCACCAACCAATCTATTGTACGGGCTTCAAGAATCCCTGCAGATGCTGCGGGAGGAAGGCCTAGAAAAAGTTTTTGCACGGCACGACCGTCATGCCGAGGCAACGCGCCGTACGGTTCGGGCGTGGGGGCTTGAACTGCTTTGCCTGAATCCGGACGAATACAGTAGTTCACTCACTGCCGTACTCATGCCCGCAGGACACAATGCCGACGCTTTTCGCAAAGTGGTCCTGGAGCATTTCAACATGTCTCTGGGAAATGGCCTGGATAAAGTTGCAGGCAGGGTTTTCCGCATCGGGCATTTGGGCAATTTCAACGATCTCATGCTGGCGGGAACGCTCAGTGGAGTGGAAATGAGCTTGGGTCTTGCAAATGTGCCTTACACCAAGGGTGGCGTCATGGCAGCACTTGAATATCTGGGACAGAAGTAATCCTGGCAGAAGAATGGGAAAAGGCTGTTCCTGTGCGCGGCACATTAACCTTTTTTATTAAACGGGATAAACGTATACCGGAAAACGTAGATTCCGCAGTCATTCAGAAAATGACGAAACAGGGAGTATTGTTCGGTCTCCAGCTGGGAGTTTACGTTTCCGTTTTTCTCCTTGAATTCAGAGGAAAAAATCGAAGGTTTATTGTCACCGGGGCGATATAGTGCGCGGAAAAGCTGCACTGTTCCGCGCACATGATCGTCCCAGTCAACTCCGGCAACAATGTTCACGGAGTAAGGAATCTTCGTATTTTTCAATATTTTCAGGGCCTCCCTGATTGAAGCAAGATTCATGTTCTTCCCATAGGCCTTTAATCCTGCCGGAGAGCCGCTCTCAACACCGATGTTTAGGTGCAACCCAATGCGCATCATTGATGCTTCCATTTCCTTCTGGCCGTACTGGGCGTGCAACCGCAAAATATCCTCTGCATTACAAAAAACGAATACCTTGCCTTCACGCATTCCGGCATCACGCCTCACACGGTTGATATGTTCTTTGAATAAATCAAAGTCAATTCCCAAACCGCGGTGATTTCCGGCAAAAATTTCAAATTGTGCCCGTTCCTGTTCCGAGAAGATCGTTTTATAAAAAACGATCTGTTCTTCCAGTTCTTGTTTCGATCGGGGAAGCAGTTTCCTTTTGTGCTGGAAATTGCATTTCAGGCATCCCCCATCGCATCCCTGCGAAAAGGAGAAAGCTAGGTAATCACGGTCACCCACATCGGGATGAATAATGTCCATGGCTCCCAGATGCTTGTTCACCTGCTGGGCGAGATTTAGCAACGTGGCGCGGTTTTTGAGTTTTTTGAACAAAGAAAGAATATCCTCGTCCGTTGGCACCTCATGTTCGTATTCCCTGTGTTCATGCCGGGTAATGGATATTTTGTCACCGGCAAGAACGCGCTCTTTGATGGTTTCGAGGCTGGTTGTCGTTCGTTCAAAACGCTCCATTTGCTGAGAAGTTGGAATGCTGGTAATGTACCCGCCGCTTTTGACATCCGGTTCTATATCAACGAGAGAACCTCCGAGTGTTCGTATGGTTTCTGAGTTCCTGTCGCTCACGCTTTTCAGGATGCCGGATCTATAGACAGCGGCGACGGAATCATCCGGAAATTTCAAAAAATACTTCGGGACTTTACCTTTTTCATAAGGGCTGCCCGTTGTGATTTCGATGAGGGTATTATTCGCAACTATCTTTAACATCGAGAAACCTTTCATCAAGCAGGCCTGGCTGTGTATGCTCAGGCTAGAATTGATGGCCTTCTGCTGTCACTCACCGCAGATTGGACCGTTCGGGAGAAGAACAACAAGTTGGAAATTATTATGATATCCAGCGTTTCGGAATCCTTGTCGATGGCATCTGCACTGAAAAAAAACTGCGAAACTACCAATAGAGATCCTTCACGGTTACCGACACGGGCAATTCATAATCAGTGCCGCCTGAGTCCACGTACTCGCGGCAGGACGGATACTGTTGATAGCAATACAATGCATGAATACTGATATTCGGAAGTTTGTGTTCGGCAGACATGGTATCAAAAAAATATTCCCACTCGTCAGTGGAATCTTCGCTATTTGCTCCGCGAGGCCAGAAATGGCCTGCACGGTAGCCGTAACCAAGGTTTGGAAACGGCGGTGCCGGCGGCGCTGCATTCGCTGCATCATCCTGATAGCGCATCAGCCATGCCCACCATAATGCCACAAATTCATATTGTTTTGATCGTTCGATTAAGCTGCTGTCCATTATTCTCTCCCTCGCAGGCTAGTTATCGTATTGAATCCTATCGTTATATCGACAAAGGAAACATTTTCCCGCTTGCTTTCAGGAAACGCTTCTCGCAATCAGTAAAATCATCAATTTTTAATCAAACAATTATTGCAATCACGACAAGCATGGTTTATGTGCGGTTTAAAAGAAGAGCGTGATATCAGACTAGTATTAATGTCAAAATAAAACTGTCACCATACAACTCCTGAACCGAATACCACTGCTTCCTGCCAATAGTCAGCCTAAACCGTTCAAAAAACTCTTCTTTCCGAGCTTATTCGAGGAGAGAAGGGCTTTGCATAATATCAAAAACGTCTTTTTTATGCAAACAAAAAGAAATAAAATTCTTCATGTCTGGGCGGAAAGCAGTATTTCTCATTACGCACAAATAAGTAATAAACTATTTTTGTCGCATTATTCTTTAAGAACTCTACGGTATTAAAGCGGCAAGTGGCCGCATTATCAGTCTTTAAAATGTGATTTTGCTTTTTCAAAAGCCTTCTCAAAGTCATCCGCTGCTTTATTCAGTTCGCTTGAAAGTTTTTGCCACTTTTTTTCTGATTCTTTTTGTATCATTTCAAACTTCTGTGAGGCTATTTTCTGTTTTTTTTCTGCCTCTGCGAGATATTTATTCAAATCCTTGTTTGCCCGCTCCTTCATGGCTGCTGCTTTGGTTCTCAACTCCGCCATCTGCGTACCCAGTCGATCTAAGCGCTCCCCCATTTTTTTTTCAAACTGTTGCCTTTGCGCCGTTATGTCTTGTGATGTCGATTGTTGTTCTTTGGCGTATCCCGTTGTCAGGAACGTGGCACACGAGATAAACAAGGTACCTGTCAGCGCAAGTGAAATAAGATGTTTCATAAACAACTCTCCTTTCGTGAAACAACACTTGAAATCTAAGCGAATATATTATTATTTATGATAGCACAATTCCAGAAAAGCCGCGATAAAGAGGCTGGGGGTATAATTATTCTGGCATGTCCTATTGATACCCTTATGAAAGCAGAATTTCCCCTGAACTACTCATATGGGTTGTACTGACAACGTTGAATAGTGCGATGAAAACTTTTTTCCCTTATCCTATTACTGTCACAACCAAAGACATTACGCCTCCTGATACAAGAGGTATTAAAAGGTTATCATTCACTGGAAGCGGCAGGAGTTCCACGCCCGCAGCAATAAACGCGCCGATCACGACCAAACCATACATTATCGGGATGCCGGTCAGCGAGAGCATCATTCCACCTGATATCGCGGCGGCAACAAATGCAATGCTCCCTTCAACGCTTTTATTTCCGATTTTTGTTTTACCATACCGCTCACCGACGGTGGTAGCCGCAACATCGCCAAAGGCAAGAAAACAAATAGCCAATGTGGCGATATCTTCTCGGTAGAAATAAAAAGTCAATCCAATTCCTAGAATGTAGGAAACGGTGCCCGTAATTTTCCGTTTTTCATTCAAACGGATAAAGCTTCGGAACTTATCATGAATAAAACGGTTGACCTGCGGTAGTTTAAGGCGAACAATATCCAGCACGAGAACAATAGCAAACAATACTGCATACAACAAAAGCGCCTGATTTCTGCCGAGAAAATAGTAAAGTGAGACAAGGGACAAGCCGCCTAAAAGGTGATATAACTTTCTGCCTAGCTGATTCACCGAAATCCTCGCTCGTAATAAAGAATATTTTGTAAAGATTTTTCACACAACAGTATTCATCTTTTAATCTATCGTATTTTAGAAAGATAATTTGAACAATCGTTTTTATAGTAGTTAATTAATACGTGATCACACCTATCTTTTGCAAATGTTGAATTATATGAAGCGTATGTTACGGTATCATGAAAAAATTATTACAATCGGGTTACTACTAAAAAATCGATACTATCATAGCTAATATGATTTCGCGCCACACCACCCTGCGGAACATTAAATTTTTCATGCATTTTTAACCTGGTTGTAATACTCCCGTAACAACCTTTTATCAATATGACGACAATTGATTTTATCACTTGGAGAAATTATGATCGTAGAATACTTCGGCAAAATTATCGACAATATGATCAAACTGCTGATCCCCATGGTAATCATTGCATTGCTAATGGGAATTGCGCGGCTGGTTCTTGACTTGCGTTCAGTTTTCGGAAGCCAAACCGTAGGAGTAGCTTTTGACCTGATGGTGACGAATATTCTTTCCATGTTCATCGTCATTGAGCTCTTGAGAAGCGTAATAGAATATTTCAGCGTGCACCGCTTGAAAATAACCTTCATCACCGATGCCGCACTGGTATTCGTGCTCAGAGAAGTTATGGTTGGTCTTTATGAACATACTCTACAGACTTCCATGATTTTTGCCCTTGCAGTGCTGATATTGGTAATCGGGTGTCTCAGAACGCTTGCAGTGGTTTTTTCACCGAAAAAATATCTGGAATCAGAACAAAAATAATATGGACAACAGCATGAACAATATTGATGGAAAATCGGAAAACAAATACGAAGAAGCAGTCCTATTTGCAATTGCTATATTGGGACTGCTCGGAATGGTGCTCTATTGGCGATAGCAACGGGAAAAAAATCGAATTCTAGAAAAAACGAAAACGTCTTCCCGACTGATTTTCAATGGGGAATCGCCACATCCGCGTTTCAAATTGAAGGATCGCCTCATGCGGATTGGACAACATGGGACCCCGATCTTGAAAGAGTGCCGAATATAACGGATCACTACAATCGCTATCGTCAAGACCTTTGTTTGCTGAAGGAATTGGGCGTCAACAGTTACCGTTTCTCTATAGAATGGAGCAGGATTCAGCCACAGGACGGTATCTGGAACGAGGAAGCCATAGCTCATTATCAGGACGTTATCAATATCCTCCGGAGCTACAACATAGAGCCTATGGTAACACTGCACCATTTTACAAATCCATCTTGGTTTATTGAACGTTCACCCTGGCACCGGACAGCATCCATAGAAAAGTTCCTGCGCTTTACCGAAAAAATGGCATCTACGCTCAAAAACGTACGCTATTGGATAACATTTAATGAACCGTACGTCATTCTGCTGGGTGGTTATCTCGAAGGATGCACGCCTCCGGGAATTCAGGATGTACCGAAATCACTTCACGCTTTAAAGAATATCTTCACCTGCCATGGGAAAGCATACGATCTTATTCATAATTACGTTCCGGACGCCCAGGTAAGCCTGTCTCATAATATGTCCGTTTTTGCTCCCTGGAAAAAATGGAACCCTCTGGATAGAGCACTCAAAAAAACAGCGAATTTTTTCTACAATCATTCAATCATAGATGCATTTAGAACCGGTAACTTTGTCATTAAGTTCCCATTCTCGCGCCCTATCGAGATAGAAATTCCCATTAAAGGAAAGCTCGATTTTTTCGGCGTTAACTATTATACCCGCATTCATCTTCGTTTCAATCCTCTCAAGAGGATGGGAGTCGAGCTCCGGCATCTCGACATTGACGGTCACGGCCTTACGAATATCGGTTGGGAAATTCACCCCCGTGGAATTGAAAAAGTCCTCAGATATGCTTCCCGCCTTCAGGTTCCACTGATAATCACGGAAAACGGCATTGCGACACATGATTCCGAGAAAAAAGTGAACTACATGAAGCGGCACGTTGACATGCTGGAGCGATGCCTGAAAAACGGCCTTGATATCCGAGGATATTACTATTGGACGTTAATTGATAATTACGAATGGCTCAATGGGCTCGATACCCGGTTCGGTCTTTATCGCGTGGATTTCAAAACACTCCAGCGCCACCCCACAAGCGCCGCAGCATACTACTCCTATTTAATTCACAGCCGCTCGCAATTGTAACAGCAATTTAATATATCCGTAATATACCCGTAATATTAAAAAAGTATATTAATTGCAATGATACTGTGTGATTTTCACATTCATACCACGTACTCTGACGGATTTGTGGAAATGAGAAAAACAATCGACCTTTTTGGACAGGCGGGTTTTGACGTCATTGCCATTACGGACCATGTGGTAAACGGTGACAATGTGCTGGGAAAGTTTGCGCAAAAATTCAACCTCTCCGTCAAACAAGACAATTTCGATGAATATATCGGTTCAATCCGTGAAGAGGCAAAAAGGGCAATGAACAAATACGGAATGCTGGTGGTCCCAGGCGTGGAAATAAGCAAAAATTATTTATCGGAAGACGAATCAGCGCACTTTTTGCTTCTTGATATAAAAAAATTCATCCCTGCCTGCATGAATTGTGAAGAAATATTCGTCGAAGCGAAAAAGCAGAATGCTCTCATCATCGCGTGCCATCCTCACCACACCACGGATGCCACGACCATGGACACCTTGTTTCTCTGGAACAACCGGGATAAATACGCCAAATACATCGACGCGTGGGAAATTGCCAATCGTGATGATGTGTTCAATGTGATCAGTTTAAAAAAATATCCATACGTCGCTAATAGCGATTTCCACAAACCGCACCATTTATATTCTTGGAAAACGCTCTTGAATTGTGAAAAAACAGTCGATTGCGTGAAAAATTGTATTAAGCACAACAGAGGAGTGGCGATCACGCTATTCAGGAATTGAACGATGAGATTTTATATTCTTCTGCACAGTACCTATGATGGAGGCATACCATGATTTTCTTTACCATCTGCGCAATACTTTCGATTATCGGTACCATGCTCTGTCTGCTCCAGGCTGGAGCAGTATACGATACTCTTCTCAGAAAAAAGCGCGAACCAGTAAATCCACACACGGAAATCAATCCAACCGCACAACCGCCCATCTCAATTTTAAAACCGCTGAAAGGCCTTGATGACAATCTTTTTGATAATTTAGCCAGCTTTTGCATTCAGGACTATCCGGAGTACGAAGTTGTTTTTGCTCTCCAGGACCGCAATGATGTTGCGTACAAAGTAGCGTCAAAAGTCAAAGCTAAATATCCCGATAAAAACATACGGATCGTGGTCGAGAAATGCACCGCGGGGCTCAATCCGAAAATAAACAACCTCATTCCCGCATATCGGACGTCCCGTTTTTCTCACCTACTCATCAGTGACAGCAACGTTATGGTGGACAAGAATTATCTGAGGGAAATCGTAAAACATATTCAGGATCCCTCAGTCGGATTGGTAAGTAATGTAATCCACGGCGCAGGAGGCCGCAGCGTTGGTGCGCTTTTAGAAAATCTCCACTTAAACTCTTTCATCATAGGGAGTGTCAGTTTTCTCGATAAATTTCTGAGATTGCCATGCGTCATAGGCAAATCAATGCTTATGAGCAAAAAAGACCTCGAAAAGCTAGGTGGATTTGCAGCCTTCAAGGATATTCTGGCGGAGGATTTTATTATCGGCAGAGAAATGGACCGCATCGGCAAACGGGTAGTCCTGTCAAATTATCTGATCAGCAATGTAAATGAGTACTGGAGCATAAAACGCTTTTTGAACCGCCACACACGATGGGGAAAACTCAGATGGAAGATCGGCGGATATAAATATTTTTCCGAGCTTCTCAGTAATCCGGTTTTCATATCTATTTTACCGATTCTCTTCACAGGTCCTACCCAACTATCATTATTCTTTGCAGGTACTATAGGCCTAGTTAAGTCCGGTATAGACCTGCTTATGGGAAAATTCATCGAGGCCTCAGCGGACAAAAAAGAATTACACAGGCCATCAGCGCTCGCCTATGCTCTCAGCCCTGCAAAAGATTTGATAATAGGTATTGTCTGGTTTGTGCCTATTCTGAGTTCCACGGTAATCTGGAGGGGAAACCGCTATCGTATCGTAAAAGACTCGCGGTTAATGCCCTGCCCTGAAACAGGAATATGGTCATGGAGATACCGGATCTCGAATGTTATTCGTGAACGGTTTGCATAAGCAATAACTCTTTGTCCCTTCAGGGACAACACGTAAAAATGACAGGATGCACCGCTCGGCTTGCCGAACTAGCAAATATTCTTACTGACAAAAGGAGCGATCTATGCTGCAGCAGAATCAGTCGAATCGAATTTTCAATCTGTCTCTCAATTTTAAGGATCCAGTGCAGAACATGCTTTTTTCACTGATGAAAAGCCCGATCGAACATTTTCTAGCATTTCCGCGTTTGAACAGAGTATATAGTGACATCATATCCATGGAAGACGACAGATCTTTTCCGGAAAAAGCTCTGGAGCGCTTGCATGTAGCATATGATCTGGCAGAAGCGGACCGAAAACGGATAACTATTTCACACGGACCTGTTCTTATCGTTGCAAACCATCCTTTCGGCGGCATAGAAGGCATTATTCTGGCGTCGATTTTGCGTTCAGTACGAAGCGATGTAAAATTCATGGCTAATTATCTGCTCAAATACATACCGGAGATGCGGGATTTTTTTATTTCCGTAAACCCGTTCAATACGAACGCATCTATCAAGGAAAACATCAAGCCAATCAGGGAATGCATACAGTGGTTGAAACAAGGAGGGATGCTGGTCGTTTTTCCAGCCGGTGAAGTCTCGCATTTCAATATTCAGAAAGGCGCAATCACCGATCCGGATTGGAGCACGAGTGTTGCCCGAATCAGCAAAATCACTTCCGTCCCAGTGTTACCGGTCTTCTTTCGCGGAACAAACAGCGCTGCCTTTCATATGGCCGGAATGGTGCACCCGTTCCTTCGGACCGCCATGCTGCCGAACGAACTTTTTAATAAAAAACATAAAAAGATACAAGTCAGAGTTGGAGAATTGATCCCTGTCGAAAAAATACAAGAATTCGATCGAAAGGATGATTTGACCAGATACCTAAGACTCCGTACGTATCTTCTCGAGCTAAGAAACAATCGCTGCAAGAAGAAAATTCCGGGTCCGCTGTTGCCAATCATAAAAACGAAGATAGCTAAGCCCATCATTCTGACACAAAGCCCTGCGCGTATGGCTGAGGAAGTTAGTCTGTTGCCGTCTGACCAAATTCTCATTGAAAACGGCAACCTCATGGTTATCCATGCCAAATATCATCAAATTCTCTGTCTTTTGACTGAGATCTGTCGATTACGGGAAAAAACATTTCGCGCAGTGGGTGAAGGAACAGGAAAAGCACTGGATACTGACCAGTACGATATGACCTATGTTCATCTTTTTATCTGGAACAAAGAAACACGTGCTGTAGTAGGCGCTTATCGACTTGGGAAAACGGACGAACTCATTCATAAGCAAGGATTACATGGTCTGTATACCAGCACACTCTTTCACTATAAACCAGGTTTTCTTGAACGTATGGGGCCGGCACTGGAATTGGGACGTTCCTTTGTACGTCCTGAATATCAAAAGTCCTATACCCCTCTTCTGCTGCTTTGGAAGGGAATCGCACAATTTCTGGTTATGCATCCCCAGTACAAAACACTTTTCGGCCCGGTAAGCATCACCCGTGAATATCAACCGTTGTCAAAACAACTGATGGTCGACTACCTTACAACAAACCGATACCAGTCCGACCTTGCCGAATTCGTCCAACCGAAAAAACCATTTCGTTCGAAAGGACTTCGTAAATGGGATATTGACGGGATCGTACGCATGTTAAAAGAAGATTCCGATGATTGTTCCGACCTTATCTCATATATTGAAGATGACCGCAAGGGCATTCCGATCCTTTTAAAACAATATCTTAAACTCGGCGGGCGAATCATCGGGTTTAATGTGGACCCTGCGTTTGGTCATGTGCTCGACGGCCTCATTACGGTTGATTTAATGCAGACAGATTCAAAAATACGAGAACGGTATTTTGGAAAAGAAGGAGCATTAAAATTTACCGAATATCATGAAGCAATAAATAAAAAGCTTCTAGTACCGTGTGCTTAAAGTCGGCCGGGCCTAATACCGGTACAGATTCAGCAAGTGGAGGATACTATGATTATCGAACAAAGACAATCTCTTGCCTCTCAAAAAGCTCCGACGTCTCAGACCACATTGCTGCAGTTTTCGCAAATAGCCGAAACGATGAGAGCAAATAATCAGGCAACAAGGCCCTCCGTTATCACAAAAGTTCCCTTCCTTCACGATACAACCAGAGACTTGGGATACTTTCTATACGAGATTCTCGCAATAGCAGACCTGATGAGAGAAGCGTATGTAACCAAAGATATAGCAAGCCTTCAGAGTCGATTTGCTCTCCTGAAAACAAAAACGACCAGCTTTGCAGCAACCTTATCCATTCTTGTTGACTCAAAAACTCCGGAACCGGCTACAGATCCCTTGGAACTTTGCATTTTCGACATTGATGCGCTGTTGCAAGAAATATTGCTGAAAACACAGTTGCTTGTAAAGGACAAACCGGTAAAAGTCACATATATTTCTTCACCATGTCCTTTGTTTGTTTTTTCAAATCGTTTTACGATCAAAGAAATTATCATGGAGCTCTGTACCAATGCCGCACGATATACAAATCACGGCAGAATTGCCGTCATCCTGAATAAAGACAAGAACCGAATCCGTTTTACTGTCACCGATACGGGAATCGGCATGACACCCGACCAGATTAAGACATTACTCGCACACGCTGAACCGAGCAAGGTGAAGCAAGACGGGCAGCACTCCGGACTTCTGGACTCAGGTATTACCATGGTTTTGCAGTATCTAAAGGCACTAAACGGCACCATCGTAATTTCCAGCAAAATTGGCGAAGGAACTATTGTAGAGGTTGAATTGCCGATCGAATATACCGATCACTCATCAAGTCAGAAGAATATATGACTATAAAAAACAATAACTCATTGAAACAAAAGAGCCTATAAGCGATTCTTAAAACAATATTTCCTATTTTTCCTATACTTTGTTTCATTAAATAACTTTCCAATGAAGCAAGAGAATACAACTTAATTGAATCAGGGTCGTTTGACATTGAAAAACAAGAAATTACTTTTATGCAATAATACAATTATTTTTTGTTTAACATAAATTTAACAGTATCACAACAATTCTGTAATAATAAAATGTGATATTGTCCAGTAGGGAGCGCCCAAATATGAATGAATTAATCCTTATCGTTGACGACGAAGATAATTTGAGAGAGCTGCTTCGGTATAATCTGGAAAAAGAAACCTACAAAATAGTGATGGCTCGAAACGGCAAAGAAGCAATTGACAGCATACAGCACCGTATGCCGGATTTAATACTTCTCGACGTTATGATGTCGGGCTTGGACGGTTGGGAAGTATGTCGCATCGTGAAAAGAAATACTGCATGGAAATCCATTCCGATTATCATGCTGACGGCGCTCACGGATGAAAAAGACCGCATAACGGGACTCACACTCGGTGCCGATGATTATATGGCAAAGCCCTTCTCTCTATCGGAATTGTTGCTCAAGGTACGAAAAAATCTTGAGCAGCGTAGCATTCTGAAACACCTCCAAGCGAGCGAACGCGAAAAAGAAACTTCGTTGCAGTATTTCATTCACGAGATGGGAAATTCATTGACTACTATCAGCGGTTTTTCTTCACTTGCGATAAAAAAAAATGGAGAACAACGACATTTAAAAATGATCAACACTATTGCCATGCATGCGGAAAGTCTTCTACGGGATGCATCGCTCCTCAGTCAACTTGAAAAAGATCATAATTCCTTGCCGCTGGAATCCATAAATATCACCGTGATAGCCGAAGAGGTTATCGATTTCTTTGATGAACAGGCAAAAAGAAAAAACATCGAAATACTGGCATTGCAAAAAAGTCATCCAATAATGATCAAGGCAAATAAAACCGCCGTCCGGCAGGTTTTGGTGAACATTCTCTCCAATGCAATCAAATATAGCAAGAAAAGCGGGAACGTATGGGTTAATTTTGAAACAACCGGTAACTGCACAAATATCACGATCACAGATGAAGGTTGTGGAATATCAAGAGATGAGATACCCAGAATATTCGATAAATTCTATCGCGCCGTTGGAAGCGAATCCGTCAAGGGGGCAGGACTCGGTCTCTATATTGTGAAACTTCTCACGGAATCCATGCGTGGCAAAATAACGGTATCCAGTACGCCTGGATCGGGAAGTACTTTCATTTTAACGTTTCCTCTGGAAGATGACCCCGTACAATACATAAGAAGAGGGCCTGAATTCACGGTCCAAGAATGTCGACTATAAACAATCCACTATAAGTATTAATACAATGTACAAGACGATCGCACCGATAAATGAAGTCCTCACACCTAAAAAAATCCAGATTCAGCAAACCATGGAGAATCCATGCCGCCAGAATTTGCAATAGATAACCTACTTCCCGTAGGAGAACTGATCGTTTCCGATGATCGTGTTTCGCCGCACGACAGTGTAACAAGCATCGCGGAAAAATTTTTCAGCACGACCGACCTGGAAGCAATGGCAATTGTTAAAGAAAACAAGCCGGTAGGGCTCATCACACGGACCAAACTGCTGTTTACTCTTTTTCGAAGATTCGGTTTTGAACTCTACGGCAAGCATTCAATCATTACGCTCGCAGAAAGAAACCCTCTTATTGTGCCTGAAAACATGGCGCTCAATGAAGTCATTGATATGGCCCTCGAGCGGCCCACTCAAGACATCTACGATGAAATTATTGTTACATATAATAACGGAATCTTTCGTGGTCTTTTATCCGTAAAACAGCTTGTAATACAACAGAGCAACGCACTTGCAAGCAGTATTTTGCAAAAAGAAATTGCGAGTGCGCGCGCGCAAGAGCTCGAAAAAATGAGCCAGATAAAGTCGCAATTTCTCGCCAACGTTACTCATGAACTCCGATCCCCCGTAAATGCCATTCTTGGGCTGGCAGAATTGCTCCGTATGGCGGCAGAAAAAAATTCTATCGAACAAATCAAAGAACGACTTTCCTTTATGATTACCAGTGCGACAAATCTCAGAACAATTATCACTAATATTCTTGATTTGTCGAAGATCGAAGCGGGTAAAATGACCGTTCTGTATCAACCGGTCGATGTTGCAGCGCTCATAGCAGAAATCGCCCAGACAACGCATATTCTTATCGGCAACAAACCGGTGAATGTTATTACTACTTCCTCTCCCGGATCTATCACCATTGTTACGGATTCTGTCAAACTACGGCAGATTATTACGAACCTTGTAAGTAACGCAGCCAAGTTCACTGAAGCCGGCACTATTACCATAGGAGTAATCATGCAAAGCGACACTCTGAAAATTTCAATAACCGACACGGGCATCGGCATTAAAGAAGAACATCTTGCAACCCTTTTCACCGCTTTTACGCAGGTGGAAGACGCCAAAACGAAGCAATATGAAGGAACCGGGCTTGGGTTGACAATCAGCAAGAACCTTGTCGGACTTATCGGCGGATCAATAGCAGTATCCAGCACATTCGGCAAGGGGACTACTTTTACCATAGCACTCCCGGCCCAAAACGACAAAAGACAGGAAAAAACCTCTTATGCACAATAACAAAAAAAAAATACTAATAATTGATGATGATGAACTACATCTTTATACAACTAGTGAATTGCTGCAGGACGAGCAATGGCTGGTGTTTAGCCACAAAAGCAATCATGGAATAGGGGTAACGACTCTGGTAAAAGATCTGCAACCGGATCTTATCCTGCTTGATGTCAACATGCCGGGACTTTCGGGAGACCAACTGGCAAAACTTCTTCGCTGGCGTAATTCATCGTTCATATTCTATTCTTCGAACGACGAAGACAGTCTTCGTGATTATGCCGTACGCTATGGAGCGAAGGGCTATATCTGCAAGGGATGCATAGAGGAACTGAAAAAGAAAGTAAAAAATATTTTGCAGTAGCTGAACAGGAACATATACCTTTCTACGATTATGGATGAGACAGGATGTGGAGGTAAACGGAGCCATGAATGCTGATTGGGATGAAAGGAACGGTTATCAAGTTAAAAAAAAGATATTTGTAGTTGATGATGATGAAGTGCATCTCGATATCGTCAAAGAGCTGGTAGAGGACGAAACTATTGAGGTAGTTACTCATCATAATGGATTCGGCGCAGTCAATCGTATCCTGGATATACAACCGGATCTGGTACTGCTCGATATAAATATGCCGGGAATATCGGGCGACAAACTTGCAGCACTGCTGCGTTCCAATCGTGAAACAAATCGAGTTCCCATCGTATTTTATTCTTCCAATGATGAATGCAGTTTGCGAGAAATTGTTTCTGTCTGCAACGTTCAAGGATACATTTGTAAGGGTGATATCGTCAACCTTCGGCAACACATTAATCATTATCTCAAAGCCCCTTCTGAGTTCCTAAAACAATAGCAATGCCTGACCAGTGTCGACCCTGTGATACAATTATGCTTATCAAGAACCTTATTTTTATGGAATTGTAATAGAACTGTAACACAATTGTAATAATTCAATAGTATTGTTATGTCAGCATTTAACAATAAGGAGGAGTACTGATGAAAAAAATTGCAATATTGACCTTAAGTGCAGTGATGTTGGTGACGTTTATGTTGATGACGGCCATGGTACATGCGGAAGAGACATTAAATGGTGCCGGCGCGTCATTCCCTGCCCCGCTCTATTCGGCATGGGCACATGATTACAACAAGGTAACAGGAACCAAGCTTAACTATCAGTCCGTCGGTTCCGGTGCAGGACAGCGCCAGATTGTCGAACGGACCGTGGACTTCGGAGCTTCAGACGATCCGCTGGAGTCAACAAAGCTGAAGAAAGACAATCTGATTCAATTCCCAACCGTCATCGGCGGCATCACCCCGGTCATTAACATCAAAGGCATCAGGTCAGGCCAGCTAAAACTCGATTCAGCTGTCTTATCAAAAATTTTTCTCGGCGAAATAAAGAAATGGGATGATGCGCAGATCAAAAAACTTAATCCCGGCCTGACACTGCCGTCGGCTGACATCACCGTTGTTCACCGCTCAGATGGATCAGGCACAACGGCAATCTATACCCACTATCTTGCTGATTCTTCAGCAGACTGGAAAACCAAAGTTGGAGAAGGAAAATCCGTGTCATGGCCCGTTGGAATCGGCGGCAAAGGCAATGAAGGCGTAGCCAATTATGTAAAACAAACGAACAATTCCATCGGCTATGTCGAATTTGCCTATGCAAAACAAAACAATCTCGTGTATGTAATGCTCAAAAATCCTGCTGGAAAATTTGTTGAACCTACTTTTGAGTCCTTTGAAGATGCGGCGGCCTCGGGAAATTTTGATCCCGCCAAGGATTTTTATGTCTGGCTTACCAATTCACCGGGCAAAAAATCATGGCCCATTGCAGGCGCAACCTTTATTCTGATGGCAAAAGACAAAAAAGACGCAAATGTTAAAACCGCAAAATTTTTCGACTGGGCTTATGCAAACGGCAACCAGACAGCTAAAAAACTGATTTACATCCCGCTGCCGAAACCGTTGCAGGAGAAAGTCAAAGCTTATTGGAAGGCAAACGGAATTCAGTAAACCCGGCAGCTAAATTACTACTCTGTTTGACTCGCTCGGGTCAGATAGCTATAATTTACTATCTGACCCTTTTTTTACTTATCAGGTAAATCCTTAAGTCGCAGACTTTTTTTACAGGAGTCAGGTTCGTTGGCAATTATACCTAAAAAAAATCCCTGGGATTTTGCTTTTTCAGTCCTCACTGCCATTGCATCGCTTTCGGTAATTCTGATCATACTCGGCATCTTCTGGATATTGATTCATGAATCCTCCCCGGCTATCAGCAAATTCGGCATTTTTAATTTTCTGACATCCACTGACTGGAATCCCGTCAGGGAAAGTTTCGGCGCAGCCACGAATATCTACGGCACCTTCATCACGACCGGACTTTCTCTCCTCATTGCAGTCCCCACCGCGATCGGCATTGCCATATTCGTGACGGAAATTGCTCCGAATGTCCTGAAAAGCCCCATCGGCATCGCGATCGAACTGCTTGCGGCCATCCCGAGCATTATTTACGGCATGTGGGGGCTTTTCACGCTGGCGCCGATAATGAGCAAATGCATAGAACCTGCCCTGCAAAGCACCATCGGACAGCTTCCCGTGCTTGAAATTCTTTTTCGCGGCACTCCACTCGGCATCGATATCCTGACCGCAAGCGTCATCTTAAGCATCATGATCATACCCTTCACCGCCAGCATTGCCAGAGATTCATTCAACCTCACGCCGTCGGTGGTAAAGGAATCGGCTTATGCTGTTGGCGCAACACAGTGGGAGGTGGTAAAAGATATCGTACTCCCCTACTCCAAATTAGGCGTGTTCGGCGGCGTGGTACTCTCTCTCGGCAGAGCGCTTGGTGAAACCATGGCCGTGGCTTTTGTTCTCGGCAACAACCATAAAATCGCCACATCATTTTTCGATGCGGCCGCTACCATTACCGTAACTCTGGCAAACGAATTTACCGAGGCTGACAATGACGTGTACCTGTCCGCCCTTTTTTATCTTGCACTGGTGCTGTTCTTAATGAGCTTTATCGCCCTTGCGATTGCGAAACTGTTCCTGATCAAAGCGGAAAAGAAATATTCACGTTAAAGCAAGTATGCCATACAGGACTCAGCTTTTATTTTCTCAGACGATATGAATATTGAAAAAAAACGTAAAATAGAAGGTTTCATTGCCCTCACGCTTAGTTCACTGGCGGCCGTAACCGGTTTGTTCTGGCTTATATTCATTCTCGGTGATGTCATTATGAATGGCATCGGCTCGCTTAATCTCAGCCTTTTTCTTCACGACCCCGTCCCTCCGGGAGACACGGGCGGGGGGCTCAGACATGCGTTTGTTGGGCAGTTACTGATCACGATCTTTGCAACACTCATCGGGGTTCCGCTCGGCGTTCTGGGAGGAACCTTCCTCGCAGAATATGCCAAAAGAACCCGCTATGCACGCGTTATCAGCGTACTGGCGGACATTATCGTCAGCGTTCCGTCCATTGTTGTAGGCACCTTCATCTATGCTTTGCTCGTGAGGCCTCTGGGACATTTCAGCGGTTGGGCCGGCGCCGTTGCCCTTGCCGTTATCATGATTCCGGTGGTCCTCAGAACTACAGAAGATATGCTGTCCATGGTACCCTGGACTTTGCGGGAAGCCGCGTTCGCACTGGGTGCCCCTTACTATAAGGTCATTATCCAGGTTGTCTATCGCGGAGCGGCAACAGGAATTCTGACCGGTATCCTGCTTTCCATAGCCCGGGTCGCCGGAGAAACAGCCCCTCTGCTCTTCACCTCATTCAACAACAATTTTTTTTCCCTGGACATGAATCGTCCAATTGCATCACTGACGGTCACCATCTTTCAGTTTGCCATGGGGCCATACGACGACTGGCATAAACAGGCCTGGGCGGCATCCTTCGTCATAACACTCTTTATTCTCATTGTGACGCTCCTCGGCAGGCTTCTTCTTAAGTGGAGGTACAAATAGTGAGCTCGACAACAGAAATCGAGGTCAAAAAACTGGATTTTTACTACAGCGCCGATGTTCGGGCACTTCAAAATATCTCGTTGCCGATTTACAAAAATAATGTCACCGCACTCATCGGTCCGTCGGGATGCGGGAAAACAACGCTCCTCCGCTGTTTCAACCGGATGCATGACCTCTATCCCAATCACCGGTATGAAGGAGAAATCCTGTTCCAGGGGTCCAACATCCTGGCAAGCGACGTTGATCTGATCAGTCTCAGAAGCAGGATCGGCATGGTTTTCCAGAAACCCACACCGTTCCCCATGTCCATTGCCGACAATATCGCGTATGGCCTGAAGCTGAAGGGGATCAAAAATAAGGGGGAGTTGATCGGGCGGATAGAACAGGCGCTTAAAAACGCTGTTCTCTGGAATGAAGTGCGGGACAAACTGAACGCGAGCGCGTATGAACTATCAGGCGGACAGCAGCAGCGGCTGGTGATCGCACGCGCCCTTGCCGTTGAACCGGAAGTGCTGCTCTTCGATGAACCGACATCGGCACTGGATCCCATTTCAACGGCAAAAATCGAGGAACTGGTCGTGACGCTCAAAAAAGATGTTTCGATCATTATTGTGACTCACAATATGCAGCAGGCTGCACGGGTGTCGGACATGACAGGATTTCTGTATTTGGGGGAACTGATTGAATACGGAACTACCGAGAAAATATTCACGAACCCCGATAAAAAACAGACAGACGACTACATTACCGGAAGATTCGGATGATTCCAGCGCAAGCCGGAACCGAGGAGCATACTGATTGCTTTTGAAATGACTGAAGGAGAATGCTATGTCCACACAAAAAGAGCAGGACCTCACCAAGCTCAAGGAAAAAATACTGAAGATGGGCGCTGCTGTCGAGGATGCAATCAAGAAATCCATCAAGGCGCTGGTGGACCGGGACCGGGACCTTGCACGCCGCGTAATAGACGGCGATTCCATCATCAATACGTACGACGTGGAGATCGAGGAAGAATGCATCCGGTTTCTCGCTCTCTGGCAGCCGACCGGCAGCAACCTGCGCTTTGTGACCACCGCCATCAAGATCATCACGGATCTGGAGCGCGTGGGAGATCTGGCCGTGGACATCTGCGAGCGGGTGATCGAGCTGTGCGATGAGCCTCCGCTCAAACCGTATATCGACCTGCCGCGCATGGCTGAAGCCTCCCAAAAAATGCTCAAAGACAGCCTCGATGCTTTTCTGAAAAGGGACGCCGACCTCGCCATGCAGATATGCGCTGCTGACGATTTCGTCGACAACCTGAATCAGCAGATATTCAACGAGCTTCTTTTGTTCATGCTGAAAGATCCTCAAACCATATCTCGGGCGGTACGCGTTACCGCCATCACAAAATACATGGAGCGCATAGCGGACCACTCAACAAATATTGCCGAAATGGTAGTCTATATGGTCAAAGGCAAGGTGATCCGGCACATGGCGTGCGAAGCCCCGCGTAAAGACAACACACCTGAAAAAAAATAGTAGTATTTCCACCTGTTCACCCGCTCCTTTTTCATCCCGTGTTCTTCGAATGAACCAGTTAGGCTGCGATGGCCCCTAGCCGCTGTTCAGGGGCAATCCTTCCGCACCTCATTCAATTCTTCAAAAAATTTAAATGTTTGACAAAGCATACAGCACAAGGTAAAATCTATGCTCTGATAATATGCGCTATCAGTACGGCCATTCTTTGGCACATTGAGGCACGGCCACTCTCGAATCGGAATCCTTGTAGGCACGATCCACGCCAAACTAAAATCATGATGTTAAGCACCAAACCAACAGGAGGTCGGCTTCCTTTGCGCGACCTTATTCTTTTGACCATTTTTTCCACGCTGCTTTTTTCCTTCATGCTCGGGAACCGTCCGCTATCCGTGCCGGATGAAGGACGGTATGTGGAAATCCCCCGGGAAATGGTTGTTACCGGAGATTATCTCACCCCCCGCCTGAACCAGGTAAAGTATTTTGAAAAACCGGTGCTGTTTTACTGGCTCGAAGCCTTTTCCATAAAACTTTTTGGCCTTCACGAATTCACGCTTCGCCTCTGGCCTGCGATAATGGCCCTCCTCGGCTGTCTTGCCGTTGCCGTCGCAGGCGCGAGGCTTTTCGACCGCATGACCGGAGTTCTTGCAGGCGCAATACTCGCCACAAGCATTTTATATTACGCGCTGAGCCGGGCAATTATTCTGGATCTCACGGTTTCGATCCTGTTGACTGCCGCACTTCTCTCTTTTCTCATCGGGACACACGAGCCGGTCGGAACAAGGCGGCGGATTTACCTCTGGTGTTTTTACGCTTTCTCCGCGCTTGCAGTCCTGACCAAGGGACTGATCGGCATTCTAATCCCGGGCATGGTAATCGGGGCCTGGATACTGCTCCTGGGTGAATGGCGTATATTGAAAACCATCTATCTGCCGACAGGTCTTGCCCTCTTTTTGCTTATTGCGGCGCCGTGGCACATCATGGTAGGCAGGGCTAATCCTGAATTTTTCAATTTTTATTTTATCCATGAGCATTTTGTCCGTTATCTGACCAAAGTGCACGGCCGATATCAGCCGTTCTGGTTCTTCGTTCCGATACTTCTTCTTGGCTTGTTTCCATGGAGTGCTTTTCTTATTCAGTCGATCAAGCACAGCATGCCTTCTTCCTGGAAAGAGCGGCATGAACACCGGGACGCTCTTTTTCTTCTGCTGTGGGCCGGTTTGGTCTTTGTTTTTTTCTCCATTTCCGACTCAAAACTGATCCCATATATTTTGCCAATTTTCCCCCCTCTTGCCATTCTGATCGGCCGCTACTATGCCTCGGCATGGGACCGCAGCGATTTCCCCGGCATTCGGGCCGGCTACCATGCCCTTGTCGTTGTCGCACTTCTGCTGGCCGCGGTGTTGATTTCCCTGCCCTATTTCCGCCCCATTGTCTCCGCTGATGCAGGCGACATCCGGATGCTGGGCTATTGGCGGATCACAATCGCAGTGACCGTTGTCAGCGGCATTGCAGCATCGTGGGTGTTGGCGAAGTACCGTGGTTTCCGGCACGCTTTTGTCGTCTTGACCGCGACTGCTGCGCTCTTTCTGATGGAAGCAAATGCGGCGTCGCCGCTTGTAGACAC
Organism: uncultured Nitrospiraceae bacterium; assembly: GCA_964586075.1. Lineage (GTDB taxonomy): Bacteria > Nitrospirota > UBA9217 > UBA9217 > UBA9217 > JBAZLV01. Next base: position 28,544 of record CAZPGZ010000025.1, on the reverse strand, counting down.
AAAATCCGTAAAAGATATTGCAATCGTACTCAAGGCCAAAATCACACAAGGTGAGGAAGTGGCAAGCTATCATACCTATTATCAAGATCTGCCGGTATATCTGGAACAGCGCATTACTGTCGTGGATTGGAAGGGTGAACTGGAATTCGGCACCGAGGTGGAAAACACCAGCCAGTGGATGATCGACACCGCAGCCTTCTGGAAGCGCTGGGAGGGACCTGCAACCATGTACATGATAACAAAGATTGAACTCTATGATGCTCTGCGCGCCAATCCGCGGATTAAGCTCTTTCCTGTCGCCCGGAATGCCAGACATATCATTGTGTCCAATAACGAGGTGAAAGGGGTCGTTCAATGATATATCTTCCCTTAATTTTGCTCGGCGTGCTGCTGAATGCCGCGGCGCAACTTTTCCTCAAGGAAGGAATGCGCAGAATCGGCTATTTCGAATTCACCTGGACCAATGCCATCCCCATCGGACTGCAGGCTGCCGGAAATATATTTGTGCTGGGAGGCCTGCTCTGCTATGTCATAAGCGTCGTGGTCTGGTTGATGGTCCTCTCCCGCGTGGAAGTAAGTTATGCCTATCCGTTACTGAGCGTTGGGTACATCGTAAATGCCGTCGCGGGATATTATCTCTTTCAGGAAAATCTTTCCCTGGTGCGCATCACGGGGATACTGATTATTTGCATTGGTGTGTACTTTGTTACAAAGAGCTGATCGTCGTAACAGTATCGATACCCATAAGGAATGAGGAACCGCTATGTCAAATACTCAAAATGATGAATTCCTTCCCTTCTCGCGTCCTTCCATCAGTCAAGCAGCCATCGATGAAGTTGTGGCGTGTTTGAAATCGGGTTGGATCACCACGGGGCCGCGCGTAAAACAGTTTGAAGATGCCCTGAAGGCCTATCTCGGAGCACCGCAGGTGCTTGCCCTTACCTCGGCAACTGCGGGCCTGCATCTCGTGCTTGTCGCGCTTCAGTTGAAACCCGGTGATGAAGTGATCACGACCCCCATGACATTCGCGGCCACCCTGAACACGATCGTTCTCGCCGGCGGCAAACCGGTTCTTGTGGACGTCGAGCCGGGCACCTATAACATGGACGCATCACAAATCGAACGGGCTGTCACCAAACGCACCCGCGCCATCATGCCCGTTCATTTCGCCGGTTTACCGGTGGACCTTGATCCCTTGTACGATATTGCACGAAAATACAACCTTCGGGTTATTGAGGATGCAGCCCACGCCATCGGCACGGAATACAAAGGCAAACGCATCGGAAGCTTCGGCGATGTTCAGGTCTTCAGCTTCCATCCCAACAAAAATATGACAACCGGCGAAGGCGGCTGTGTTGCCACGCGCGACGAAAAACTAGCCGCCGACATAGCGCTTCTGCGGTTTCACGGCATGGACCGCGAAGCATGGAACCGCTTCGGGAAAAAAGGCAGCCAGCATTATGAAATAATCTCGCCCGGGTACAAGTATAATATGATGGACATTCAGGCGGCCATCGGAATTCATCAGCTGAAGCAGCTGGATGGATTCATCAAACGGCGGACGGAAATTGCCCGCAGATATCACTCGCTCCTCGCGGACTGGCCGCAATGGACGCTGACGTCCTCCCCGGCGTTTTCGCATCTGCACGCCTGGCACCTCTATACGCCGCTCATCAATCCGCAGGCAGCAGGCATGGACCGTGATGCCTTCATGCAAGGCATGAAAGACCGCAATATAGGCACCGGCCTGCACTACCGCGCCGTGCATTTATATCCGTACTATCGAGAACAATTCGGCTTTAAGCGCGGAGATTTCCCGCACGCCGAAACCATCTCTGACCGCATCGTAAGCCTTCCGCTGTTCCCGGCCTTGACTGACGCAGATCAGGACCGGGTGGTCGAAGCCATGGCCGATCTCTTCGGGAGGAAACCCGCATGAGCAAACCATATATCAGCATTGTTATACCCGTCTATAATGAGCAGGAAAATCTTGAAACTCTTTTTGCGCGTCTGACGGGAGTAATGGACAAACTCGGAAAATCCTTTGAAATCATATTCACCAACGACGGGAGCCGCGATCGTTCCGGTGTCATGCTGAAAGAATTTCATGACCGCCGGCCGAAGCAGGTGCGTGTTATCGATTTTAACGGCAATTTTGGCCAGCATATGGCGATTATGGCCGCGTTCGAACGGGTGCGCGGCGAGATCATCATAACCCTTGACGCCGACCTTCAGAATCCTCCGGAAGAAATTCCCAAATTGGTTGCCGTCATGGAAGCTGGCCACGACGTGGTCGGCGGATACCGCAAAAACCGCCAGGACACCTTCTTTAGAAAATATGCCTCGCGTGTTATCAACGGCATCCGCGCAAAAATCACCAACATCCGCATGCGCGATCAGGGATGCATGCTCCGGGCATACCGAAAAAATATCATCGAAAATATTGTTGCAAGCGAAGAAGCCTCGACTTTCATCCCCGCCCTGGCGCACAGTTTCGCATCGAATCCCACCGAGGTGGAAGTGGAACACGCGGCCCGCGCAGCAGGAGAATCGAAATACCGGCTTTATGACCTGATCCGGCTCAACTTTGATCTCATGACGGGCTTTTCCGTGGTTCCCCTTCAGATATTTACCCTTATCGGGATGGTCGTATCGTCGCTCTCCATCCTGTTTGTAATATATCTGTTCATCCGCAGATTGCTGATCGGCCCTGAAGCAGAGGGTGTGTTCACACTGTTCGCGATCCTCTATTTTCTCGTGGGCATCGGCATCATGGGACTCGGCATTATCGGCGAGTATGTCGGCCGCATTCATAAGGAAGTACGCAGACGGCCCCGCTTTGTAATCCGGAAAGTGTATGAGAGGACCGATGAATAAACCCAGCATACTGGTTTTTGCCTACCACGATGTAGGATATGAATGCCTGAACCTCCTGATAGAACGCCGCGAAAACATTCTGGCCGTCATCACCCATGAAGACAATCCGACGGAACAGATATGGTTCAAATCCGTGAAAGAGCTTGCCGCTCGGAACAACATTCCGGTATGTACCCCCCAATCTGTCAACACCCCTGAGTGGATCGATCGCATCCGGACCTGGGCTCCGCAGCTGATATTTTCCTTTTACTACCGCAATATGATCAAAGAAGATATTTTAAGCATCCCGCCCCTCGGCGCTTTCAACATGCATGGTTCTCTCCTGCCCAAATACCGGGGACGGGTGCCGATAAACTGGGCCGTCCTGCACGGTGAAAAAGAGAGCGGCGTGACCCTGCACTACATGGTGAAGCGGGCCGACGCAGGCGACATTGTTGACCAGCAGGCTGTTCCGATTTTGCATGATGACACCGCACAGGCTGTATTTCAAAAGGTAGTAAAAGCCGCCCGTATTGTTCTCGAGCGCCAGATTGACGCATTGCTGAAAGGCACGGCGCCCCGTCAAAAACAGGATGAATCGCAGGCAACCTACTTCGGCGGACGAAAACCGGAAGACGGAAGGATTGACTGGACACAGAGCGCTGAAAAGATATATAATCTCATCCGCGCGGTTACCCATCCATATCCGGGAGCTTTCACCGAACAAGACGGGAAGCGCCTCTTCATCTGGTGGGCGAAACCATGCAAAGACGCGGATTGCAGCGGTGCATCAGGACAAGTTTTGTCTGAAAAACCTCTTTGTGTGGCAACCGGCAACGGCTGCCTCGAAATTTTGACGCTTCAGTGGGAAGGATCGAAAGAGCAGAACGCCGCGGACGAAACGCACAATCTGCGCAAAAAACAGTTTCTGGGAAACCAAGGACTTTGAACCGGAAAGAAATTTATCAGATCGGAGAATTACATTATGGCCCTCAAGATTTTGATCCTCGGAGTAAACGGTTTTATCGGAAACAGCCTCACGGAATATATCTTAAAGCACAAGGACTGGGAAGTATACGGCATGGATATGTCCTGTGACAAACTCGATCAATGCCTGGGTCATGAGCGGTTTCACTTTGTCGAAGGCGACATTACCATCAATAAGGAATGGATCGAGTATCATGTCAGAAAATGCGATATCATCATCCCTCTCGTTGCCATTGCCACTCCGGCGACGTACGTGCTGGATCCATTGCGGGTGTTTGAACTCGATTTTGAGGCCAACCTCGCTATTGTACGCAAATGCGTGCAGTACAAAAAACGGGTGATTTTCCCGTCAACTTCGGAAGTATACGGCATGTGCACCGACCGGGAATTTGATGAAGAATCATCAAATTTGATACTCGGACCGATCAACAAACCGCGCTGGATATACTCCTGCTCCAAACAGTTGCTGGACCGGGTCATCCACGCCTATGCCATGAAAGAAGGCTTGCGGTATACCCTTTTCCGTCCCTTCAACTGGATCGGCCCAAAACTTGACAACATTCTTGAGCCGAAAGAAGGCAGTTCACGCGTGCTTACGCAATTCATCGGCAACACGCTGCGCGGAAAAGACATCCTGCTGGTCGACGGCGGCGCACAACGCCGGAGCTTCACGTATATCGACGACGGCATAGAAGCACTGATCCGCATCATCGAGAATAAAAACAACTCCGCTGACGGACGCATTTTCAATATCGGTAATCCGGCAAACGACATGTCAATCCGTGAACTTGCGGAAACACTCATTGCGCTCATAAAAACGTACCCCAACTACGCGAAACTCGCGGAAAGCGTCAAGATCGTAAACGTACAGTCCAAAGATTACTATGGAGAAGGATACCAGGATATCCAGACCCGCGTTCCATCCATTAAAAATGCGGAAAAGTACCTTGGTTGGAAACCGACCACCGATTTTAAAACCGCACTCAAGAAGACACTGGATTATCATCTCGGAAGGCCGTCAAGCGAACTGAGCGAATAACGGATCGAGAACAAACCATGCCGGTTCGCAGCAAAACCGGCTGTTGCTCCTGCTTCCTGTGCAAAATGAATGCATAACATGAATACGGAAAATCCAATCCTCGCCATCAAAATAGATGTCGACACAGACCGTGGTACGCGCATTGGCGTCCCGAACCTTGTCGACCTTTTTGAGGAGTTTTCCGTCAAGGCAACATTCCTTTTCTCCCTCGGCCCAGACAATACAGGCCGCGCCATAAAACGCATTTTCCGACCCGGATTTCTGAAAAAAGTGAGCCGTACCAGCGTCCTCTCCACGTACGGCATTCGTACCATTCTAAACGGCGTGCTCCTTCCCGGCCCTCATGTAGGAAGACGCAACGAAACCATTATGCGAAAAGCGTACGACCTGGGCCATGAAGTAGGAATCCACTGCTACGATCATATACGCTGGCAGGATGGACTCGTGCGTATGTCAAAAAATGAAGTATATGAAGAATTCGGCAAGGCACGGCGGGAGTTCGAACGCATCTTCAACAGACCAGCCACGACCGCAGGGGCGGCAGGTTGGCAGGCAAACAGCTTCAGTCTTGCTGCTTATGACGATGCCGGCCTCCTGTATGCCAGCGATACGCGGGGTTCCCACCCCTTCTTTCCGCGTATAGCCAATACTGTCTACAAGACCATCCAGATACCCTCGACACTCCCTACGCTGGATGAACTGCTCGGCCGACCGGAATATCCAGAACAGCACATCGTCAACCATTATCTGTCACTCTTCCGGCCGGGCTTATTGAATGTCTTGACGATCCACGCTGAAATAGAAGGCATGAGCAAGATGCCCCTGTTCCGCTCATTCCTAGAAGCCGTAAAGCAGTCGGATATTCAAATCGTTACGCTGGATGCCTGGGCTCGTCGTCTGCACGATAATCCTTCCCGTGTTCCTGTCTGTAACTTGATTCAGGGAACAGTTGATGGACGAAGCGGCACACTCGCGGTCCAGCAATGCCCCGACAGATAATCGCAACGGTTCCACGGCAAAAGCCTGCATCGTTCCCCATTCCTGCAACGTGATTTCAGATTCTTTTTGACAATTCTCTTATATTCCTCTATAGTTAAGGTACATGAAACAACCCTGTCGAATCAGCAGAAGGAGATATGAATGATCCCGACCATCGAATGGAAAGACGGTGTCGTGCGGATGCTGGACCAGTCAAAGCTGCCACTCGAAACCATCTATATTGAATGCAGAGACTATCAGACAGTAGCCCGTGGAATCAAAGAGCTCTGGGTTCGCGGCGCCCCAGCAATCGGAATAACGGCAGCAATGGGGCTGGCGCTCGGCGCAAGACAGATATCAGCTGATACTTTTGATGCATTCTGGACACAGTTTGAGGAAATCTGCGCTTTTATGGCAGCCACGAGACCGACCGCGGTAAACCTATTTTGGGCCATCGGGCGGATCAAAAAAATAGTACAAGACAACAGAGAGAAGGAACTGGATGCCCTAAGGGAGATTATTGTGCAGGAATCGCAGCGTATGTTGGAAGAAGATATCGCGACAAACAAATTGATCGGAAACTATGGTTCCTTGTTTGTATCAGATGGCGACAATATCATCACGCACTGCAATGCGGGATCCATCGCGACTGCCGGTTATGGAACGGCGCTCGGCGTGATGAGGACGGCTTCGTCTGAGGGAAAAAAAATCCATGTTTTCGTTGATGAAACACGCCCTGTGCTGCAGGGTGCGCGTTTGACTGCGTGGGAACTCATGCAGGAAAAAATTCCCTGCACACTGATTACCGACAATATGGCCGGATACTTTATGTTCCGTGATATGGTCGACCTCGCCGTTGTCGGAGCGGACCGTATTGCACGCAACGGTGATGTAGCGAACAAAATCGGCACCTACAGCCTCGCGGTACTCTGCAAGGAGCATGGAATTCCGTTCTACGTGGCTGCTCCGTTTGCAACAATGGATTTCAATCTTGAATCAGGCTCATCGATCCCCATCGAGGAGCGCGATCCTCATGAAGTTACCCATGTTTTCGGCAAAGTCCAAATAGCACCAGATGGCGTGACAGTACTGAATCCGGCATTTGATGTTACTCCGGCCCGTTACATTACAGCCATCATAACTGAAAAAGGCGCTTTCCATCCGAAGGACATCCGCAAACTTGCCGATGGGAAAACCGACCCGGAACAAGTGAGAATAAAATAACATACTGCCGCTCTTTCCGAAGTTCTATGCATTCTCCGCACAGAAGACTGATCCTATGCATACATGAGGGGGCTACATGAAACATACTGTTCTCCATCAAAGGCATCTTCAGTTAACTGCAAAAATGACCGACTTCCAGGGATGGCAAATCCCGCTGCAATTCACCGATCCTCAAAATGAGTATCTTGCAGTCCGTACTGCAGCGGGCCTCTTTGACACAGGATTTCTCGGCAGAATTGAAGTGAGCGGTGCGAACGCTTCCAAATTCCTGAACACCATCGTTGCCCGCAACATTTCGAAAATAGCGGAAGGCGCTTTTTCCTATGGTCTGATTTGCAATCACCAGGGGGGCATTATCAGTGACGCATTAATTCTCCATTTGCCCGGCAGCCGCTATCTGATCACAACAAGCCCCATCAGCACTGAGAAATTGATTGCGTGGCTAAAAAAGCACGCAGAAGACAATATTACTATTGCCGAGAAAACGCAGGATGTCGCTCAATTCGCGCTTCAAGGCCCTCACTCAGGGAGAATTCTTGGGAATCTTGCCGCACAACATATGAAAAAAATGAAACCGAAAACGCTGCAGGAGCTGACGCTTTTGGACACGACGATAATCGTGTCCCGGGCCAGCTATACTGGCGAGCATGGTTACGAGTTTTTTGTACAATCCGACCGGGCTGAACAGTTCTGGGACGCAATCATGGCCGCCGGAAGCGAAGCAGGCATTTTACCATGCGGATTTGCAAGCCGAGATATTCTGCGCTTAGAAATGGGATATCTCCTGTACGGCAACGATATCGATGAAACACGCACACCGTTCGAAGCAGGTCTTGCGTCTTGCCTTGACTTCAAAAAAGATTTTATCGGCAAAGATGCTTTGCTCAAAATGGATGCCGTAAAAAGCAAGGAAAAGCTTGTCGGTTTCGAACTGCTTGATAAAGGACTGCCTAAAAACGGCGGCAGCATTTTTTCTGAAAACCGTGAAATAGGAACAGTAACCAGTTGCGGACAGTCGCCCCGCGTTCGGAAAGGCATCGGCCTCGGGTATGTCGCTAGCCGATATGCTCAGCCGGGCCAGGAAATAGAAATAGAAGTCCGGGACCATGAAGTCGCCGCCAAAATCGTGTCTACGCCTTTTTATCATAGACCGTAAAGGCTGATTTACCCACATACGCAGGATGCCGGTCACTCCTTTTGAATTTTTTATATCAGTGGCCGGCATTCCCTGTATTTCACGCCCATTTCCTCTTCTCCGTGCGTGTGCTAAAATAACAATATGGAAACAAAAAAAGCCATCATCCCGATACGAGGCATGAGTTGCGTCAATTGCGCCGCAGCAATCCAGAAAGATATCGCGAAGCTGCCCGGTGTGCAAACCGTGCACGTGAACTATGCAAATGAAAAAGCAGTGGTTGAATTTCATCCCGAATCCGTCAAGGCAGAAAAATTCATAGCCAGTATCAACGAACTCGGCTATCAGGCTGTTTTCGAAACAGCCTCTCTTCCGGTTTTGGACATGGATTTTTCCCGTGTCCGGAAACTTGAAGATATTTTGACAAACCTCGAGGGTGTGCTAACGGCCTCGGTGAATGCAGCGACCGGCATGACAGAGATACACTACCTGCCTGACCAAATCAGCCTGCGCGACATCCGCAGAGCCGCAGAACGTGAAGGTTTTCGTTTCCCGCAGCAAAGAGAAAGCATTGCAGAACCCGATGCAGATAAAATCGCGCAAGAAAAAGAATTATCGTCACTGCGCACCAAGCTGATTCTGAGTGCCGTCCTTTCAACACTGATTCTGATCGGAAGTTTTCAGGACATGCTCCCATTTTTGACAATTTTTCCTCATCAGGTCATGTGGATTATTCTCCTTATCCTGACAACACCCGTGCAATTCTGGGCGGGGCGCCACTTTTATCAGAACGCGTGGGCTTCAATCAAGCATGGCAGTTTGAACATGAATACCCTTGTTGTTATCGGTACGACCGCAGCCTATGGATACAGCGCCATATTTACTTTTTCCCCTTCTCTCTCAGGCCATGGCGGTGCATATTTTGATACCGCGGCGATCATCATTACTCTCATCCTGTTCGGCAGATATTTGGAAACACGTGCAAAAACACATACAAACGAAGCCGTTAAAAAACTCATGAAATTGAGCCCTCGCACCGCAAGAGTGGTTCGAGAAAATAAAGAGCTGGACATTCTCATCGATGAGGTAGAATACGGAGACCTCATCGTCGTGCGACCGGGTGAGCGAATACCCGTGGACGGCATAGTCCGTAGCGGGTCATCCTCCGTGGATGAATCAATGCTTACCGGCGAAAGCCTTCCCGTGGACAAGCAAACAGGAGATACTGTTATCGGGGCAACGCTGAACAGAACCGGTTCTTTCATCTTTGAGGCGACAAAAATCGGCAAAGACACGATGCTTGCGCAAATTATCCGGATGGTGCAGGAGGCTCAGGGATCAAAAGCCCCCATCCAGCGCCTGGCTGATTACATTTCAGGCATTTTTGTTCCAATTGTTATTATTATCGCACTGGCTACATTCGTTCTCTGGTATATTTTCGGGCCGTCTGAAACACGTATTACTTTTGCGCTGCTTAATTTCATCGCCGTGCTCATCATTGCATGTCCGTGCGCCATGGGACTCGCCACCCCTACAGCCATCATGGTCGGAACCGGAAAAGGTGCTGAGTTCGGAGTCCTGTTTAAAAACGCAGAAAGTTTGGAAATGGCCGGAAACATTGATACAATCGTTCTTGATAAAACGGGGACACTCACCCGCGGGGAACCAATGGTTACCGACATTGTCGGCAAAAATATGGACGAAAAAGCAATACTCTTTTTTGCTGCTTCCGCCGAAAAGAATTCAGAACACCCGATGGGGAAAGCCATAGTACGTGCAGCCATGGAGAAGAAAATATTATTTACACAACCTGATAATTTTAAAGCCCTGCCCGGTTATGGTGTCCATACGGTAGTAAACGGCAAGGAAGTCTTTCTCGGCAATGACCAGTTAATGGCTCAAGAAAGCATCGAAATAAAATCACTGGACGAGACAGCACAAAAATTTTCTGCCTCCGGAAAAACGCCAATATTCATAGCTGTTAACAGCCAGGCTGCAGGCATCATTGCCGTTGCCGACACACTAAAGGAGCCATCAAAAGATGCAGTCAAAGAATTGAAGCGGCTCGGCCTTGATGTCGTTATGCTGACAGGAGACAACAAAAACACCGCCGATGCCATAGCGAGTTCCCTTGGAATCACTCGCGTGCTGGCAGAAGTTCTCCCGCGTGATAAAATGGTCACGATACAAAAACTGCAAACAGAAGGCCGGACCGTGGCTATGGTCGGCGACGGCATCAATGACGCACCTGCTTTGACGCAGGCTGATGTGGGAATTGCCATCGGCACGGGCACGGACGTGGCAATCGAGGCATCGGATATCACCTTGATCAAGGACGACCTCCGATCAGTCGCTACTGCCCTGCGGCTCTCAAAACGCACGCTGCGCACAATTAAAATGAACCTTTTTTGGGCATTCTTCTATAACACGCTCGGCATTCCTGTTGCGGCTGGCATCCTGTTTCCTTTTTTCGGAACAAAAGGACTTTTGAATCCCATGCTGGCCTCCCTTGCCATGGCCTTCAGTTCCATCAGTGTTGTTTCTAATTCACTGAGGTTAAAAAAGTTCTCTTAACCCGCAGGAACCGGGACGTAACGGCATGGCAATACTGATTCAGGTCCGTTGTACCATGCATTATGCCTCTCCTGGCCATATATGATAAAATTTATTGCTGATGTTATGCTGGGCAGGCTCGCGAAACAATTGCGTTTGCTGGGATTCGATGTGTTGTATGAGCGCACATTCGGCGATGATGAAATCATCCATCTCTCGCTTGTGCAGCAGCGCGTAATTCTGACACGGGATGCCGCACTCGTGCGAAGGCCGCTGGCGTCAAATCACTGTTACCTTAGGTCCGAGAAAACTGCTGAGCAGCTTAAACAGGTGCTTGCGGATTTTTCTCTTTCGGATTCTTCGACTCCTTTGACGCGCTGTTCCCTTTGCAATGAACCACTTATCTCGATTCCAAAACACAATGCGCAGGACAGCGTGCCCCCGTTTATTTATGAGCAAACTAAAAGATTTTTGCGCTGCAACCGTTGCAATAAAATATACTGGAACGGCAGCCACATACAACGGATGCATTTCCTGCGAAGGAAAGGCTGCTAATGCGTTGGAGTTGGTCTCGACTGCTGAATGGCAGGTTTGACCTTCTGTACCGTACCGGACTGTTGAGAAGATATCTGGGTACGCTGTTGCCCCACCATGCCCGGCTTCCGCGGAGAAGTTTGCTGTTGCACGGCTGATTGCTGGGACGAAGGTTGGGAAGGCTGGTTCTGACGGAGCGTCGGTGCTTGTTCCTGTGCCGCTTTCTTTGCTTTTGCATATTCCGCGGGGGTCTTTTTGGTGATAATACCTGCCGCCGTAATAGTCAGATCCCGTATCACGGTGTTTTTGGGCTCGGTCACAACTAATTCATGGCCATTGAGAGCCAGTTTAAGCGCTCCTGCACTGCCGTAGCTCACCAGAAAACGTTCATCAGCGCTCCAGGTAAGCGCTTCTCCTTTTTGGAGAACGGCTTTTTTCTGCGGACTGGTATCGGTTCGTACCAGAATCCACGTATTCTCCAGAGCAGTGACCTCAAGATAGATTTTACTCGGCCTGCCTGTTGTTGACGTCTGGATAGAAGATATTCCCTGAGACACCACCCCTTGCGGGCCAGCCTGGCGTTGCTGCCGCGCCGGCAAGGCAAAAAAGAAAAACAGCGAGAGCGCGAGGACTATTCCTGCGCCCCATATAAACGGTTCTATGGATGTTTTGAGAGGTATTTTTTTTTCAACAACGGTTTCAGGCTGAGGCTTCTCTTGAGGCTCTTCCACCGGCGGTAAGGGTTTACAAGGCTTCAGTTCATAGTATTTCTGCATCACCGCTGATTCATCCAGGCGGAGAAATTTCGCATAGTTCTTCAGAAACCCCTTGACAAAAACCTCCCCCGGCAGCTTCGAAAAGTCCTCGTCTTCCAGAGCCTTAAGATAGTGGATACTGATACGGGTGTGTTGGGCAGCATCACGTAAGTCAATTCTCTGCGACTCTCTGGCGTCGCGCAGGTATTTCCCCAATGTCTCCATGTATTGTTATTACCTCAAGGTCTTAATATAGTCGTTCGCCTTTGCCGCTATGTCGCTCTGGGGGGCAAATTCTGCAGCTTTTTTAAACTCTGACAGTGCCAGATTCTTTCTGCCCGCCTTCAGATATGCTAAGGCCAGATTATATCGCATACCGGCGTTCTTCGGGGCAACTTTGACCCCCTCTGAAAATTCGTTGATTGCTTCCTTTGTTTTTCCCGATTCAAACAAAGCGGTTCCGAGTGCATTAATAATAAAGTCCAGGTTTGCGTTTCGTTTTGCATCGCGAAATGCTTCAATAGCCTTTTCATAATCCTTCTGCGCCATATATACCTGGCCGATATTATAATAAGGCAGATGGGGAGTTGTATACAGCTTATTATCGAGAGCTTTGTTATATGCTTTCAACGCTTCTTGCCATTTTTGCTGTCGTGAGTACGTCGTCCCGATCGCATTGTAAGCTTCGGAAAAATTTGAATCAGCGTTAATTGCCTCTTTATAGAAGCCAACCGCGTCGTCAAGCTTATCCCGAGAATCGCTGATGATGCCCAGATAGTAATATGACCATTTGTTAGAGCTGTCCGTCTGAATGGACCGGTGAAACTCGACCGCTGCAAGTTCGTATTTGTTTTCCTGGAAGAAAGCAAGGCCTTTCATATAGTAGCCTTCCGCCATTTTCGTGTTATCCACAGTATTACCACCCGTGGTCACGCATCCGGCAAGTGCCAGAACAAGGATCACTACAAGTGTTCTCATCTCTGAATACTCCTTTCAGATCAGAATGATGCTAGAAGACGTGCAAGCGCTTCTCGATCGCGGCTCACCAAACCGGCACCCGTCTTGATCTCAGCGCTCAGGTCTTGGACGGGGGGTTTTGCTATCCCTGATTTGATCGCATGCTGCATAATTTCCTGTTGCTGTTTTGCTGAGATTTTTACTTGTCGCTGCGGCTTTAGTGCTTCATTCTGATGCGGTCGAGAATCTGAACGTCTCTGCAGTCGTGCGTCCGGTTCCTCAGTGGTTCGTGAACCGGATACTTGTTGCTGCGTTGCAGAGCCTGGCGTCGTTTTTTTATCCTTTTGCAGTGGCGGGACCTTTTGGACCGAAGGAGTCTGCAATGGCTGAAAGGTTTCCTGTGCAGCAAAACTCTGGGGCTGTACCGGCGCCACCGATTGCGGCATATAAATTACTTGTGGGTGTATGATTTGCTGAATCTGCTGTTCAGGTGGTACTGGTAATGGTTCAGGTGTCTGAGGGAGGAGCGTGTCTGAAGGCTGTACTGATTTCTCTTGTTGAGACATCGGGGGTGTTTGTGGTTGCGTCGCCGTCTGCGGAGTCTGTTGGAACAGTGGTGTCGGCAATACCTCTATCGTCCGAGGCACCGCAGTACTGCTTGAGGACTGGACCGACACGGCCGGCTGCGAAAGCGTCGGTGTTTCGGATGGCACAGTGTTAGCAAAAATATCCTGTTCTTCAATCCAGCGGTCCTGTTCTGAAGCGGATAACTTTAAAAAGGCAACTTCGTCCAGCATCGCGCCCAGCCCTTCGGCGAACGCAAAGGCTTCTTCTTCAACGTCATTCATTTGCTCTTCAGGGAATGGATTGGAGGAATGGGCGTAGAACATCCGCCGGTTTGTCGTAAGAAGGTGCAGTGCTATATATGCGGAAAAGTTCCCTTTGCGTTCCTTGAAGAAAAGAACATAACTTTTTGCATCTTCCAGCATCATCTCGGGAGTTGCTACCTGATGTACATTCATGGAAAAGAACACTTTGAAAATGTTCCGTTCCTTAATATTGAGATCGGTTATTTTAAGATCGATAGCGAACATATCCCGAATCAGTTCACAAGGCTAAGGTAATGGTTTGTCGAAATGTTGCCGGTTAAATATCTTCGAAATGAGTCAGCTTTTTGAACTCCCGATATCTGTTTTCAATTTCCCGATAATCAAGACTTCTCAGCCGGTCGAGGCTGAAAGATTCTACGTTCAGCGATGCCATTACGCTGCCGAAAATAACCGCCTTTCGCATACTTTCCTCAGAAAAGTTCATCGTGCTCGCGAGGTATCCCATGAAACCGCCGGCGAAGGTGTCTCCGGCGCCGGTAGGGTCGAAAACAGATTCGAGTGGATATGCAGGCGCGCTGAATATGCTGTGACCGTTAAACAGGAGGGCGCCATAGCTTCCCTGCTTGACAACAATGGATTTCGGCCCCATGGCCTGCACTTTTTTTGCCGCCTTGACCAGGCTTGCCTCTCCGGAAAGCTGCCTGATTTCAGCCTCGTTGATCGTCAGCAAATCTACGTTTTTTAGTATCTGCTTCAGCGCATCCAGTTTGCTTGAAATCCAGTAGTTCATGGTATCGCATGCCACCAATCTCGGTTTTTCTATTTGCCGAAGCACATCAAATTGGATTTCAGGATCAATATTTGCCAGGAAAACGATGTCTGAATTCTTGTAATCATCAACAATGGTTGGTTTGAAAGTCGCAAGAACGTTCAAATGGGTGGCGAGAGTATGCGCTTCATTGAGATCATACCCATATTCTCCCTTCCATCTGAAAGTTTCTCCCTTTTGGACTTCTAAACCCCGAACATCAATGTTCTTGCTTTTCAGAAACTGTGTGTGCTCACGGGGGAAATCATCGCCGATCACGGCAACGAGCCGTACATCAGCGAAATAGCTGGCGGACGTTGAAAAATAGGTGGCGGAACCGCCCAAGGCGTTTTCCACGGTCCCAAACGGGGTTGTAACAGAATCAAGCGCCACAGTGCCAACAACAAGCAGACTCACCAAATACCTCCATTCCAATTCGACGGCATAGATCATGCGCGAGCAGGAACCCGGAACGTGTCCTCTCCCTACTCTGCATAAATATCTTATTTTGCTTTCAAATATTTTCCGATAATCGGTGCAAGATCCCTTTTTATCTTTGTAGGAACGATTTTTTCAGGAGTCATGATGGTATTTTTGAGGGAACCTCCGCAAGCACAGGACCTGGTTTCCGGCAGAACTCGTACTGCTTCACGAATCATGGCCTTGGATGTTTCAATATTTTTTTTCATCACCGCCAGAACCGATTCCACCGTCACAGGCTCTTCGCTGTGGTGCCAGCAATCGTAGTCTGTGGCAAGGGCGATAGTGCTGTAGCATATTTCAGCTTCACGGGCAAGTTTTGCTTCGGTCGCGTTTGTCATGCCGATCACGTCAACATTCCATGTTCGATAAAGAAGTGACTCCGCCTGGCTTGAAAACTGCGGGCCCTCCATGCACAAATAGGTGCCGCCCCGGTGAACAACTGCGCCTGTTGCAGTTCCGGCCTGGGCAATAATGTCGCACAGTTCGGCGCATACCGGGTTTGCCATGCCTACATGGGCGACGATCCCGTTTCCGAAAAACGTGCTTCGTCGGTGTTTTGTATGGTCATAGAACTGGTCGGGAATGACGATATCGCCCGGGTTTATCTCTTCCTTCATGCTGCCGACAGCGCTTACTGAAATAATCCTCTGCACACCAAGCTTCTTCATGCCGAAAATATTAGCGCGGTAGTTGATGTCCGTCGGCATAATGCGGTGCCCTCTTCCATGGCGGGGCAGAAAAGCTATTTTCTTCCCGAAGAGAGTGCCGACTATATATTCATCCGAGGGTTTCCCAAATGGAGTTGAGACGCTCACCGTCCTTAAATTGGTAAGACCCTCCATGGTATACAGACCACTGCCGCCGATTACACCAATGTCAATTTTTCCCACTCGGGAACTCTGTCGTGCCATCCGTAAAAAACCTCAAAAAAGTAAAAGATCAGATTGTAAAAGAATTACGGAAAAACTTTTTTCCAAATATGCTCAGCCTTGTGCGGTGCTCTGTTCAGGAGAAGTCTTTTTTGCATCCCCTTCCTCCAGAAATTCAACAGGTTTGTCGGGAATGATGGTAGATATTGCATGTTTATAAACAAGCTGCTGGTTTTCCTGCTTCATCAGAATGACGAAATTATCAAACCCCTTGATGGTTCCGGTGAGACGCGCACCGTTTACCAAATACACGGTAACGGAAATTTTTTCCTTGCGCATCTGATTGAGAAAAATGTCCTGAAGATTTACCTGCGACTTTCCCATCAATCCTCCCTTTTTAAGCCGTTCCAGCACGGACAAAAACCCGCAGCTACCATGCATGTTTGTTTAGTAAAAAGTTTTTTCATCTTATACCAACTTATTTGAAATTTCAATGCTTTTCTTTATTCGTGCGGCGATTTCCTCCGACTGTGAAAAGCCGGTAATGTCGATCCACGCCGCCTGCGGTTCACGCCGGAACCAGGTAAACTGGCGTTTGGCAAAACGCTTGGTATCACGCTTCAGAAAAGCCGTTGCATCATCGCGCGACGATGTTCCGCGACAAACGCCGATAAAATGCTGATATCCCAATCCTTTCATGGACGCAAGATCGGGGCTGTATCCGCGGGCCATCAGGCCCCTGACCTCTGATTCCAGTCCATCCGCAATCATCTGGTCCACACGCTTTTCTATTCGGGCATAAAGTTCCGTTCGCTCTCTGGTAAGGAACAGCAGGGTAAACCGATACGGCACATCGTTAAATGCGTGCTCCCGCTGGAACTCGGAAAGTTTTTTATCTTTCAGATAATAGACCTCCAGCGCCCTCATCGTGCGTCTAAGATCGTTCGGATGTATCCTTGCTGCAGCATCGGGGTCCCGTTTTTCCAACTCAGCATACAGTGTCCCGGGGCTGCTTTCCATCTCCCGCTGGTGCAGTTGTGCCCGTAAATCCTTGTCTGCAGGAGGCCCTGAAAACAATCCGCGGGTAAGCGCCCGTATATACAAACCTGTTCCTCCCACGACAAGAGGAGTCCTGCCGGAAGCCAGAATACGGTCAATGGCAGAGCGGGCATCTCTGAGATAATCTCCAACACTATAAGCTCGGTCCGGATCCACGATGTCGATCATATGATGAAACACCAATTCACGTTGTTTTTTAGTGGGTTTAGCGGTACCTATGTCCATCCCGCGATATATCTGCATCGAGTCCGCACTCACAATCTCAGTACGCAATTCCCGCGCAAGGAGAAGTGACGCTTCCGTCTTGCCCACTGCGGTTGGGCCGGCGATAATCAGAATGGATTTATTATCAGACATAATCAGTGAAGTATTATTTCAACAGGGTAGTCACTGTTTCTCCAGCCTCTCATATGCCCCTCCAGCACATACACGTGCTCATAGCCTGACAGAGACAGTGAAAAAACAGCGATTGCCGCCCGCGGACCATGCTCGCAATAAAGAATGACCGGGTCTTTCTTTGAATAGCCGATTTCATGCAAGCCGGAATTGATTGCTGAAAACGGGATATGGACAGCGCCGGGCACGTGGTCCCGTTCGTATTCGCTCTGCGACCGCACATCGACAATCAATGGTGCAGTTCCGTTCTGCATGTCCGCAAGAAGCAGCGCGGATGTCACGGTGGCCGCGCAGGCAGTGCAGAGCAAACAGCACACGAGCGCGGGAACTACAATGCGAAGGCAGTTTGTCATCGTGGTAAACCGCTGTGTGTCTTTATGAGGACTTCATGACCGTTTGAACATTTTTCTTATTTCATCCATGGTAAAACGCACAATTGTCGGTCTGCCGTGGGGGCAGGTATGCGGCATCCGGCATTGCTGAAGATCATTCAGCAGCGTTTCCATTTCTTTTCGTTCGAGCCGCCGATGAACCTTAATGGCGGGATGACAGGCCATGACGCTTAAAACTTCATCATACAGTTTATCCAGCCTGGCATTGCTCTCATGGGCGTTCAATTCATCAAGCATGTCAAGCAGCAATTGCGTATAGTCCGCCCCTGCCGCAAGAGCGGGTACTGCTTTTATCACGAAGGTGTTACTTCCGAACTCTTCGACAATAAAGCCGAATTTACCCAGCTCCGTCAAATGTTCAGCGAGCAGACGTCCCTGGGCCGGCCCCAGTTCCACCGGGGCGGGGATAAGAAGCTCCTGAATAGGAATGGAACCCTGGGAGAAAAAATCCTGGAGCTTCTCGAATAAAATCCGTTCATGAGCGGCATGCTGATCGACAACGGCCATACCGTTCTGATATTGTGCAATGACATAGGAGTCATGCAGTTGTGCGAGCGGATGCATGCCCTGCCCCAAGAAAGAAGGCGTTTGGACGGCCGATTCATCGAGCACTGCGTGCCCTCCGGGCAGCTCATCAGCGAAGGTTGCTCTTTCATATCTTTCCTGGTCAAATACAAAAGGGGCTTTTTGCACCGGTCCGGTAGTGCAGGAATATGCAGGATTTTTGAGATAATCCGCATAAGCTTCCTTTACCCGATCCTCATAGGACGGGGCCGGATTTCCGGGCATCTCATGCGCACGCAGACTTTCTCTGATAGCATTCCGAAGCAAATCGTGAATCTGCGCCTGGTTCCTGAACCGTACCTCTGCTTTTGCAGGATGCACATTCACATCCACCAGTGCGGGGTCGATTTCAAGAAAAATGAACCCGACAGGATGCCGATCACGCATAAGCATGTGATCGTATGCGCTGTACAGCGCGTGGTTCAGTGAGGGGTTCTTTATCGCACGGCGATTGACATAAAAATCCTGGTACGTGCGGTCTGCCCGGGTGTACGCGGGACGACCGATAAAGCCATGCAGATATATACCGTCTCGTTCCTGTGAAAAACCGATAAGATTATCGCTCAGTTCTCGGCCATATAACTGAAACAACCGTTCCCGTTCATCCGGGGAAGCAGGAAGATCAAATACCAGCTTTTTGTTGTGGGTAAGCCTGAAATGTATGGAAGGACAGGCCATGGCCTGCCGTGACACGACGGACAGAATGTGTGAAAACTCGGTCGCCAGGGCTTTTAAGAATTTAAGCCTTGCAGGCGTATTGAAAAAAAGATGGCTGATTTCAAATGTAGCGCCCTGAGACGCTGCGGCATCGGCGACCGTTTTTACCGTACCGCCTTCGATCTCAACCAGCACCCCGGCGGAAGCTCCCCGCTCCGCGGTAAGAAGCCGTACATGCGACACTGAAGCAATGCTTGACAGCGCCTCTCCGCGAAACCCCATGGTCCGGACAGCTTCCAGATCCGAGTCGCTTATTATTTTGCTCGTAGCGTGGCGTTCGAAGGCAGTCCGCGCATCCGTTTTTGACATCCCGCTTCCGTTATCGGTAATGCGGATAAGCCTTCGTCCGGCCTGTTCAATGTCGATGAAAACAGCGGTTGCTCCGGCATCGACGGAATTTTCGATGAGTTCCTTGACGACCGAAGCCGGACGCTCCACCACCTCTCCCGCGGCAATTTTATTGATAACATGATCGGGAAGTATTCTGATTGATTGCACCATAGATTAGTTGACTACACGATGGGCAGCGTGTGGCGGCACAGCACTGCGATTTTTTCTGTGAGAAAGCGACAATATCTCAGCAATTGTAATACCGGTGTCGCGACATGCCTTCTTTGACATGGTCCAGAATATAGGTTTTTATCAAGTCCCTGTCTACCGGGCTGATTTTCTCAAATTTCATTCCCATCCCCGGTCTTTTAAAGGACCCTTCTTCCTCTGCGGTACGATACAGGACGACGGCTTCAAGCAGAATCATCCTGCCCATAAGCTCAAAACTTATCGGGATACGCGCATGCATCGGTCTGGATTCAAGGCTTTGCAGAAAGACACCGTCCTCAGACAGGTCACTCACAAAACCCGTCCCCTCTTTCGGTTTGTCTTCGAGAGTGGCGGTGAGCCGGGTGGGTATTCTGATGTTGCGGCGCCGTCCCTTTTCAATAACTGACTGAAGAGTCCGGTACAATTCTTCCACATTGACGGGTTTTCTGAGATAGGCGGCAGCGTTCCCTCCTCGGCTCAGAAAATCCTCCAGAATTCTATCGGAAGCGGTCAGCAGTATGAAAGGGACATCGGAAAAATGAGGGTCTTTCTGCATCTCGAACAGGATGGGCAGATCGGCAGAACCGGCGGCTGCAACAACAAATGACGGTTTTACCATGGCCATAAATGCCGTCGCCTCTTCCTTTGTATTGGCCGTGACAATATAATAACCGAACCGCTGAAGCAGCAAACACGTCGAAAATCGGTCAAGAATATTTGCATCAATGATCAGAACATACTTTTTATTCTTGTCTCGTGTATCAGTTTCCTGCATCGCATGTTCCCTTCACCAGGACTCTGTTTTGCTGTGGTGGACTGAATCGGTATATTGCAGGTTCGTTATCACGCACTGCAATTACATAGTAGTATAGTTGACAAAAAGTTTCAAGAAATATCCGTGTTCTTTTTTTTTGGATGGTGAATCCACGCTGTCGCGTTTGGCGCATCACAGCACCATTATCCATGTATTTTTTGGTACATCCATAATCTATGGGAGAGGGCCTGCGCAAACCCGTCTAGTCCGGGAAACAAGCTTTCCCGGTGAATATTCATTTTATGCAGTTCCTTCAGTGCGCGTAATCTGTCCTCAATATTCATCTCGCAGTGAATTTTAATAACGGCATTGGCATTCTGCCACTCTTCCAGGGCCTGCAGATTTTCTTCAAACGACACCGCCACATTCCCGGAGCAGAGGAAAACGCCCTGCTGAATATTCAAGCGTTGGTTGAAAAAAAAGGGATTCTCCAATCCCACCATTTTATAGGGTTTCTCATTCATATAGAGGGGGATAAAGGACGCGTCAGTTCTTGTTTCATATTTGTTCCGCTGCTCATAGCGGCGGTCTCCCATAATCACACGGGCCTTTTTACTCCACCACATCTGGTTCACACACCAGACAATGCTCGAGCCGCTCGAAAATTCCAGTGCAAAATAGAGCGCCACATACGGAGAATACGTCCAGTCCAGCAAACGTGTCGGGGCCCCGTGATGCTGCATCAAAGCCAGACAATACAACGTGTCCGAAAGCACAAACTGCTGATCGTTCCCGTCATAACGGCGCCGGAAATTTGTTATCAGCGCCTGCTCCAGGGACGGAGCATCGTGCAATTTAATATTTGACCGCTCACAGGCCCGCTCAAGGCTCGTTTTAAGCGGCCAGTCTTCAGATTGTCCCCGGTAAATCCAGGTATCTTCTGTAAGAAGCGACAGCTGTAGAAATGCCTCCCAGGTGGTTATCTTTATTGTGCTGACATCCTTCATGGTGCAACCTCCAGCTGATTACATGATCACCGCGGGTAAGAATAAACAGGCCGGTAAGGACAAAGGTTTGCATACATCCGTGCGGGGGAAAAAACTGCTTCGTCGGTCTGTCCATGTATAGTATCGCTTATCTTCGCAATAAAAGCAAAGAATCTGTTATAAAAATCCAGTTGCATGGTTCCCGCTCTCAGATCTGGGCGGTGGACACTGCACCCTGTTTCTTCGGAAGCATGAGATGAAATGCGCAACCATTGCCATAGTCAGACTCTACCCATACTTTTCCTTTATGGATTTCAGCAATCATTTTGACGTTGGCGAGACCTATTCCTATTCCCTTACTGTCGCCCGGAACGACATAATACTCGTCAAAAACAAAAGCAACTTTGTCTTTGGGGATACCACGGCCATCGTCCCTGACCGTGACAATCACATTTTCTTCTCGTTCCCGTACCAGGACTGATATCTTCTTTCTTGCATGTTTTATAGCGTTGGAAAAATAATTTCCTACAGCCCTGAACAGCAGTTCTCGGTCCACTATGGTTCTGATAGAAGGAAGATACCCCCAGTTTTCCGGTTTTTTCCTGTTAATTGTGAAGGTACAGCATTTTTGCTCGATTTCCGGCAGCAAAACCGTGGCCGCTTCCTTGCACACCTCGACAATATCTGCATCGCTCAACTTCAGGGATATTTTCGGATTTTTTAAACTGCCGTAGGTAAGGGCATGATCAATGATGCCTGACACCTTTTCTCCGCTCTGCTTGATAATTTTCAGGAATTTTATTTTCTTCTGCTCTGGCAAGGGTTTTTCCACCATGAGTTGGGCAAATCCGGTCACTCCAATAAGAGGATTTCGCAGGTCGTGAATAAGAGCACTCAGAAATCGTTCATGAGTTTTTTCAAGTGTCTTGAAATACGTGCGCGACATAAGGCCGATTATACCATGATAAAGATGTTCGAGGGTGCAGCGCACATAATCAATTTTTTTGGGAAAGCACTTCTTCAGGTAGGGTGCTATTGACTCTTCGAAAAAATGAAAAAAAATCAACAGATTGTCGTATCGTTCTCTCGCCTTTGCGAAGGCCGCGCCTGTTTTCTGAACTCGTCTAAAATAACCGATGAAATTGCCGTCTTGCAAGGAGGTAAGAAGGAGCCATACGGCGTGTTGAAAATTTCGCTCTGATCTTACCTGGGATTGATGAAGCGTTTTGGACGATACACAAAACTGGTGCCAAGTGAAGGCAATTCCTTTTTCGAACGGTTGCAATGCCCGTGCAACGGCAATGATTGTTTCCTGTTCATGAGGAGTCAAGCTGACTATCTCATTAACAGGCATTTTTCACCACCCCCCGCCTCAGAATTGCTGTACGCATACATCTTGCTGATAATTTAATTCTATTATATCGTACTTGCTGGTGACTTGGGAAAATATCAGGGAGATCGGGCGTTGAATCATCAACAAACCATTTACTCGCTCCAGCGTATTGCCGTAACAGGGCAGATATCACTTGCCTCCTGACAATTGCAGGTATCACATTTTTCAGAATTTATCACATATGCCTTCTGATCGTCCCTCAGTTCAAACACTTCAGGACATGCGTCAATGCAGGCTCCACAGCCGATGCAGGCCTCCTGGTCCACGATTGGAATTTTCATAGGCCGCCTCCCGTTGAAAGCAGTTTTAACAGTGTCATATCTTTACAAAAGCATCCTTACCAGCGCCGCAAATCGGACAAACCCAGGAATCGGGGATCTTTTCGAAGGGCGTACCCGGCGCAATCCCGTTCTCAGGATCACCCGCGGCAGGATCATAAATCCAATCACAAATGGTGCATTTCCATTTATCCATGCAAACCTCCTGAAAAAATATAAAAATTTGTTCATGCAGGGTAGTTATTATGACGGCTTAGATACTAGTATAGCATATGCATCCTCTCATCAAGGTCTAGCTTTTTGTCACTATTACCATCTATGGATACCAGATGGAAGCATCTTTTGGCCAAAATGTTCAAAAGATGGTAATAGTGACACTTTTTGTTCATCAGTTCATCCGTTTTCTAAAACGAAGTGCGCTCAGAGCCATAACCACGCATCCGATGAGTAGCAAAATCAACATCTGGGGCCAAAGAATGTCAAGGCCCACCCCTTTCAAAAAAACACCCCGGATAATGACGAGGAAATATCGGAGAGGGTTGAGATACGTCACATACTGAAAGAGATCCGGCATGCTTTCAATGGGGAACGCAAAACCCGAAAGCAATATGGCAGGCATGACGAAGAGCATCGAGGCCATCAACGCCTGCTGCTGAGTTTTCGATACTGTGGATATGAAAAGACCGGTGCCCAGCACCGAGAGAAGATAGATGACCGTGCCTGCTAAAAGAATCAGGAGAGATCCTTGAATGGGCACATCAAACCAGAATATCCCCATTAGTGTTACAAGCAACATGTCGACAAGTCCGATTACGGCAAACGGGATCGTCTTGCCGAGCATGAGTTCGAAGGGCATGATAGGCGTTACCATGAGCTGTTCCATGGTTCCCACCTCACGTTCACGCACCACTGCCATCGAAGTAAGCATCAGCGCGATGATCAAGATAACGGTCGCGATAACTCCCGGGACGTAATAATTTCTGCTTTTCAGATCGGGATTGTACCATGCCGTAGCTCGCAAATCGATTGCCGCCCCTGAAACACCTATAGCCGGCTTCATCGAATCAAGCGCAAATTCTCCGATGATTCTGTTCGCATAGCCCTGCGCAATAAGGGCCGTATTGGAATACGTCCCGTCGACAATCACCTGGACCTCGGTCGGGACTCCTTTTTTCAGGTCCTTTCCAAAACCCCGGTTAATCTGTACCGCACACAGTACTTTTCCCCGGTCGAGCAGATCCTTGATCTCCTCGATTGATGCCGGTGCATGCTTTGTCGTGAAGTAACCGGAAGCTTCGAATCTCCGCATCAATTCCCGGCTCTCATACGATTTGTCGAGATCCAGGAACGCCGTGGAGATACTGTTGACGTCCATGGTAACAGCATAACCGAACAGGATAATCTGAATGAGCGGAGGCGCAAAAAGAAAAAATCTCAGCTTCTTATCCCGAAATACATGGATAAATTCCTTGATGACAATTTGTTTTATCCGTTCAATTCTTCTTTGCCAGGGACCCAATGAAAACTCCTGTCGGACCGGGCGCAGGTCTGTCGCGCTCATGTGCACCTTCACACGACCTTTTTCCTGAATTTCTTGTTCACCAGCCCAAATATGATAATCCCGTACAAAACCAGCAGCAGTACTTCGCCGGCAAGGATCTGCAGGGAGCTTCCCTTTAAGAAAAGGTCATTCAATATGGTGACAAAGTAGCGTGCAGGAAAAAGATAGGTGACGAATTGCAGGGGTTTGGGCATATTCGCAATGGCGAACATAAATCCGGAAAGCAGGAGCGCAGGTAAAAACGTGCTCAGGAGCGACATCTGGCTCGCCACAACCTGGGTCTTGGCAACAATAGAGATGAGAATGCCCCAGCAAAGCGCCCCGAAGAGAAAAATACACGAGAGGGCAAAAAGGAGAAAAAGACTTCCCCGAAGCGGTACATCGAATATAACAGTGGCCATAAAAACAGACCCAACCGTGTCTATAAAGCCGATAATAAAATAAGGGATGAGCTTCCCGATGATAAGTTCCGGAGTCTTGATCGGTGTGGATATCAGCTGTTCCATCGTACCGCGGTCCCACTCTTTCGCAATGGTGAGCGACGTAAGCAGGGCGGCAATAACGGACATGATCAACGCAATCAATCCGGGTATGATAAAATTCTTCGATTTGAGTTCCGAGTTGTACCAAACCCGGGTACGGGCATCGATAAGAGGTTTTACACGTACTCCTCTCAGCCTCTGGGTATATTGTTCCGCTATTGCCGTAACATATCCCTGGGCAATGGTCGCCGTGTTCGAATCGCTTCCGTCCATAATTACGCCGACTTGCGAGGACCGTCCTGCATGAAGATCCTTTGAAAAATCCTGCGGGATAATGATGGCGAGCTTGGCCCTGCCGGAGTCAAGATACCGGTCTATCTCCCGATAGCTCTCAATATGAGCGACAATAGTGAAGTATCCGGATTCCCTGAGCTCCGCCGCATACTCGCGGCTCATGCTGCTGGAATCAAGGTCGTACACCACCGCCGGGATATCGTTGATGTCGATGGTAACAGCGTATCCGAAGATGATCAAAAGTATGACCGGCATCAGAAACGCCATGGCGAGGCTGTAGGGATCCCGCCATATCTGGACGAGTTCTTTTTTGGCTATGGCTTTGATGCGGAGTAGTTTCATATGCCTTGCTCAAGAGTTCGTCTGCCGGATCAGGAAACCTCAATCAACGTAACGAATACGTCCTCAAGCGAGGGCGCTATTTTCCCGATTCTGCCGGGTGCGATTCTCGATCTTGCGAGTATTTCGCGTATAACCGGCAGGGAAGCTTCGGCATCCTTCACGGTGGCATGTAGGGTGCTGCCGAAAATAGCGGCGTCCATGCCGTGCTTGTTGAGCACGTCAAGCGCTTCAACCGTTTTCTCTGTCGCTATTTCGAGCACATCCCTGGTCATATATTTCACCCTCAACTCATTCGGCGTGCCTTCCGCAATGATCTTCCCGCGGTAGATCAGGGCGAGACGGTCGCAATAATCGGCTTCATCCATATAGTGCGTCGTGACAAACACCGTCGTTCCGGCGCCGGACATTTCATAAATCAGATTCCAGAAATTCCTTCGTGAAACCGGGTCGACGCCCGACGTCGGCTCGTCCAGAAATAGTATCTTCGGCTCGTGAAGAACAGCGCACCCAAGAGCAAGCCGCTGCTTAAATCCACCGGGAAGCGTCTTGGTAATAGCGTTTTTTCTGTCGGATATCCCGGCCATGTTCAGAACCCACTGCATGCGGGCCGCTCGCCTTTCCTCCGGAACATTGTAAACGCCGCTGAAAAAAGCGATGTTTTCGGCCACCGTAATATCATCATAGAGGGAAAACTTCTGCGACATGTATCCGATGTTCTGCTTTATCATTTCGGATTGGGTAATGATATCGTATCCGCCTACGGTTCCCGCCCCTCCCGTGGGCAGAAGGAGCCCGCAGAGCATGCGGATGGTGGTCGACTTTCCCGCTCCGTTCGGGCCGAGGAACCCGAATATCTCACCTTTTTTTACCTCAAGATTGATATTGTCCACAGCGGTAAAGCGTCCGAACGTCCGTGTAAGTCCCTGCACGGTGACGGCTATGTTTTCCCGGTTCTCCATTTTTCAATTTATGAGCAAAAACGCATAACTGCACGATGCATGCATCGAAACTGTCATCGTTCAACCATCGAAATAAATACATCTTCCAGAGAAGGCGTA
Organism: uncultured Nitrospiraceae bacterium; assembly: GCA_964586075.1. Classification (GTDB taxonomy): domain Bacteria; phylum Nitrospirota; class UBA9217; order UBA9217; family UBA9217; genus JBAZLV01. The sequence goes on along the minus strand of CAZPGZ010000025.1, from coordinate 1,720 downwards.
ATGTCCCGGCTGTCCTTTATCGCAACTCCCGCATCATGAAGTCTTCGAAGCACAGCAGGAGCGGCTTCCCGACTATCAAGGGTCAAATGCAATTTGTCGCCGTAAATGCTGACACGTTTGATGCCAACGACACTCATGGCTTTTTTCTGGGCAGTTCGGGCGTTCTCCGTCCACAATTCGATCATCGGCAAACCGAGCGACAGCTTCACGTTCACCGGTGCATTTTCAATCAATATTTTCCCTTTATGCAAAAGCCCGATCCTGGTGCACCGTTCCGCTTCGTCGAGATAGGCGGTGGAAACAAATATGGTGACACCTTCCTTCAGAAGACTATAAAGAATCTTCCAGAAATCCCTGCGGGATACGGGATCGACTCCATTCGTAGGTTCGTCAAGAAACAGCACCTCCGGCGTGTGAACAAGGGAACAGGCAAGCCCCAGTTTCTGCTTCATGCCTCCCGAAAGCGCACCCGCAAGCCGGCCCTTGAATGGGGTCAGATTGCTAAAACCCAGCAGCCGTTCAATCCGGGGAGGACGATCCCGCTTCGGGACTTCATACAGATCGGCATAAAATTGTATGTTTTCCATTACCGTCAGGTCTTCGTACAATCCGAACCGCTGCGACATGTAGCCGATCTTTTCCTTGACGATCTCTTCTTCGGTAAGGATTGAGTGACCTGCAATCCAAGCCTCTCCTCCGGTAGGATCCATGATCGCCGAAAGAAGACGCATGATCGTGGTTTTCCCCGCTCCGTCCGGCCCCACGAGGCCGTAGAGTTCTCCCTTCTTGATCTCGAGGTTAAGATCGTTTACCGCGACGGTATCGCCGAAGGACTTGGTAAGGTTGGTCGTCTTGATGCTAATCACATTCATAACCAGAGCCCTGCTTTATTGAAGGATCATTTTAACGTCTGCGGGCATTCCGGGCTTGAGTTCATTATTCTCATTTTTGACTTTCACTTTGACCCCGAATACGAGCTTCACCCGCTCTTCTTGCGTCTGGACGTTTTTGGGTGTGAATTCCGCTTCCGAAGAAATATACGACACGATCCCTTCATACGTTTTTTGGGGATGGGAATCCGTCCGCACCTCCGCTTTTTGTCCCAGTTTTACGAAACCGAGTTTGTTTTCCTTTACATAGACTTTTATCCAGGGATTTTCAAGATCACCGATCGTAAAAACAGGCGTTCCGGCCCCCACTGTTTCCCCTTCCTCCACATTCTTGATAAGCACAACACCCGAAACCGGCGCCTGGAGGACCGTGTCCTGGAACCTCACTTCGGAAGTCTTGAGCGTTGCGCGTGAGAATCTGAGTTGCGAGATTGCCGCGTCGTATGCTGTTTTTGCAGCATCCATTTGCTGGGATGTTATTACGCCCTGACGATGGAGCGGACCATACCGTTCGAAATCCTTTTTTGCTTTTTCCAACTGTGCTTCTGCATTGCTTACAGCGGCCCGGTTCTGTATCACGAAACTTTCTTGTTCGGCGCTGTCAAGAACGGCAATTTTATCCCCTTTTGAAACAATTCTTCCTTCGTCCGTGTAAAGATTCTGTACCCGTCCGGATATTTTAAATCCGACCCGAACCTCGGTCACCTCCACGTTGCCTGACAGTTCGAGCATTTTCGTATTTTGACTACTGCTGATCTGCCTGAACGCAACAACTGTCCCAATCAATCCTACTATGACGATGAGACCGACGATTATGAAGGCCTTTTTTT
>CAZPGZ010000024.1:0-51547 GCA_964586075.1 uncultured Nitrospiraceae bacterium | reverse complement strand
TTTAGAGTGCGATTATTATGTCACATTCTAATCGGAAATGTCACCATTTTCGGGGCGCAGGTCCATATTTGTTCACCTGCTCAAGAAATATCGATGTCTTGTAACAGCTTGTAGCTGGTGGAGGACAATACCCCGTCGCATGTAGGAATATTCTGGTATTGTAACCAGATTGAGTCATGAGAATATTTAAAATTCAATACGTTATGCATATTAGCATATAATCGTAAAGTTTTAGACAAGCCAACAAAGTATGCGTATTTGGTATTAGAATTGCATCTGTTCAGAAGTGATATGCAAACCGTCTCAAGGATTATTCGCCAGAGAAGATAATTGAGATTGGGTCGTACGCAAACGCCAAGTGATCAAAGATAAGGCCAGCTCACCAGGGGCATTGCAGGGTCAACTTAGTCTCATTGTAAGGGGTATGTATGATCGTATAAACTTAAGCAAACCCGTGCACACCATAATGGATCTCATGGTGCGGACGTGGCAAGGCTGTCAAATAATTAAAGCAGTTCAATTGAAGCGCTGATTAAGTTGTCATGAACCCGCTTTCATCTGAAAGAGAACATACGATGATTCGTGGTCTTCCTGGATAGGATAAAATCCAGGCTGATTCCGTCCAAAGATTTCAATTGAATGTTCGACGTAAAATGATCTTCAGATTATCACGCTGACTCTTTTTCCACGTTTGTTGGTCATTTCTTTTCCCTCGCTTCCTTCTCCTGCTTGTGTTATCCGTAAAGATATTCACAAAAAACGATTAACAAGTGATACCTCCATGTTTATCAGATCAAGGCTGTTCGTCGGATACAGCCTCCCACAGCTTTGCACTGTAGGGTTGTCAGAAGTTTACTATCTTCATTCGTTTGTCCCGTGAAAAAGAGCGCTCGATTATGCTCGTTTGGTTCAAAAAAAATGAGAATAACCGCTCGTAGCGCGTATTATCTATGGTTACCTACCCCAAAAGGGCCGTGTTTTGGGATTACACACGGCCCTTTTGGGCCGTGGTCAAAAGAATAGAATTGTATTATTGTTTGACGAGTCATGAAAAGAAAAGAATTGAACATATTGGTGGGATTCAATCTGCGAAGGCTGCGCTTTGATCACGAATTGACCCAGGAACAATTAGCAGAACGCATCGGAGTAAATACCAGAACGGTCCAGCGATGGGAAACGGGGAAAAAGGGAATCGGTAAGAAGGTGCTTTTAAAATTATGTTTGCTGTTTAGGGTCGAACCACAGGTGTTCTACGAGGATGAACGAGCGCAAAATCAAACGCGATCCCGTGAAATCTCCATTCTTTCCAGGCTGCGCGAAGCTGAAAAGCTGGGTGTAGCTGAACAGATCGAACTATTCTGCGATTTTATTATCGGACAGGCAAAAATAAAGCAATGCCTCGCCGGCAAAGGAAGACCAATTGCAAAAGGGAACTCATATCTCCGGCAAATGGAAGAAATATCGTCCTCGATGCAGAGCTGGTCGCGTGAATGCGGAGATACGAGAAAGAGAATCCAGTAAGTCAATGTGTGGATGATGGTAAACGATGAGGAACTATAAATCAACGGAAAATGCCACCGCAGGCCCGGAGGTTCATCACAATAATGAAAACGATTTTAGATCAAGAAGACGTTGAATGTATAGCCAGGCGGGTGGTGGATTTGATGAAACCGTTCCTGTCAGCGAAAGACGATAGCGAAGATATTATCTTCTCCGTGGATGAGCTGGCAGAATATCTCAGGGTCTCGGCAAAATGGGTTTATGAACATACGTTCGAGTTGCCCCATTTCAAGCTTGGCGGACTTCTTCGCTTCAGAAAAAGGGAAATCGACCGGGTAATTAATAGCCTCGCTCTGAAAATAAAACTAAATAAAGCTTCTTGACAGACAATGTAAACCGTTGGTATAATGGCTCCGTGAAGCCTGAGGAGCTTAAAACGTGGCGGAAGGGAAGGGGTTACACCCAGGGCGAGCTTGCCGATATTCTTGGGGTTGCTCTTATGACCGTGAGCCGCTGGGAATGCGGGACCCGGGAAATACCATCGTTTCTCAATCTGGCTCTCAAGGCAATTCCTAAGAAAGGAGGAGGCAACAGACGTAGCAGCAGAAAATAAATGAAAGGAGGTGGTACAACATGGCGCGTAAAGGGATTTACAAGCGTGGCGATACATGGTGGATTCGCTACGCTGACCTGACGGGCAAGATCATTCGAAAATCCTCGGGTTCGACAAGATTCAGTGATGCGGAGATAATGTTGCTGAATGAGAAGAAGCTCGTCAGCGAATGCAAGTCGCCCGACTTCGTGAGGATCGAGAATTATTCGTTCACGGAACTGGCAGACAAATACAAGGCATGGATCAAGGGTCGCCAATCATGCGCTGATCTCAAAGAGTATGTTATTGACAAGTTGGTCGATCAGTACGGCTTAATACCGCTTCGGCGATTCAATACAGCCCTTGTCGAACAGCTGCAAACCGACCTCATGAGCAAAGGGCTGAGAGAAAAGAACCCGCAGCCGTCGAGCGCTGCTTGGATTAATCGCATTCTGAACATCTTGAAGCACATGTTCTCGAAGGCGGTTGAATGGGATATGGTTGAAGCCGATGTTTTGAAGCGCATTCGACGGGTTAAACAGCTTCGCGAGAATAAGAGACTGCGCTTTCTCTCACTCGAGGATGCCCAGGTGCTTATCAGCGTTTGTGATGAGCAGCTTAAACCCATTGTTATTACCGCTCTCAATACCGGAATGAGGAAATCAGAGATCCTCATGTTGCGCTGGGACCAGGTGGACCTGCAGCATGGGTTCATCCTATTGGACAAGACGAAGAACGGGGAGCGGCGCGAAATCCCGGTTAATGAAGCACTGAAGGCCGTCTTTAACTCTCTATGTCGCCGAACAGACGTATCCTCTGTATTCTATAATCAAAAGACTTTAAAGCCGTATGAGAATGTAAAGAGGAGTTTTTCCGCAGCGCTTAAACGAGCGAAGATCACGGATTTTCACTTTCACGATCTTCGTCATACCTTCGCGAGTCAACTGGTTATGGCCGGGGTTGATTTGATGGCTGTTAAGGAATTACTCGGACACAAAGATATCAAGATGACCCTACGATATGCCCACCTTGCTCCGGCGCACAAGCGCAAAGCAGTGGAAGTGATGGGCAACCTTCTTTCAAAACCTACCGAACAGCACGCTCCTGATATCAACTGCACAAAAACTGCACAAGAAATAGGAAAGGAGTTAACCTATGTCGGCTAACCCCTTGAACTATTTGGAGCGGGTGGCGGGACTCGAACCCGTGACCCCAACCTTGGCAAGGTTGTGCTCTACCAACTGAGCTACACCCGCAGTAGAAAAAAAAATGATACGCTTTGGACGATGAAATATAACAAAGTGGTATTTTCTTGTCAACCAAAAACTGTCGTATGTAATTATAATTCCTGAACATCCATTCTGCCCGATTTACTTGACGGAGTAGGGTAAGTGTGGTAATTTATTATCAAATACTTCTCACAAGATGAATATTTACGGAGGGAACTATTTCCTATGAATACTGTAAAAACAGTTGGTTTAATGGTTTTTATGACATTACTGCTGATGCTGGTCGGGAGTGCACTTGGCGGCAGAAGCGGCATGATAATCGCCTTTGGTATGGCAGTGGTCATGAACTTTGGAACCTACTGGTTCAGTGATAAGATCGTTCTCCGCATGTATGGAGCTCAGCCGGTGAGTGAATCGGAAGCTCCAGAACTGTATTCGATAGTGCGAACATTGGTCCAGAAGGCCGGTTTACCCATGCCGAAGGTCTATATCATTCCGGAAGAGACGCCAAATGCTTTTGCAACAGGAAGAAATCCCGAGCATGCGGTGGTGGCTGTCACGCATGGAATAATGCGGATATTATCCCGGGAAGAGCTTGCCGGTGTTGTTGCTCATGAACTCGCCCACATAAAACACCGTGATATGCTTACCGGCACCATTGTGGCGACCATTGCAGGGGCTATCAGCATGCTTGCTCAGATGGCGCAATGGGCAATGATCTTCGGCGGCCGACGGGATGACAATGAAGAGGGCACAAGCCCGGTGGTGGGAATCGTGATGATGATTGTGGCCCCTATTGCTGCGATGCTTGTTCAGATGGCAATATCGCGTACGCGCGAATATGAGGCCGACAAAGGTGGCGCGCAAATCGCCGGAAATCCTGGTGGGCTTGCAAACGCACTACTAAAACTGGAGAGAGGATCGCAAATTGTACCGATGACGGATGCGAAACCTGCCACAGCGCATATGTTTATCGTCAATCCTCTCACGGGCGGCGGCTTGATGAATCTGTTCAGTACTCATCCTCCGATTGCGGAGAGAGTGAAACGGTTGAATGAAATGGTACGGGGAAGATAACAGATAACTGTGAAGTGTATTATAATCAGATCAGCAGAAGCCCGCCTTTCTTGTTGGGGAGGCGGGTTTTTTTATTAAACTGGATTATGCTATTTGCTATTTATTGAGTGCTTTTTTTGCCAATTCAATGAGACCAAAGACTTTTAAATCTACGAGCATTCCCTGAAGCTGTTCATTTCTGAGGTATGCGAGAGCGTGCTCAAGCGGAACCTCGATAACCTCAATGATTTCATTGTCATCGCCGCCGGTTTTCCCTGTATGTTCAAGGTCGGTACATAAGTAGGCCCTGAGCGCTTCAGTTGACGCTCCTGTAGAAATAGGCCCTTCGGCCAAAAATTTAAGTTTTTTTGCAGTCCAGCCTGTTTCTTCAATTAACTCACGCCGCGCAGCATCTTCCATTGATTCGCCAGGCTCGACAAGCCCGGCAGGGAGTTCAATGACTTCACGTCCAAGCGGCGGCCTAAACTGTTTTTCGAGCAGAATATTGCCGGCAGGAGTCACTGCCGTCATGACAACAATGCCGGAGATACCTATCCGCTCAAGCGCTTCCCATGTACGGACGGCACCGTGAGCATCGCGGTAAGTTATTTCCACTGCGCTCATGAAACTGCCTTTCCATACTGTTTTTCTGCGAATGATTTCCATCGATAGTTCTTATGCGGTGCATTGCAATATGATCACAACCACTTTTTCATATCCAAGGTCAGGGCAGCAGGGATGATAGTATCAACCTCGCGAACCCGTTTGCGTCCAGCCTTTGTAAACATTTTCTTGAGCAGAACATCTTCCTCTTTGTAGTTGCTGAGTATGTCAAAATCCGAGTCAGGAATATCACGTTTGAAGTATCCGCAACCCTCAAGCCGCACGGCACGACGATGGCCGCGGATTGTGGGGCCAAAGAGGCGGCAGATATGAGGCCTGTGTTTATAGATTAAACAAGCGCCTTTGTCATCAAGGGCCGGACAGCTCATTTTGGCTGATCTGCGGGAAATCGAATCGATGGACGCGAGAGTTTTAAGAAGCGGATCCTTGCGTGAGAATGCGCCTTTTTTTTCGAGAGCATCGAGCTGTTCGTTTGCTTTTGCAAGAATTTTGTTTCTTATTGCGGATGGAACCTGCTTTAAGCTTGCTCTGAGATGAAGCGCATCAAGGAGAGTGATATCAAAAAAACCGGATGCACAGCATTCATAACAACCTTTTTTGCATTTTACATTATGTTTCTTTGCTGCAGCGGTAAGTTGGTCCGTGGTTTTTTCAAGAAAACGAGAATACTTTTTTACTGTCTTATTCAATGGATTATGCCGCCTTTCGTAAAGCAGCGTGATTATACGGTTTTCTCAACTCATTTGTCAATATGAGGTTGTACGAGAAGATTTAAAGGAAAGTAATAGTGTAAGAAAAGGAGGAATAAGGGCTCTTCCTTTTTATTGAAGTTACAATAGGTCGTGATCTATTTACACGGCATTATATCAGATTATTGGTTTTGAGCGCGTCCGCTGACCGGCCCTTTCCCTTGCTCGGTTTCTCGTGCTCTGGAAATCATTTTTTGAATGTCACGTCTGAAGTCCTGCTGAAAAATAACAAAGCGTGCTTGCTGTTCCGTATTAAGAATTCCCTGCAAACTTTTCCATTCCATCTCCGTCAGCTCCTGGGTTGAGCGATGGTTTGTTTCGAGCTGATCGAGTAATGTTTGCAGTTTTGTTTCATCTGGTTTTTTGGATGTCACAGCGGTCCGTAGGGCGCGCATGGTTTCGCGTCGTTCTCGAAAAAGATTGCCTCGCTGCCGGTCATGAGAGCTGAGAATTGAAGCAAGTTTTGCGCTGCTTTCGGAATCGAGTCTCAGCGTTTCTGTAAGCCGCCAGATTCTGAGCGTATCCACTTTTTTTCTGATTTGTTCCTGCTTTTCCGGTGACAGCTGAGGGCCGGTTCTAGACGGATTGTCATATCCTCTGATATCAGCATTCTGGTTTTTTGAAGAACTTTGCTGAGCAAAGGTATTAGAGGTTGTCAAACAGAACAGTACGGCGACCGCAAATACCAGGATTTTTTTTGACGATAACATTATGTCTAGCCCTCCTCTTTCCAATGTTTCAGGATATCATCGGAGAATTGCTCTGTTTCATTGATATTGAGCTCCGCAATCTCATCGGAAATTTCAGCATCCGTGCTGGTTGCAAGGACAGGAGACACTTCCGCGCCGATAGAATCCAGTTGTTTGGTGGCCCAAGTGTTGACAGCATCTGCCTGTTCCGAGCTGATATCAGTCGAGGTGAATAAATATTCACCGGTAGAACTTTCAGAGACCAGGTATTCCTGCGGGAGAGAAGTTTCTTGTTCATGCTGGTACGTGTTGAGCGATGTTGTCGCAAGAGCTGAAATAATTAGAATGATACCGGCTGTTGCTGAGGTGAAGACCCAGCGGGGCATTGTAATGCGCTCCACAAACCACGAAAAATCGAAAAATTTTTTGGATTTTTTCTCCTTTTGGACAGCGCGGTAAATCCGGTCCGGCATCGCAGTCCAGAACGCCTCTCCAGGATCGGGCACGGTTTCCTCGGATAAAGCACGAAGAAGCAGAAGCTCCCGTGAACAATCTGCACATGATGCAATATGGTTCTCTACCTTCTGGTAGTCTTCGGAATTAAGCTCCCGGGCAAGAAAAGCGGGCAGGGTTTCCTGGATGTCTTTCTTATTACAGCGCTTCATTGTAAATGTCCTTAGGATGATAGTACATTATTTTTCTCCGGCGGTTAATTCTCCGGATTCATGCTTCATAAGTATTTTCAGTTTCTGTACTGCATGATGGTAATTTGCCTTGGCTGTGCCGATTGAACAGTCCATGATTTCAGCAATTTCCTCAAATTTTTTTGCTTCCTGAATTCTGAACATTAGTGTCAGACGTTGCTTTTCGGGAAGCTTTCCAAGGGCGTTTCTCAGCAGCAGCCTGTCTTCATTTTTAATCAGAGTTTCTAGTGTTCGTGGATTCCTTTTGATAACAATATCATCGATATTCACTTGCTCGAACCTGGCGCGGTCGCGATAAACGTTTTTTGCCAGGTTGATCCCTATCTGGTAAAGCCAGGTTTTGAAACTAGACCGCCTCTCGAACAACCTGATTCCGGTAAAGGCTTTGATGAAGGTCTTCTGCAGCAGATCTGATGCATCTTCGTGGTTGCTTACCATGCGATACAACATCGCATAGAGAGGCTTCTGATACTTCCTCACCAACTCGTCGAAGGCATCCCGTTCACCGGCCTCGGTTCTGATGACTAAATCGATATCTTGGTCCATACGCGCGTTATATTTGTTTATTTTGACACCAATTCTTTAAAAAGGTTGAGTTGCAAACTGGCTTTCTAGAATCAGTTTTAGTGTGTTGTCGGCATAACGGTATAATGTTACGGGTCCGTTTTCGGTTGTGCGCCAAGGGTTTTGCAATCTTTGTATAAACAGACTCGATTTCTGCCTGTTCGTTTCGCTTGATAAAGTGCCAGATCTGAAAAGCCGATAAGGTCTTCAAATTTATTGGTATCAACCGGGTACGAGGCAACTCCGATGCTGAGCGTTACGTTGAACGCCGTCTTGCCGACGGTGATAGCCGTATGTTCGACGATTTTTCTGACTCGTTCGGCCATTTGTTGCGCGCCATCGTATTTCGTATCTACCAATCCCACGGAAAATTCTTCACCGCCGTATCGCGCCACAAAATCAGAACCCCGCACCACGTCTTTGAGCACTCCGGCCACGCGGGTAAGCGCTATGTCGCCGACAGGGTGGCCATAGGTATCATTAACCTTCTTAAAAAAATCAATATCCACGAGCAGAATGGAAAAGGGGCGTGGATCACGGTCGAGGCGTTTATATTCCTCGGACAGTTTTTCCATAAATGTCCGGTGGTTCAAGAGGCCGGTAAGTCCATCCGTGCGCGCCATGTCTCTGATATCGCGGTGGAGAAGGCTGTTGTCTATTACCATGGATACCTGGTTCGACAGCGTGTCTATAAAACTACGATGGTATTCAGTAAAAATATTTGATCTGAGTGAACTGAGAATCACCGCACCGATGAACTTGTTGCCTGCTACAAGCGGTCTGCCGATAAGCGATTTGATGGGTTGTTGCAGTTCTTTGAATGGGAAAAGACTGATTTCTCTCCCGCGTTCACCGAGATCGGGATCGTGATAGATATTTACCGTGCTGTGGTCGTGCCATTGTTTATACATTAAGGAGAGAATAGCACTTTGCCGCAGAGGAAAGCGGTTTCCGATGAATTTTATATCATATCCTTTGAGTGCTGCTATTATTACGGCGTCAGTCTTTTCTTCATAGAATAAAAAAACACAGAAATCAAAGGGAACAACGGGCCTGAGCTGCGGTATCAATTTATCCAGGACTTCGGATATTTCAAGGCTGCCGTTTAACGTCGCGCTCATTTCGTGGAGAGCGGCAAAGTTTTTCGCACGGATATCCAGCTCAAGCGAGATTTTCATATTTTCAATGATTTGTATGAAGAAAGGAGTAAATCTGAATACAATGTCCTGGATTTGAGGAGGGAAGGCGTTCACTTCCAGGCTGTCCAGAGCGAGAACTCCTACGACACGGTCATTCTGGGCAATCGGAATGGAAAGAAAGGACTTTATAGAGATGTCCTGAGTATAATAGCCAAGGCTCTTGGAAGAGAGGACCATATCCTGAATGTACTGAGTCTGATTCTGTAAGGCGCTGATACCGACAAGTCCGCTTCCTTTTGCGTATTCTACTGCAGATGAGGTTATGAACTGGCTTTGGCTTTGGATTGCCCGGAGTGAAAGTGTTCCATCATCGCGGTCGTCCAGAAAAAGTGCATAGGTATGGGCGGGGATAAGCAGTGAGATCATCTCGATAAGTGCGTTGAATGTGCCTTCCCTTTCTCGAGCAATGCTGACATGTTTTGCCTGGCGTTTTTCTTCCGTCAGCGCTTCAATATTTGCGCCTCCTGCAAGGGGATCAACAGCACGTGCATCGGAAATCAGCTTTTGATAATTATTCTGTGCGGTTTTTGCTTCATTTTGGATACGGCCTGACAAAAAGGTGGTCATAACAGAAACCCCGGCAAGCGATGCGGAAAAACCGGCAAAAAAATGCCACTGATCCATGGTAATATTGCCGGAAAAATATCTATTGAGAGCTTCAATTGCAAGGATGAGGGCGGTTATTTGAAACGACCAGGTACGGTGCAAAAAAGCCGCAAGTATCACGGGCAGGACATACAGTGGAAAAAGGGGGGATGAAATGCCGCCGGTAATCTGGACGAGAAAGTTGAACACGATAATGAAGAGCGCAAAAAAAGTAATTCCATGAATTTTTTTTTTGGAGAAGAGCGCTTGATATGAAATAGTAAAGACGAGAAATGCAAACCCTGCGAGCCAGGAGATGAGATATGGGGAGGAAAGGCCGTGACGAAGAAATAATCCCAAGCCGGAACAGACAATGAAAATAATAAGGCTGGAGATGACAAAGGCATTCAAACTTTTTTTCTCCTGGCCAATTGCTCTTCCCTGTATTTGTGGTAGAGGACGTCCCATTCACGGCTGCCTTCAGGGATTTTTCGGGAAAGTGATTGGATAGTGCGGCGGGCAGCCGCATCAGCTTCGTCTTCGAACTGAAGTTCGGAAATAATAATCCGTCTGATCTCACGCAACAGCTTCTCTTCCGGCTGAAACGGCTCTACATTCTTATTGTGCTCCAGAGCATCTAAAATTAAGTGGGAGAGATGGGATATTCTGTCTTCGCTGAGTCGCATATTCTTCCTTGCGGGATTCTGATCCGATTTTTGCCTCTGTGTATTAAAGAACTATGCCTCGTTCTTTAGCGAGTTTCTGCTTTGTTAGTTCAAATATCTTGCGGTAATCCACCTGTCCTTTGGCAATTGCAGCTTCATGCGCTGCAAGAATTTTTTCAACTTCTTTATTGAGCTGGTCTTCAGCTAACATACTCTCCGTAATTACGTCAGCAACCATTGCGGAAATGCCAGCCTTCGGTACGGCATATTTGACCATATCCTTGCTTTCGAGTTCCGAGGCAATAGTATCTGCAATATGGATGATAAGCTCTTTTGGCAGTCGCATGAGAACTCCTTACCAATGGATTATATCAGAAAAAGCAGATGGAGGGGAGAGAAAGTATCAACACTCTCTGACGCAATTATCACTGCCGCGATGAGATGGAAAATTTATGGCGTTGCAGGCTTTCGAAGTCTGCGGAAATCGGCCCAAACATCAATAATGCCGAAGACAATGGTGCCTGCGATAAGCGGCGGTAAAGCCAGAACGACAATATGGATCAGTATTCGTGCAAATGGACGCATATGCAGTTTTAGCTTCAGGAAATAATCAACAAGAGCTGCGCCCTGGACAAAATAGACAATTGCAAAAAGAACAGCAATGTTCCAGCCGAGGAGAAACCTTGCCAGCTCGTTTGGCATCATGATGCAGATTAATGCACCGATCAGACCCCATATCCAGGCGTCCGGGGCATACCATAAGGCAAGCGGAGTGGACTCAATCCTCGGGCTCGCTCCCGGGTTGCGCAAGATGATGACTTTTGCTGTTGCATAAGAGCATGCAGCTATTGTTGCCACTATCAAGATCAGCAAACAGGGGAGCATCAAGGAAAAATAATGAAAAGATACGTCCGGAATGGAAGAAATTGCTGCAGTTATCTCATTGAAGCCATGGCTGCCGTATAATTTAACCGCTTCATCGCGTTGCTCCAGAATAAAGCGTTCGATGACGGGAAGGGGGTTCTCTCCGCGATGCACAAAATAATATCCTGCGACGGAGCCAATCGCCAGAACAGGAAGGAGCGCGCCTCCAGCAATGGATAGCTCTGGCTTCCACTGCCGCAATAGACCTTCTCCGATACTAATAGCTATCAAATTAAAAATAAAGAGAAAGAAAAAGAGTATGTACCACCCGCCGAGAAGTGAAATAATAAGACACGCGATGCCGAGTACGGTCAGGCCTTCCATTTTGCTGTTTCTCACATAGATAAGAATGAGGGGGACCGGCGTAAATAGCCACGGGAGCAGAGGGATGAAAATGCCGGACAAAAAAAGGCCTACCATCTGGACAGTGGCAATGAATATGGGACGAAAATTCATGTTCTTTCTCCAAAAAAAAGGGAAGTCCGCGGACTTTTTTTCCCGCCGCGAGCTTCCCTGTCCAAAACAGTCAGGTGATGCAGTGCTGTCTCTTGTTCAACAACTATTTTTCTCCGGAGAACGGTATTAAAGAGATGTTTCTGCACCTTTGTACAGCTACCGTAACTTCGCGTTGGTGCCTTGCGCAATTGCCGGAAATGCGTCTGGGCAGAATCTTGCCTCGTTCAGTAATAAAAAATCTTAATGTTTTTACGTCTTTATAGTCAATAAAAGGCGTCTTGTCAACGCAAAACCGGCAGACTTTCTTTCTAACTTGAAATCTTCTTTTTCTGTCTGACGGTCCTTTACCGTCCCTATCTCTGTCTCTGTTTCTTGAGTCAGGGGGACGCTCTGTTCTTGCTGGATATTCTGCCATAATCGTGTACTCCTCATAATAAAGGATAAAATGTGCGTATCAGGAGTGGAAAAGTTAAAAAGGAATATCTCCTTCGTCAATCGGTGGTTCGGGAGCGGGTTCCGGATGGCTGTGACCGCTTCCTTGGCCGGCTGATGAGCGTTTTGGCATAAAATTAACCGATTGCGCTACCACTTCGAGCTTATTGCGTTTTTGACCTTCTTCAGTTTCCCACCGTCGTTGCTGAAGTCTGCCGTCAATCAAAACAGAGTCTCCTTTTCCGATATACTGGCCGCAAGATTCAGCCTGTTTACCGAAAACGACGATGTCAATGTAGCTGACTTCATCTTTTGTTTCGTCACCCTGCTTATATTTACGATTGACAGCAATGGCAAAGCTTGCCACAGCTATACCATTGGGGGTGTAGCGGACTTCGGGATCGCGAGTAAGGTTCCCAAGTAGAATAACTTTATTGTAGCTTGTCATGGCATTACCTCATCGTCCCGGTTATTATGGTTTCATTCAATTGCTGTTTTGCCTTGCCTGACTTTCTTCACAATAACTGTCAATCACGCTTGAGGTTGTTCGGTTCCCGCCTTGGCGGCTTCCTTTTTCTTCGGCTTGGGCGGTTGTTTAGTACGCAATTCTTTCTCAAGTTTGACGGTCAGAAATTTAATGATCGCATCGGTAAGCTTATACGTACGTTCCAGCTCACTTACAACTGTCGGTGCAGACTTAAATTGAAAAAAGGCATAGTGCCCGCGCTTCTGTTTCCTGATTTCATAGGCAAGTTTCTTTTTGCCCCAATCCTCGAACTTGAGCATTTCCCCGCCCTGTTTAGCGATTACATCCTGCATTTTTTTGATTATGCCTGCAGTTTCATCATCAGAAAGATTGGGGTTAATGATAAAAATAGATTCGTAAATCGGCATTATTTCTGCCTCCTTATGGGTTATAGCCCCCTGGAATATACTTGCAGGGAGCAAGGAGTAATCCCGAACTGTAGTGGAGAGTATAGTAGTAGCGGGAATCGACCTTACTCTTTTTTGAAGATTGAAAATAGCACAGGTTGTTTGAAAAATCAAGCTTTTTCTCTCTTTATTTGACGCCAAGAGTGTATTGAGAACGTATATATTCGGGCATAATTGTGCATATCGCTAATTCTACGAGTATTTTATATTGACAAAAAAATTACAGTGTTTTATTATCAATTTTACGTTTTAAATTGAATGGTTAGAAGATGAAATTTATGATAAAGAAGGGACTACGCATGCCCGAGCAGTTTGGCAGAATAAAACGGTTACCACCCTATGTATTTGCTATTGTCAATGCCATGAAAATTGATGCACGCAGAAAGGGTGAGGATATTATTGATCTGGGCATGGGAAATCCTGATCAAGGTACGCCTCAACATATAGTTGATAAACTCATAGAAGCCGCTCAGAATCCCAAAAATCATCGCTACTCGGCATCGAAGGGCATAACAAAACTGCGTTCCGCCATATGTGACTGGTACAAACGAAACCATAATGTCGACCTCGATCCTGAGTCTGAAGCTGTGGTGACCATGGGATCCAAGGAAGGGCTATCTCATCTCGCATTAGCTACAATCGAGCCGGGAGATGTTGTTTTCACGACCACACCGGCATATCCGATCCATCCCTATGCGGTAATCATTGCCGGCGGGGAAGTGCGCTCTATTCCACTCAGCAAGGATAGAGATTTTTTTGTAGATATGCTGGAAGCGTATAAAAACACATGGCCCCGTCCGAAAATGCTTATTATCAATTTCCCGAACAATCCAACCACCATGGTTGTCAATATCGATTTTTTCCAGAAAATTGCCGATTTTGCTAGGGAAAATAACATTATTGTAGTGCATGACATGGCATACGCTGATCTTAATTTTGACGGATACCGGGCGCCTAGCTTTTTGGAGGCAACGGGCGCAAAAGACATTGGAGTTGAATTCTACAGCCTGACCAAAAGCTATAATATGGCAGGCTGGCGTGTGGGCTTTTGTGTGGGGAACAGGGATATTGTGGGTGCGCTGATCAAAATTAAAAGCTATTTGGATTATGGGATGTTCCAACCTGTTCAAATAGCGTCAATTATTGCTCTGAACGGACCACAGGAGTGTGTGAAAGAAATTTGCGCCATGTATCAGTCTCGCAGGGACGCGCTGATCGAAGGACTTGGTAAAGCCGGCTGGAACATTGAAAAACCGAAGGGGACCATGTTTGTCTGGGCAGAGATCCCCGAACCGTTCAAAAAAATGGGTTCGCTGGAATTTTCAAAGCTTCTTATCAAGGACGCGAAAGTGGCTGTTTCTCCCGGCATAGGTTTCGGTGAGCACGGCGAGGGATATGTACGTTTCGCGCTGGTGGAGAATGAGCATCGGATACGACAGGCGGCAAAAGGAATAAAACAGGCGTTGCAGAAATGACCCCTTTAAAGATCATGGAGCATGAGGATGCCTCCCTGCCCATAATCCAAAATCATATGGAGATGTTATGATAGCCAAGAAAACAATCAGTGTTGGCATTATCGGTTTGGGTACCGTCGGGACAGGGACGGCGCGTATTCTTATTGAAAATGCGGATATCATTCAACGCAGACTCGGTGCGCGGGTCATTCTCAGCAAAGTTGCAGATATTGATATTCGGCGTGACCGCGGTCTGGATCTTGCCGGTGTCAAGCTTACGGCAGACGCCCGCGAGGTCATACAGGATCCCGCTATTGATATCATCATAGAGCTTATCGGAGGCTATAAGCCGGCGAAAGAGTTTATTCTGGACGCGATTAAGCAGCATAAGCATGTGGTTACCGCAAATAAAGCGCTTCTCGCCGTCCACGGAGAAGAACTGTATGCTGCAGCTGAGAAAACAGGGGCTATGCTCGGTTATGAAGCTTCCGTTGCAGGCGGCATCCCGATTCTTGCAGCTCTCAAAGACGGACTCGCCGCGAATAATATCAAGTCTATCTATGCTATTGTAAATGGTACCTGCAATTATATCCTGACTCAAATGACGAATGAAGGAAGAAAATTCGACGAGGTCCTGAGAGAGGCACAGTCGAAAGGTTATGCAGAAGCGGATCCGACTTTCGATATTGAAGGCATCGATTCGGCTCACAAATTGGCAATTCTTGCCATGCTTTCTTATGGGACGCCCGTATCTTTTAAAGACATTTATACGGAAGGCATTTCGAAAATAACGCCCCTCGACATCGATTTCGCGCGCGATCTGGGTTATAAAATCAAGCTTCTTGCAATTACGAAAACCGTAAATGGTGAAATCGAAGCGAGAGTGCATCCTACCATGCTCCCGAAGGATTTTCCGATAGCAACAGTTGATGGCGTCTATAATGCCCTCTCCGTCGCGGGAGATGCCGTGGGCTCCACCCTTTTTTACGGCAGAGGTGCAGGAGACATGCCCACAGGAAGCGCCGTGGTGAGCGACGTTATTAACATCAGCAAAGATATCCTGGCAGGATGTACAAACCGTTCGCCGATAGCCGCTTTCAGAGAACGGTCTTCGCTTGCAATACGCAAAATGGACGATATCACATCCTGTTATTATCTGCGCTTCACCGCCATGGACAAGCCCGGCGTCCTCTCGCGGATATCAGGAGTGCTCGGCAGGAATAACATCAGCATCGAATCGGTCATTCAAAAAGGCCGAGGATCTGCAGAAGCTGTTCCGCTGGTGATGATGAGTCACGAAGCTGTGGAGCGAGATGTGCGCACTGCTCTTGAAGAGATCAATAATATGGATTGTGTTGCTGGCCCGACGATGGTAATCCGGGTGGAAGATGAGAAGAAATAGCACGATGGAATGCTGCTGATGTTTTGCTGCAGGATCGAATTCATTGTACTGCATTGGCGACATCAAAGCCGAATCATGATCGGTGATCAAAAATCTGATATTACGCTTGATATAAAAGGAGAGGTCTGTCCTTATACGTTTGTCCGCTCCAAACTGGCTCTCGAAAAAATGAACGTGGGAGAAGTCCTCGAAATTATTACGGATCATCAGCAGGCTCGGGAGGATATCCCCAGGAATTTTTCAAATGAGGGGCAGCAGATTATCGCAATTGAGCAAACCGCTGCGGATGAATGGCATGTTTTTATCCGAAAAGCAGCAAAAAAACCAGAACAGAAGTAAAAGCTCAGATTTCGAAAATTGCTTTTGTGCGAGAACTTTGAACTGCAATTATGGATTTTACAGAAGATCAGATACTACGATATAGCAGACACATCCTGCTTCCAGAGGTCGGTGGCGAGGGACAGGAAAAGCTCCTGAAGGCTAGGGTCGCACTGGTAGGTGCAGGCGGTCTCGGTTCTGTTGCCGGCTACTATCTTGCTGCTGCAGGCGTCGGTACGATCGGCCTCATCGACGACGATAGAGTGGAAATATCAAATCTTCAGCGACAGATCGCACACAATATGAAAAGAGTAGGGATGTTCAAAACCGATTCAGCCAAAGAAACCTACGAAACGCTGAATCCTGATGTGGCGATAACAACATGGAAGGAACGGTTGACGGCTCGGAATATTAAAAGCATTTTTTCCGAATACGACATTGTCGTCGATGGAAGCGATAATTTCCCTACCCGCTATCTTGTTAATGATGCTTGTGTTATGCTCAAAAAACCGCTGGTAAGTGCGGCGGTTTTTCGCTTTGAAGGGCAGGTAATGACTATTTTCCCGGGAGAAGGGCCCTGCTATCGGTGTCTTTTCGAAAGCCCTCCACCGCCTGGAATGGTTCCCTCATGCCAGGAAGCCGGAGTTTTAGGTGTGGTTCCCGGCATTATTGGAACGATACAAGCAGCGGAGGCCATTAAGGTTGTTTTGGGTATCGGCCATCCGCTTGCGGGAGCTCTTCTGCTTTTTAATGCGCTTGAGATGAACTTTCGAAGAATAAAAATTCCACGCAATCGAGAATGCGTGATGTGCGGTGATCATCCAACCATTACGGACTTGATTGATCCTGAGCAGGTTTGCTCATTGTAGCTGAATCACAGCAGTCGGTTGCTGATATGACATTTCCCGGTATTCTCAGCTTGAGAGGAAACATCATACTGTTTTTATTGTCGGATGCTGACTATTTCGAGTTCTGATGTCCAGAAGATTTTTTCGCATTGCAGCACTGCACTCCCCAATGAGGCGTGTGGAATTCTTGCCGGACATGCGGGAAACGTCGAACGCGTATATTGCATGACAAACGCGGAATCAAGTCCGAATTTTTATCGCATGGATTCAGCGGAGCAGTTCAAGGCTCTGCGGGAAATATATCGCACCGGTCTGGATCTTATCGGCATTTATCACTCACACACGGACAGCCGGGCATACCCGTCACCTGTTGATATAGAGTTGGCATACTATCCCGAGGCAGTCTATATGATTATTGCAGGAGACGGAAAAAACTCTTTTCTGGCTAAAGGATATAATATAGTTGAGGGGACAGTTACCGAGGTCCCTCTGAATATTCTAGAGGCGCGATAGCAGATGAGTTATGTGAAATGCTTGCGATGCATGGAATGTGGCAGGGAATATATGGTAGGTCCACTGTACGTATGCGACTTCTGTTTCGGTCCTCTTGAAGTTGCGTACAATTATGAAGCCATTAAAACTGATATAACAAAGCGGGAGATTGAGTCGCGGCGGCATACTATGTGGCGCTACCGAGAATTACTGCCGCTCGAAGGGGAGCCTGTTACAGGTGTGGATACCGGATTTACACCGCTTGTGAACGCCGGTAATCTTGCAAAAGAATGGGGTGTCAAAGAGATCTTTTTAAAAGATGACTCGGTAAATCACCCAACCCTTTCATTCAAAGACCGTGTTGCAGCCGTTGCAATTACCAAGGCTAAGGAGTTTGGATTCGACACCGTTGCGTGTGCGTCGACTGGCAATCTGGCAAATTCCGTTGCCGCTCAGTCTGCCCGGGCTGGGATGAAATGTTTTATTTTTACCCCATCCGATATCGAGCTTTCAAAGACCATCAATTCGATGATCTATGATCCTTATCTTATACGCATTGATGGGACGTATGACGATGTCAACCGGCTTTGTTCTGAAATTGCGAGCAAACACCATTGGGCGTTTATGAATATCAATATCCGCCCGTTTTACGGTGAAGGATCAAAATCTCTTGGCTTTGAGATCGCGGAGCAGCTTGGCTGGAATACACCGCATAGCATTGTCGTCCCCTGTGCCGGAGGTTCCCTGCTGACCAAAATATGGAAGTCTTTTCAAGAGCTGGAAAGGCTTGCTTTTGTCGCACCGGTGAAAACAAAAATGTTTGCTGCACAAGCCGAGGGTTGTAATCCGATCGTTGCGGCTATCAAAGACAGAAATGAGATTATCAAGCCCGTAAAACCAAGGACCATCGCCAAATCTCTTGCCATCGGGAATCCGGCTGACGGATATTATGCGGCTAAAGTTGCACGAAACACAGGCGGTTTCGGCGAGGATGCATCCGATCAGGAGATTATTGATGCGATAAAACTTCTGGCGCGAACAGAAGGCATTTTTACGGAAACCGCCGGTGGTGTAACTATTGCCGCCGCCAAAAAACTGGTAGAGTCCGGTATGATTCACAAAGATGAAACAGTGGTCCTTTGCATTACCGGAAACGGACTGAAAACGACCGAAGCGGTCATGAACAGTCTTGCCAAGCCATTTGTAATCAAACCGGACATAGAGTCGTTTGAACATATTCTCAAACACGTACTCTAATGTTCTTGTTTCAAGCAACATTCGGACATTTCCGGGAGAGTGATCGATGTCAGTAAAAGTAAGAATACCCACACCATTACAAAAACTCGCGAACGGAAACCATGAAGTGGAATGCAGTGCGAAAAATATTCAGGAACTTGTGGATTCCCTTGAGAAGAGTTTTCCCGGAATGAAGGACCGTCTAATGGAAACCGGTAAAATCAGGCGGTTTGTTAATATTTATGTGAACGACGAAGACATCCGTTTTATGAATAAAGAAGAAACCATCCTGCATGAGGGAGATGTTGTTTCTATCGTACCTGCGATTGCAGGAGGAAGCATGGCAGGGCATCTCTAATTACTGTTGAAAAGGACAGTAGTATGCTTGTTACAAGATGTGCCTTGCATAAACAGAGGAGAATTCATGACCATAAAAAGGATTAAATTGATTTTCCCGCAGGAATTGATAAAACAACCGGTAATCTTTACAATGGCCAAGGAATTCGACGTGATGCCGAATATCCGAAGTGCACGGGTGACCGAAGATACCGGAGAAGTGGTATTGGAGCTTGAAGGAACTGCAAAAAATCTTGAAGACGGCATTGCGTACCTCAAAAAGAGAGGGATCCGAGTCGAACCTGTTGAAGGCGACATCATAACATCCTGATGTCAGGCAGAGTCGCTAATCTCAGAGAAGGAGTCCGATAGACAACCAGAGTCTGCGGCAAATGCTCAGGTTGCTTGAAAAAATATGAAATATATTATTTTGCTTGGGGATGGTATGGCGGACAGGCCCCATAAAGAGTTAAATGGCATGACTTGCCTGATGGCGGCAAAGACGCCAAACCTTGATAAGCTTGCGACACTCGGAACGGTCGGCATGGTGCATACTATACCTGCTGGTTTTCCTCCTGGCAGCGATGTTGCAAATCTAAGTGTGATGGGCTATGACCCGCGAAAATATTATAGTGGCAGATCGCCTCTCGAGGCGGCAAGTATCGGGGTGAATCTTGCTCCGGATGATGTTGCATATCGGTGCAATCTCGTGACACTCCGCATCGCGGGAATAAAAGCGCCATTTTTATGTTCCGGACGCTCTGTGATCCTGGAAGATTTCAGCGCAGGTCATATTACAACTGATGAGGCACGGCTGCTTATTGAAGAAATAGATGATAAGCTTGGCACTGATCGCATCCGTTTCTATCCCGGAGTAAGCTATCGACACCTCATGGTATGGAAGGGCGGTAAAGACAAGATTGAGTGTACGCCCCCTCATGATATCCAGGACAAAATTATTCAGGATTATTTGCCGTGCGGTGAAGGAGGCGACGTCATTAACGCTCTTATGGAAGAATCCATAGACCTTCTCCAGAATCATCCGGTTAATAAAAAGAGACAGGAAGCCGGAAAACGGATCGCCAACAGCATCTGGCTTTGGGGGCAGGGAAAACGTCCCGCCATGCCGACATTTAGAGAAAAATATGGCCTGGAAGGTGCTATGATATCGGCAGTTGATCTTACCAAAGGGATTGGCATTTATGCGGGATTTGAAGTTATCAATGTCCCTGGTGCGACTGGATGGATAGATACCAATTACATCGGGAAGGCAGAACACGCGCTTTGGGCGCTTAAAACAAAAGACATTGCGTATGTACACGTTGAAGCCCCCGATGAAGCAGGACACGCCGGTGATTTAAAAAATAAAATCAAGGCTATTGAAGACTTTGACGAACTGCTCGTCGGAAATATCATGCATGGAATGAAACAGTTTGATGAATATCGAATTCTAGTCCTTCCGGACCACCCTACACCCATTGAAATCAGAACACATTCTAATGAGGCGGTTCCCTTTGTCTTGTATGATAACAGGTCGGAACGTACAGATGGTCCCGTATTGTATGATGAGCATATCGCAGACCGTTCAGATATACTGGTATTTAAAGAAGGACATACTCTTATGGACCATTTTTTGAAAAAATAACGCTGAATAACGATGGAGATGCAGTTTTTTTGCTCACCGATCTCCCGGGCGGATGTTTTATGAATTTCATAAACAGTTTTATTCTAAGAAATAGGGGGGATAACAATTGCTTATAGTCCAAAAATACGGCGGCACGTCCGTGGGAAATCCCGAACGGATCAAGAATGTGGCGAAGCGCGTCGTACGTGCCAAAGAGCAGGGGGATCAGGTGGTGGTCGTTGTTTCAGCCATGAGTGGAGAAACGGACAAACTTATTAATCTTGCGGCGCAGATTAACGATAATCCTGATCCGCGTGAAATGGACATGCTTGTGTCTACAGGTGAACGGGTAACAATTGCCTTGCTTGCCATGGCTATTCAGGCATTGGGGCACAAAGCTCAATCGTTCACCGGCCGTCAGGCGGGTATTATTTCAGACAGCATTCACACCAAGGCGAGAATCGAAAGAATACATGCGGACCGTCTTACGAAAGCAATTCAGGAAGATAACATTGCGGTCGTGGCAGGATTTCAGGGGATTAACGAGAAGTCTGATGTAACGACCCTGGGACGCGGAGGATCAGACCTGACCGCAGTGGCTATCGCAGCAGCATTAAAAGCTGATTTCTGCGATATCTATACCGACGTGGACGGCGTCTATACAACGGATCCGAACATGGTGCCCCAGGCTAGAAAGCTCGACAAAATTTCTTATGATGAAATGCTTGAAATGGCGAGCTCCGGTGCGAAAGTGCTTCAAAGCCGTTCGGTAGAGTTTGCAAAAAAATATAATGTTCCCGTGCGGGTGCTTTCCAGCTTTAATGACAACCCCGGTACGCTGGTGACAAAGGAGGATTCGGAAATGGAAAATGTTGTGGTGTCCGGAGTTGCGTATGACAAAAACCAGGTAAAGGTGACGGTATCCGGTGTTCCTGACAAACCGGGCGTTGCTGCGAAAATTTTCGGCGAGATAGCGGACAATTCTATTGTCGTTGATATGATTATCCAAAATATCGGTGAGGGTGGATTGACGGACATGTCCTTTACGGTCACCAGAACGGACGTTAAAAAATGTATGGATGTCATGAAGAAAGTCGTGTCCGAGATTGGGGCAAAAGGCGTGAGCTTTAAGGAAGAAATCGCTAAGATTTCAATCATCGGCGTGGGCATGCGGTCCCATTCCGGAGTGGCCGCGCAGATGTTTTCTGCACTCGCAAAAGAGGGGATCAATATTATGATGATCAGCACTTCGGAAATTAAAATATCCTGTGTAATTGATGCGAAATATACGGAACTTGCGGTTCGGGTATTGCATGAAACGTTCCATATGGATAAGGCAGCGTAAAGCACAAAACAGGCTTGTTCTCAATATCAATCCGGAATTATTAAACAAAAAATAGTCGCCCGGTTTCTTTTATGAAGACTACTGTAAAGCTATATGATATTACGCTTCGTGATGGTGCGCAGGCAGAAGATATAAACTTTTCTGCTGAAGACAAGATGCGCGTTGCAATGAAGCTGGACCAGTTTGGGGTCCATTACATTGAAGGCGGCTGGCCTGGCTCCAACCCGCGCGATGCTGTCTTCTTTGCTGAAATGCGCCATGCCAAACTCAAACAAGCGAAGCTTGCCGCATTCGGGTCAACGCGCCGGGCAGGAATCAAGGCTTCCAATGATAAAAATATGAAAGCTTTGATTGAGTCCGGGGCAACCGTTGCAACTATTTTCGGTAAGGCGTGGGACTTACATGTTCTGAAAGCCCTGAAAACAACACTTGGCGAAAATGCCGCCATGATCAGAGATTCCATTGTGTTTCTGAAAAGGCATATGAAAGAAGTTTTTTTTGATGCCGAGCATTTTTTCGACGGCTATAAAGCAAATCCTGCATATGCGTTGGAAACCATCCTGGCCGCGGAAAACGCAGGTGCAGATTGCCTTGTTTTGTGTGATACAAACGGCGGTACCCTGCCTTGTGATATAGAAAAAATCATCAACGAGATAAAAACCAGGATCAACGTACCGTTTGGCATTCATACGCATAATGATGCTGAACTCGCAGTTGCCAATACCCTTGCGGCGGTTAAAGAAGGAGCCACCCTTGTGCAAGGGACTATTAATGGATATGGGGAACGCTGCGGGAATGCAAATCTTTGTTCCATAATTCCCAATCTCAAGCTGAAGATGGGGATAGCATGTATTTCCGATGCAAACTTGGTGAGGCTTCGTGACGTTTCGCGATATGTGGATGAGCTTGCCAACATACAGCATAGAAAATGGCAGCCATATGTCGGAGACAGCGCTTTTGCCCATAAGGGCGGAGTGCATGTCGACGCGGTGGCGAAAAGCTCCGTAACATATGAACACATATCTCCCCTTCAAGTCGGAAACAGAAGGCGTATTCTGGTCTCTGATATGTCGGGACAAAGCAATATCTTTCAGAAGGCGCAAGAGCTGGGTTTTTCTCTCTCCCAAAAAGGTCCTGAACTTCTGCAGATTTTGCGAAAAGTCAAGGAACTTGAAAATGAGGGGTATGAATTTGAAGGGGCTGAAGCGTCTCTTGAATTGCTGATGCTGCGTGCAGCTCAAAATTACGAGTCGGTTTTTAATATCTTCGACCGAATTGATTATAGAATCCTGACGGAAAAAAGAAAAGTCGATCCACACTCCGAAAGTGAGGCCACAGTTACGGTTAAAGTCGGCGGGAATGTGGAGCATACCGCCGCATGGGGAAATGGTCCAGTAAATGCTTTAGACAAAGCTATCAGAAAAGTCCTGCCAAAATATTTTCCCGGAAAAGGCCTCGAATCGATTAAATTGCTGGATTATAAAGTGCGGGTTCTGACCGCGGCTGAAGGTACAGCCGCAAAAGTCAGAGTGTTGATAGAATCCGGCGATGGCAAAAACAAATGGGGAACCGTTGGTGTTTCCGAGAACGTGATCGAAGCCAGCTGGCAGGCTCTTGTTGATAGTATCGAATATAAACTGCTTCATATAAAAAAGAATAAATGATATGAGCCAAAATCTCAAATTCGGAAATTTTTTTTCGTGATGTAGATTTGCTAAATCAGGAGAAGCTGATATAGTGATTAAAGAAGAAGGCGTCGTGGTCGGTATATCAGGCGGGAATGCGACAGTTGAAATTCTGAGAAAGAGCGCCTGCGAATCCTGCGCAGCAGCCGGAATATGCCATCCACGGGATGCAAACAAGTCCTTTATGGAGGCTGCGAATCCGCTGAGAGCGGTACCGGGACAGAAAGTGCGGGTTGAGCTCAAGCCGCAGTCATATTTACAGATGGCTATCATTCTGTATGGTGTTCCTCTGGCAGCGCTGGTAACCGGTGCAATCGTAGCCAAAAACCTGTCTTTGTATACATGCGGCGGAGAGCATTCCGACCGTTGGGCTTTTTACGCAGGGATCGTTTGTATGATCGTTTCCTTTATCAGCATTCGGTTGTATGCCAAAAAAGTAATGAAGAAGCCTCAATATAAGCCGGTTATCCGTGAGATACTTTCTGAACGGGAATTTTGACCATAGCTGGAGTTTGTCGTATGCGATTGATTACAAGCATGGATGAAGCAAAAAGACTCGCGAGAACGATTCTATCGGATATTGTACTGTATAATCAGGCAAAAGTGAAGGAGGGCATTGAAAAAGACACCTTATTTGACGTTTTGACGGAAGAGTTGAATGAAGGGAAAAAATATTATGAAACCATGGTAGATGAAGAAATCCGCAATCGTACCAATTTTTTCAATGAAGCTGTAGTTGACGTGCTGATCAAGCAAGGAGGCAAGATTCGGTCTGAAATCTGGTAGCTCATAAGATAAAAAAATCCCCCCCACTAAAGGAGTGTCTTATGAAGAATACTGATGTCAAGGAAGTCCGTAACATTGCAATTCTCTCGCATGGTGCAGCAGGAAAGACCTCTCTTTCAGATGCAATGGTGTTTGCCGGAGGTGCCGTAGACACCCAAGGCAGCGTCGACAACGACAACTCAATATTCATGCATGAACCTGAAGAAATTGCGCGAAAGATTACAATCACCGCAGCAGTCGGGTTTACAGATTGGAAAGGTGTGCGGATTAATATTATAGACACTCCCGGGTACATTAATTTTCTCGAAGAAACCAAAGGAACTCTTCGTGCCGCTGACGGCGCTGTTCTGATTATATCTGCCATTTCCGGAGTAAAAGCCGAAACTGAAAAAATTTATAAATTCGCCTGCGATTATGAAATCCCTCGCATCGCCTTTGTGAGCAAGCTGGATAAGGAACGTGCTGATTTTTTTCGTGCAGTAGGAGACATGGAAAAATCTTTCTGCAAAGGCGCTCTGGTACTCCAGCTTCCTATCGGCCTGGAGGACAACTTCCGGGGGGTGATCGACCTGATTAAAATGAAAGCGTTTTATTTTGCAAATGACAACAGCGGCAAAATGGAAGAGAAAGAAATTCCGGAAGATATGCGGCAGGAGGCAGAAACGTACAGAAAAAAACTTCTGGAACAGATAGCGGAAACAGATGACGCCCTTCTTGAAAAGTATCTGGAAAAAAGCGATCTTTCGCTAGATGATCTTATGGCCGGCATTAAGCACGGCACGCTCGGAGGAGGACTGTTGCCTATTGTCTGCGGATCGCCGGTAAAAAATATGGGCATCCAGCAGCTCATGGACATGGTTATCATGTGTATTCCCTCTCCTCAAGAACGCGCGGGAATTGTGGCAATCAGGGGCATGGATCCAAAAACAAACCAGGAAACGACAAGAAAACCTTCTACTGAGGAACCGCTTGCCGCTCTGGTATTCAAAACTGTTATTGATCCTTTTGCAGGCAAGCTTTCACTGGTCCGGGTGTTCTCCGGAGTGCTGAAAGCTGACTCAACGGTTCTGAATGCGTCAAAACAGGTGAAAGAAAAAATCGGATCCTTATTTCATATTCAGGGCAAGAAGCAGATTTCCGTCCAGACATTGTCGGCCGGTCAAATTGGTGCGGTCGCAAAACTGAAAGAAACCCTTACGGGTGACACGCTCTGTGCGGAAAGTCATCCAATCCTGCTTGATTTTGCGAAATTTATTGACCCGGTTATGTCGTTTGCCATAGAGCCAAAATCACGCGGCGATGAAGACAAGGTAAGCACTGGTATTCATAAACTACTTGATGAAGATCCTACGCTTCGATTCGTCTTTGACGATCAAACCAAAGAAATGATTCTTTCCGGCATGGGTCAGGTGCACCTTGAAGTGACGCTCGAAAAACTCAAAAGAAAATTCGGTGTAGATGTAAAGATGAAAACTCCGAAAGTCCCTTATAAGGAAACAATCAAATTGAAGGCAAGTGCCCAGGGGAAATATAAAAAACAGACCGGCGGCCATGGCCAGTATGGTGATGCTTGGATTGAAATCGAGCCATTGCCGAGAGGCAGCGGATTCGTATTTGAGGACAAAATCGTCGGCGGTGTAATTCCCCGGCAATACATTCCCGCTGTTGAGAAGGGCGTTGTGGAAGCCATGCAGGAAGGTTCTCTTGCAGGGTATCAGATGGTTGATATTAAAGTTAAATTGTTTGACGGCTCATACCATACGGTTGATTCTTCAGAAATGGCGTTTAAAGTTGCCGCATCAATGGGATTTAAGAAAGCCGTAGAAACTGCGAAACCGGTTTTGCTCGAGCCGATCATGAATGTCGAAGTGGTTTCGCCTGATGATACGCTTGGCGCGGTAATTGGCGATCTCAATTCTCGCCGAGGAAAAGTTCAGGGCGTGGTTCCCCAGGCAAATGGTCAGGTGATCAAAGCCATGGTTCCGATGTCGGAAATGTTGACGTATGCGCCTACACTGAATTCCTTGACGAGCGGTAGGGCTATGTATACGATGGAATTCTCCGGATACGAAGACGTTCCAAGCCATTTATCGCAGAAAATTATTCAAGAGAGAGCGGCACAACAGCCAACACACGGAGTTCAGAATCAGAAAGAAAAGTGATTTTACTCTGAAGGCACCAGGATACGAAAAATAGTGTGGCTTTTATTACTTTTTTTCGTGTCTTGGCGCCTTTCTTGTTCAGGCGGGAATTAGAATTATGTACAGAAAAGATACCCTTTGCAACGGAATACGGGTGGTGTCCGAAACGCTTCCAAAATCACGCTCGGTGTCCATCGGCGTCTGGGTGAAAGTAGGATCACGTCATGAGCCCCAGAATATAGGCGGCATCTCTCATTTTATCGAGCATTTGTTTTTCAAAGGCACAGAAAAACGCACTGCAAAGGATATAGCGATTGAAATAGACTCCCTTGGCGGTACGTTGAACGCCTTCACCACACAGGAGACCACAACATACTATGCAAAAGTCGTGGATGAACATCTGCCGATTGCCGTCGATATTCTTTCAGATATTTTGCTCGCATCCCGATTCGACCCGAAAGAAATGGAGAAAGAACGGAAAGTCATCCTTGAAGAAATAAAAAGCGTTGAGGACACTCCGGATGACTTTATCCATGAGATTTTTACAAGCGCCGTCTGGCCGAACAGCGCTTTGGGCCGACCAATTCTCGGAACCAAGGAAACCATCAAGGCTCTTAAACATGAGAATATCATTTCTTACATTACCCAGTACTACAATCCCAAAGAAATCGTCATTTCAGTGGCTGGAAATTTTGACCACTCGCTGCTTCTGGAGCTGCTCAACAATAGCTTCGGAAAACTTGCTCGCACGGGTATCTCCAAAAAAGAGGTGGCTCCTCTTTTTACTCCAGGCGTGGTGGTAAAGAAAAAACAACTTGAGCAGGTACAGATTTGCATCGGTTCCAAAGGATTGCATTACACTCACGAAGACCGTTATGTCCTGTCAGCGCTTAACACCGTCCTCGGAAACAGTATGAGTTCCCGTCTGTTTCAGGAAGTGCGTGAACAGCATGCATTGGCATATTCCATCTACTCATACCTTACTGCATACCGAGACACAGGCCTCTTGACGGTGTATGCAGCCACTGATCCTGTTAATGCGCTGGAAACGGTTCGCCTTGTGCTGAAAGAATTTAGAAAAATCAAGGATGAAGGAATCACATCTGCAGAGGAAACACGGGTAAAAAACCAGATAAAAGGCAACCTGGTTTTGTCTCTGGAAAGCAGCAATAGTCATATGACCCGTCTTGCCCGGCAGGAAATTTATTACGGTAAATACCTGTCCATGGACGATATCATCGAGGGTGTTGAAAGCGTAAAAAAGGAACAGATACAGCGATTGGCGCAGCAGTTGTTTACACCGGAAAACACAGCGCTTGCCGTGCTCGGTCCTCTGTCCAAAGCCGATTTGCCCTGCAGATTATTGGAAATCTAACTTAATCAGGTGCATATGATTGATCACAAAACAGAATATCTTACCGTGCAAATTACCGCACTTGAAAATTCAAAGGGACTTCCGATTCCCCACTATCAAACAGACCACTCTGCAGGTGTTGATTTATACGCAGCCGTGAATCATGACACTATCATCGAAGCCGGAGCATGGAAGCTTATTCCAACAGGCATTGCAGTGGCTATTCCTGAAGGATTTGAAGGCCAGGTGAGACCCCGCAGCGGTTTGGCGCTTAAATACGGCATCGGCATGCTGAATGCTCCCGGTACTATCGACGCCGACTACCGTGGGGAGATAGGTATCATTCTTTTTAACTTCAGCGGCGATTCCTATACGATAAGAAGAGGTGACCGCATTGCTCAACTTGTTTTTTCGAAACTCGTAAAAACAGTGTTTGAATGTGTTGAGAAACTACCGGAAACGAAACGCGGTTCAGGCGGATTTGGTCATACCGGAATAAAGTAAAAACAAGACGCTGTACTACAAGCTGACTGCGAAGAGATGGAGCAATAGATGACTGTTATCAAGACAATAGCCGTAATTTGCACATGGATGATGTGTACGGCAACAATGACATTCGCAAATGGATATACTGTGACTGAAAGAATTCTGCCGAATGGACTCAAAGTACTCCTTAAGGAAGAGCATAAGGCTCCAGTGGTAACGTTTCAGATATGGTATAAAGTCGGTTCCCGCAATGAACGTCTCGGGAAAACGGGACTTTCGCATATGCTTGAACATATGATGTTTAAAGGCACGAAAAAGCATGGTTTGAAGCAATTCTCACAAACGGTTCAAAGAAACGGTGGAAATGACAATGCTTTTACGTCGCACGACTATACGGCGTATTTTGAAAATTTTGCAGCTGATCGTATCGGGATAGCATTGGAGCTTGAATCGGATAGAATGCAGAATCTGCTGCTCGACGCAAAAGAATTCCTTTCTGAGCGGGCAGTGGTGAAAGAAGAGCGCCGCATGCGTTATGAAAATGATCCCGTCAGAATAATGCAGGAGCAGATGCTGGCGGCGGCATTCAGCGCGCATCCATACCAGTGGCCGGTTATCGGCTGGATGGCAGATATCGAGAGCTTTACCCGTGACGATTTGTTTAATTACTACAGCATTTACTACGTGCCTAACAATGCAACGATCGTCGTAGTCGGGGATTTTAATGCGGATCGAATGTTCCTGCAAATTGAAAAATATTTCGGCAATATACCGAAGGGCAAAGATGTGCCCGCCGTGTCTGCGGTTGAACCAAGGCAGATCGGCGAGCGCAGACTGATCGTAAAAAAGCAGGCTGAACTCCCTGCAATATCTATCGGATATAAAGTTCCGATGATCCGGGATCAAGATTCATTTGTTTTAAACGTGCTTCAAGGGATATTAGGATCTGGAAAAAGTTCCCGTTTATACAAAGCACTCGTTTATGAAAAACAGATTGCACTGCATATCGGCTGTGATTATGACGATGTTTCTGCGGATCCGAACTTATTTACGATCTCTGCCGGTGTTATGCCGGGCAAAACGCCGGAAGAGGTGGAAAAAGGCATTTATGCTGAACTTGACAGATTTAAAACAGAACTTGTTGCCGATAACGAATTGCAGAAAGCTAAAAATCAAATAACGGCTTCTTTTGTGATGGGGCAGGATTCAATTTTTAATCAAGCCCTGCTTCTTGGTCAATTTGAATCCGTATCGAGCTGGAAACTGCTTGATACATATCTAGACAATATCAATGCAGTAACCAAGGAGGATATCCTCCGCGTGGCAAAGAAATATTTTTCGGAAGACAACAGAACTGTCGGGGTTCTTATTCCGGTAAAAAAATAAAATCATGAACGGAGTTGAAGATGTGGAGCTGCATTAAAAAACAACCGAAAATAGTTTCATTGGCATGCTTTATGCTGTTGCTGCTGACAACAGCCTCTTTATCTGCCGCCGAGCCGGTTGGAAAACGGATACCACTGAATAACGGTATGGTGCTTTTACTGTCGGAAAAACACGATATCCCGATGGTAACAATGAACGTCGTGGTCAAAGCGGGGAACACGGCAGCACCAAATGACAAACCTGGACTTGCTTCAGTTACCGCCTCACTCCTTATGCAGGGGACGGTACATCGCACTGCAGACCAAATCAGTGAGAAAATCGATTTCATTGGCGGTTCACTGACAACTGCAGGCGGTGACGATTTTTCGTCGGCAAGCCTGCGAGTCCTCAAAAAAGATCTTAGAATTGGCCTAGAATTGCTGTCGGACGTACTTATATATCCAATATTCGAACAAAAAGAGATAGACCGGAAGGTCAAATCCATGCTCGCCGAAATACAACGTCAGAAAGATGAACCCGCCGTCATCGCTAGGGAACTATTTGAAAAAACAGTTTTCGGCAGACATCCGTATGGGATTATCGGTGATGACATGGCCGCGTATCTGTCAAAACTTACGCGAAATGACCTTTTGGAGTTCCATGCATCACAGTACTGCCCTAATAATACAATTATTGCCGTTGTTGGTGATGTAACAGAACGAGAAATTATAAAACTTCTGAATGATTCTTTTAAACAGTGGCAGATAAAAAAGCAAACTCCACCTATAAACTCCCAACCTCCGGTTATAGATGCTGTTGTTATAAAAAAAATAGATAAAGACATTACCCAGGCAAACATTATTCTCGGACATCTGGGAACCACGAGAAACGATCCGGATTACTATGCTCTTCTAGTTATGAACTATATTCTTGGCGGTGGAGGATTCTCCTCCCGGCTTATGGACAACATTCGTGACAATAAAGGATTGGCCTACGACGTGCATAGCGCTCTGACAGCGCAAAAAGAGTCCGGTGATTTTTCTATCACCATACAAACAAAAAATGAATCGGCTAATCTTGTAATTGAAGAATCCCTCAAGGAGATTCACAGAATTCAAACTTCTCCTGTCTCAGAGAAAGAACTCGCCGACGCAAAAGCATATCTCACCGGAAGCTTTCCCTTAAGAATGGATACCTATGCAAAAATCGCAGGTATCCTCACATCCATTGAGGTATATAATTTGGGACTTGATTACCCGTCGAAATACCAAACCTTGATCAATTCAATTTCGAAAGGCGATATCCTTCGTGTTGCAAAAAAATATCTTCACTCGGACAAGATTGTTATAGTTGTGGTCGCGAAGCAAGATGAAGCGAAAGTTCGAGCCTTCTAACTGTTTATTGTATTCTTAAGTTAAACCCACTTCGATTTAATAAGTTGATCTCCGGATACGCTAACGCGAAAATTGTCACTCAGATATCCAAACGACAAAATGCTGATAAAACCAATAGAATGAATATTGCGCACTATCTACAATTCATCGTGTCAGCTAGATGAATAATACTGACTTTATAATTTTATGCTATAATTACCACATTTTGGGGGATTAATGCGTTCATTTAAAGAAATCAAACAAAATTATCGCTTTACTGATGAAGATGCGCAACGGCTGGCACGATTGAAGCCGCTCATGGAAGAGCATGTAGACACGGTCATGACAGCACTTGACTATTGGATAGGAGGAACGAAAGGGGCAGCAAAGTTTTTTATAGAAGATATCCGCAAGCAGCATCTCAATAAGGCTCTTCGTGAATGGTTCCTGGGCCTTTTTGCAGGTAAATATGACAGCAGATACAACGATAAACTTATCCGCATTGGTGCCGTTCATGTGAAATACCGTGTGGACAGCCATTATATGAACAGAGCCTTCAATCTCATCAAAAATTCGTGCATAGGAATCTTACAGCAGTTGGATGAAGAGAGAGAGGAGGTAACGAGTAATATTATTTCTCTTGAAAAAATTCTTGATATCAGTCTTGATGTTATCACTGCTTCCTATATCGAGGAGGAGTTGAAGGCATACTCACCGGTGTATAAAGTCAGAAGCCTTCTTATCAATTTTTCGGAACGATTCTCTCAAGCCACAAATCTTCTTCTCGTGATTGCGCTCATAGGCCTTACCATCGGCGTTGTTTGGCTTTTCATACTGGATGTAAAACAGCTTTTCTCCGGTGACATCGAACGCGGCATTATTTCGGCACTGGGTTCCATGCTTCTTCTCTGGCTCATGATTGAACTCATGAATAATGAGATATCCCATCTCAAGGGCGGGAAATTCCATATCAGTATATTTGTCGGGGTTGCATTGGTTACCATGATTCGGGAAACCATGATTGCCACTCTCAAACATGAACGGCCAGAGTCCATTTATTATCTTATTGCGGCAATTCTGGTTATCGGTTTTGTTTATTGGATCGTCACCAGAGCGGAAGACAGGACAAAGCTTTAGATACAAACGTTTAAATATTCAGCACCAGCCCATGATTATTCATAATTTCGGACAGATAAGTCAGTTGTTTTATAGTGTAAAATGGATTTGTTCACTTTTATTTGAGAATGATGTGGTAGATGAACCGTAAAAGCAGATGGTTTTTAGAAACGCGGGAATACTAAGCAGTGAAGGGTTAAAATTGTTGCATAAATTTTTTTATTGAGGAATTCTTTTCCAGCAGAAGCTGGAAAAGAATTCCTCTGATTTGTTACAGCCGTCCTTTTACGATGGTATCAACTATTGTTGGGTCGGCGAGTGTTGATATATCACCGAGATTTTCCAACTCTCCGTACGCGACTTTTCGAAGAATTCTCCGCATGATTTTTCCGCTGCGTGTTTTTGGCAAGCTTGGTGCGAACTGAATCTTCTCCGGGCTGGCAAGCGGACCGATTATTTCTCTTACATGACTTCTCAAATCTTTGACGAGAGTGGGATTCGGTTCGTTCTCACCTTTCAGAACTATGTATGCGTAAATACCTTCTCCCTTGATTTCATGGGGGAATCCCACGACTGCCGATTCAGCTACTAACGGATGGCTTACCAGAGCGGATTCTACTTCAGCCGTGGCAATGCGGTGTCCGGAAACACTCAAGACATCGTCGATTCTGCCTAATAGCCAGAAATCACCGTTTTCGTCCACTCGTGCACCGTCTCCGGTGAAGTATTTGCCCGGGAATCTTGAAAAATATTCATCTTTGACCCGTTTATTTCCCGGATCGCCGTAGGTGCCTCTGAGCATACCGGGCCAGGGTTTTTCAATTACAAGATAACCACCTTCATTGATTGCGGCCGGTGTGCCGTCTTCCTTGAGCACTTTGGGTGCGACTCCCGGAAATGGCTTGTTTGCTGATCCGGGCTTAAGGCTCATCGCACCCGGCAGGGGGGCAATCATAAAACCGCCTGTTTCTGTTTGCCACCAGGTGTCTACAATCGGTATCTTTCTTTTGCCGATTTTTTCATAATACCATTCCCATGCTTCAGGGTTAATCGGTTCTCCAACAGAGCCGAGTATGCGCAAGGATGATAAATCGTAGTTTTTTACCCAGCCATCTCCTTCCTTCATTAAAGCCCGTATGGCTGTAGGTGCGGTGTAAAAAGTATTAACTCTATGTTTTTCAACGATGTCCCAATATCTTCCGGGGTTTGGATACGTTGGGATGCCTTCATACATAACACTTGTTGTTCCACAGGCGAGCGGTCCATACACAATATAGCTATGCCCTGTTATCCAGCCGATATCAGCAGTACAGAAATAGATGTCTTCCGGATGATAGTCGAAAACCCATTTAAAGGAAAGAGTCGCATGAAGGAGATATCCAGCCGTTGTATGCAGAACTCCTTTCGGTTTTCCTGTTGAACCGGAGGTGTAGAGGATAAAGAGCGGATCCTCGGCATCCATAATTTCCGGTGCGCAATAATTCTCAATGCTTCTTGCAGATATTTCCTGATGCCACCAGAAATCTCTTCCGGAGATCATATTTACATCGCCATCACACCGTCTTACTACGATTACTTCTCTGACCGCAGGACAGTTCAAGAGCGCTTCATCAAGATTGGCTTTTAAAGGCACTTTCTTGTTGCCCCGTATTCCTTCATCAGCAGTAATTACGAGTTTTGATTCGCAATGATTAATTCTGTCTCTCAGAGATTTAGGTGCAAAACCGGCAAAGACTATATTATGGATCGCGCCGATGCGTGCACAAGCCAGCATCGCGATGGTCAGCTCCGGAATCATCGGGAGATATAGAGTGACGCGGTCACCTTTCCCGATACCGTGTTTCTTAAGAACATTGGCAAATCTGTTTACTTCATAATACAGCTGTTGGTACGTAAATGTTTTGTAGTCGCCGTTGTCGGACTCCCAGATAATCGCAGCCTTATTTTTATTAATTCCCGTTAAATGCCTGTCCAGGCAATTGTAACTAGCGTTCAGTTTTCCACCGATAAACCACTGAACAGACGGCTCATCGAAGTTGTACTCCAGTACTTTGTCCCATTTCTTATGCCATGAGAGAGTTTCTTCGGCCATTTTCGACCAGAATTCTTCCGGTTTTTCCGCGGCATATTTATATAATGTGTTGTATTCCTCTATGCTCTTAATGTGTGCGTTCCTGCTGAACTCCTCGGAAGGAGGATACACCGTTCCTTCTGCTGAAAGCACCTGAATGGATTCGGATGACACATTATGGTCGCCATTTCCATTGTTGTCAGTAGTAACTTGAGAAGTTATATCGCCGTCATTATTATTTAACCCGTTTGCAAAGACTTCATCGGTTATTTTAGTTTGTATCGCTGTGTTCATTTGATCCTCCTGGGCCTAAGACTTATGGCCATAACCAGCAGTTTCAGAATAGTAGTTAATGGTGTTTCGTGCTCGCAAGTAATGCTCTAGCCTTTGTGTTTTACACTATATGTATAGCACAAGGTGTGCCAGTTGTTATTTTTCAATATCTTACTGATTATTGGATGAGTTTCATCGGAATAAGTGCGTATTTTTTCTACGTGCTATGATGTTTTTTACGTCATTTTTATTGATTTTGCTTTGGTTGACGGAAATGGATTGAATAAAGGTGTTGTATCGCACAATAAGCAGGGGTGCAGTTGAATTATTTGAATCTATCGGACCGACGAAAGGAAAATGGGCGTGGACATTCTTATCCTGAGGAATACTTCCTGACAAGAGTGTTCTGTTATCGGGTTATAATAAGATCAACACGTTTATCAATTGAATATATAGGGTATATCCTGAAATTTTTTACCCAAGGTTGAACAACGAAATAATCCGCTTTGTGCCACATAAACGCCCAAGGCGCATTCTTGATGACGCGGTCTTCGGCCAGACGGTAAAGAGTGTAGCGTTGTTTTTCATCGATAGTCCTTTGCGCTGTCTCTATCAACCGATCAAGTTCCGGATCGAGGTACCGCGTGCGATTGCCGCCCGAGCCAATGCTGGCAGAATGAAAAAGTGGAAAAAGAAAATCTTCAGGATCCGGATAGTCTGCCCACCAGGAAAGCCAGAATGCATCAGGCTCTCCTTCATTGATTGCCTGTTTTAACGCACTCCAATCAAGTTGGGTGATGCTTGTCTTCAGACCAACTTTTTCGAGATAACTGCTTATTACTTCAATAATATCAAGGACCTCAGGTTCTTCAGCCGTTATATAAATTTTTATTGTTTTACCGGTTGCTCCTGCTTCATGGATTAACAGCGACGCTTTTTGTGGATCGTATTCATATCCTTGCAATGTGCGTGACCACGCTTTGCTCTTCCACAGCCCCGGCGGTATGGGACCATTTGCCAGTACGCCGCGTTTTTCCAAAATGGTATTCAGAATTTTTTTCCTGTCGATTGCAAGATTGACAGCCTGTCTTACTCGTAAATCATTCAACGGCGGGCGGGTGCAGTTAAATCCAAGATAATAAGTGTTGAGTCCGATTCTACCGTGGACCAGATCGCGCCATGCCGGATCAGTTGTGTACCGGCGGTATTCTGACGATGGAATGAGCAGCACATCAAGCCGACCCGTTTCAAACTCCATTACTGCGGTAAGATTCTCCGGAATAACGCGATAATAGATACCATTCAGTTTTGGTTTCCCTTCAAAATAATCTTCCCGCGCTTTGAGCCGCAGGTGCTGGCCGTGCTTCCATTCGGCAAGGACATAGGGACCGCTGCCGATAGGGTGCATTCCGAAATCCTGGCCTAACCGTATCGCTTCTTCACGAGGAACAACATATGCCGTATCCATGGCAAGGAGAGACAGGAACGGGCCGAATGGTTTTGTAAGCTTTAAAATGATTGTATGATCGTTTACAATCTGGATGCCGGATACGGTATCTGCTTTTCCTGATATAAAATCAGTCGCACCTTCGAGCCTGTCCAGCACCCATGTCAAGGGCGCTTTTACGGCCGGATTCAGGACTCGTTCGAATGAGTACTTCACATCATGTGCCGTGACCTTTTTGCCGTTGCTGAAGCTGACATCCCGTCTCAAACGAAACGTATAGGTGCGATGGTCATCTGAGAGCTTCCACGATAAAGCAATGTCCGGCACGATATCAAGATTTTCATTGAAACGAACAAGGCCGTTAAAAATTTTAGCAGCAATTCCGCCGCCTTGGACATCAGTTATCAGTGCCGGATCAAGTGTAGTGGGATTGCTGCTG
This sequence comes from uncultured Nitrospiraceae bacterium, assembly GCA_964586075.1. Classification (GTDB taxonomy): domain Bacteria; phylum Nitrospirota; class UBA9217; order UBA9217; family UBA9217; genus JBAZLV01. The sequence continues at coordinate 15,055 of CAZPGZ010000024.1, read as the reverse complement.
AGGCGAAGGTAGAGGTAATTGTTTAATCGTTCATCATTGGCTTTTTGACATCCGGTCACCGATATGCAAAGGAGAAGAGCGAGGGATAATAAAAAAAAGGAGAACGTCAATTTTGCGGAGAATCGACGGCTATCTTTTAGAAGCGTTGATGAATGCTTTGAAAATTTTCTTTGTATATTGGTCATGAGGCGTTTTTTCCGGATGCCACTGCAGTGCTATAAGAAAAACATTTTTTTTTAGTTCAAAAGCCTCGATTACGCCATCGGAGCTTTGTGCGGAAGGTTTAAAAAGTGCTCCAAGAACCTTTACACTTTGATGATGCGCACTGCGTACCAGAATTCTTGATGCCCCGGTGATGCGACGCAGGAGTGTTCCAGGGAAAATATCAACGTAATGAAAAATTGGTTTCCCTGAGCTGATTGGGCTATGTCTGATTGCTCCGGGAATCTGGAGAGTAATATCTTGAAAAAGAGTTCCTCCGAGTGCAATATTTACCAGCTGTTCTCCGCAGCATATGGCCAGAATCGGTTTTTTTATTGTATGCACCGCTTTGAAAAGACTGATTTCGAAACGGGTACGGTCATCCGGAGAAATTGTTAACCGCGTTCCTGAAATTTGTTTTTCGTTGTAATACCGCGGGTGGATGTCATCTCCGCCGGTAAAGACAAAACCATCCAGCCGTTTTGTCAGAGCAGAAATGGACTCGTGTATCCCGAGAAGGGGAACAGGAATTCCTCCTGCTTTATACACAGCCTTGCCGTAATCCTGATCGAGAATGTTCATGTTCCTGGTTGCCTGAACATCCAGGTTCATGGTAATACCAATCAAAGGCTTCATGAATGTTTCACCATATAGGCAATGACATGAGATGCCTTGTCGTAACGTATTTCGAAGAAACACAGACAGTGAAAATTGTAATTATACGGAAAGCGCCGATCGATAGAATCAGCCGGATATCTTTTTACGTCCGGAATGTTTTCGATCAGCATGAATCGTTTTATCCCATCAGTATTTCCATGATTGCCTTTTGCACATGCATGCGGTTTTCAGCTTCATCAAAGATCACGGAGCAGGGACCGTCTATTACTTCCGCAGTTACCTCCTCATCGCGGTGCGCCGGGAGGCAGTGCATGAAGACAGCATTTTTTCCGGCAGATTTCATGAGGTCAGCATTCACCTGGAATCCCTGGAAATCATTGATACGTTTAGCACGTTCACCTTCTTGCCCCATACTGGCCCATACGTCGGTATAGACAACGTCGGCATCCCTAACTGCCTGGAGAGGAACAGTAGTGGTTTCGATATTTGATCCGGTTTGCAGTGCTTCGGCGCGTACACCGTCGATAATATCGGGGTTTAATGCATATCCGGCGGGAGACGCAATGGAAAAATGCATGCCTGTTTTGACGCAAGCCTGAAGAAGGGAATTCGCCACATTGTTGCCGTCGCCGATAAAAGCGAGCTTAAGACCTTTCAGTTTTCCCTTCTTTTCCTGCAGCGTGAACAAGTCGGCGAGTGCCTGACAGGGATGATGGAGATCAGTAAGTCCGTTTATGACCGGGATTGTGGCAAAAGAAGCCAGTTCTTCAACGGTTTCCTGTGCAAAAGTCCGTATCATAATTCCGTCTAGGTAGCGGGAAATGGTGCGCGCCGTGTCTGCAATTGTTTCGCCACGTCCCATCTGCAAATCATCGGGCGACAGGAACAACGCTTGGCCGCCCAGCTGATACATGCCGACTTCGAATGATACCCGTGTCCTGGTGGAGGATTTTTCGAAAATCATGCCGAGAGACTTGCCCTTCAAGGGTTGATGCTTTTTGCCAAGCTTGAGCAATTTTTTGATTGCTTTCGTTCGTCTGAATATGGTTTCGACGTCCTTGAGTGTCAGATCGGAAATGGCCAGCAAATCCTTTTTCATTGTGCTCTCCAAAAAAGAACCGGCGGCAGGGAAATGCCGCCTCGTACAGGGATAATCAAGCTTACCATATCAGCGATGAGCAAAAATTTTGCCCAATGTAGCAATAAGCTGGTCGATTTCTTCTTCGCTGATAATGAGCGGAGGAATAAAACGCAGCACCGTATTTATGGTGCAGTTGATTAACAATCCATCTTTGAGGCAGGCGGTTACGATGTCTTTTCCCTCAAAGTCGAGCTCCATGCCAATGAGCAAGCCTCTGCCGCGAACATCTTTTATGAAGGCATGCTTTTGCTGGAGGCTTCTCAGGCCCTGCGTAAAATAGGCGCCGAGATGTTCAACGGACTGGATGATGATATTATCTTCAAGAAGCGTTTCAATTGTTGCAATGGCGGCAGCGCAGGCAAGCGGATTGCCTCCGAAGGTTGAACCATGCGAACCGGGAGTAAAGGCCTGTGCTATTTTATCCGTAGCCAGGAGAGCTCCAATCGGCATTCCTCCTGCCAGCCCTTTGGCAAGAGCAGCTATGTCCGGCATTATTCCTTCGTGTTCATAGCCAAAAAATCTGCCTGTACGCCCCATCCCTGTTTGTATCTCATCGAGAATGAGTAGGATTTTGTGCCGGTCGCAGAGTTCTCGAAGTGCTTTCAGATATCCAGGGGCCGGTAAAACAACTCCTCCTTCCCCTTGGAGAGGTTCTACCAATATGGCGCACGTGTGTTCATGTATGGCTTGCTCGACGGCTTCTATATCGTTATAAGGCACATATCGGAAACCTGGAAGAACCGGTTCGAATCCTTTGTGGAATTTTTCCTGGGCAGTGGCAGCGAGTGCGCCCATGGTCCGTCCGTGAAATGAACCCTGCATGGTTATAATTTCATACCGGTCTTTTTTGAGGATTTCCCTGTTATACCGCCGGGCGAGTTTGATGGCCGCCTCAATCGCCTCGGTGCCAGAATTGCAGAAAAACACTTTGTCCGCAAACGAGTTTTTAACGAGCAGTTTTGCAAGGTTGACCTGCGGCTCAATGTGAAAATGATTGGAGATATGCATGAGCCGCTGCGCCTGTTTTTGCAGCGCGACGACAACGCGCGGATGGCAGTGCCCCAAGTTGTTGACGGCGACGCCGGAGACAAAATCGATATATTCCCTGCCATCGGAATCATAAACTTTTGTACCCCGGCCCTTCACAAGCACGATCGGCTGCCGGCTGTACGTGTTCATGATAAATTTTTGTGAATCGGCAATAATATCACTCGTAATCATGTGATGAAAAGTATCATAATCGATTTGAAAAATCAAATAAAAATAATGATGCTGAGAATAAGAACGCGCGTGTGAGGATTTTAGTCACTCAGGGAGAATGGTCCACGAAAGTTGCGTTTATTCTGAGAGAACGGCGACGGATTGCCGAGAGGGCAGCGAGAAAATCTTTCGAAACCAGAGAATTGCAGATAAATTATCGGATATACCCTTCATTCATATAAAAAATGACGGCTGCGCGAATTGAATAACGATCCATATTCCATTCTTCCGGAAGGGGCTGGAATGGAGCTGAATCCCTGATCGAGCGCAGTGCTTCATCGTCAAGAATCTTATAACCGGAAGATTTCAGAAGTTCAACATCTCCGAGTGATCCGTTTTTCAGGATGTCGAATTTGATATACAAGGTTCCCTGATAACCGGATATCGCAGCGAGTTCGGGGTAGCGAAGCACGCTTTCCACCTTGATTTTGAGCCAGCGGTTATACGACATGAATTTGAATTCATCAGTATCAAGAGTTACTGATTCATCACCGGGCTTTTTTGCCGGCATCCCTTTGCGCGCAAGCTCGTCAATATCCCGTTGTGTCAGGAAAGGAAGCGGACCGGCTCCTTTGTTCAATTTTGTTTTACCGCTGGTGTCTGTTTTGCCTTGGTCTGTACCCTCAGGCTTGCCTGAATGCGGAAGCATTTTCGGCAGTTTTATTTCGTTGCTTGTTCCGAATTTTTTGGGTATAGGCACTTCATCTGGAGGCAGCCGTTTTTCTGAAACAACAGGGGGACGCTGCTGGATCGGAGGCAGTTTTTTAAGATCCTGCTGCGGAAGATTCACGATTTGGACCGGTGTAAACACTGCTTCTTCCTTTTGCGTACTATGGGCCATAAACAGGACAAGAGCGATGAGCATCGCGTGAAGTGCGATAGAGATGATAAGGGATATTGAGAATTGTAAACGCCGCACCATGAGTGGTAATCCAAAAAAATTGGACACGGATTAATTATTTGAAGCGTGGATTAATACGGATACTTTTTGCTTTAATCCTGCTTCAGGTGGATCCGTGTCCTGGATTTTTATCTGATATTTTTGCCGGATTGCTCCGCGATTAAACATTTTTTTGCATTGTATCTGAAACTTCTCTCAGCAACTTTAGAATTGCCTCGGCTTGTTCGGGCGAGAGACTGCCCATGCCGCATGAAGGAGTTATAAGGCATTGCCGGAGTATGGTCTTTCTATCAATATTTTCTTTTTCGAGCCGCTTTATACCGGCCTCAAGCTCTGCTACAAGGGAGGCTGCTGTTTCAGTGCCAGTATAAGCGCCCGTTGGTACTATGCCCCAGGCCAGGGAACCACCGCGTTCATAGAACTTTTTAATATCGTCCGGATAGAGAAGCACTTTATCCATATATCCGAAGGCGTCGAAATTCACAATATCGATTCGGGTGTTATAGAGCATCGGCCAGTCCGCATTGCCGCAACAATGGATGCCTGCAATGCCGCCCATTTCGTGAATGACATCGATGATTTCATTCAACTTTTCACCCACCGTTTCAGTGGAAACCGCCGAGAAAGCCGAACCCAGGGATTCCATGGCTGGTTCATCGATAAAAATAATGACGGGTTTGTTGAATTGTTTGAGCTCCTGAATTTGCCATGCCGCCTTCATGGCAAGCCCTTTGACAATGGCGTCAAAAATCATTTCGTTATGAATTATATCTTTGCCGGTTTCGTCTTTAAAGGACATACCAGCGGTAAGCGGACCGGTGATGTGCCCTTTAATAAATCGTACGGAGGAGGGGACGCCCTTTTTCAAGGCATGTAACAAGCCGTAGAATCCCGCTGCATATTCTTCGGTAATTTTAAAATAGCCATAATCTTTTTCGAGATATCGTTCAAAAAATTTTTCAAAATCCGGAGTAAGGTCGTGACTGGTATCAAAAAAGAACCGCTGCTTTGGTTCGTCCAGTTTCAGACCAGGCAGCGTTTCACTATATTGCCCACCCATGTGCTCGCGAAAACCACGTTGCGGCAGTTGAGGCCAGATAGGCGCTTCGGACAGATAGTGGAGCGACAGGGCGGCAGCCTTGTCCGGGTCGGAAAGCGGCAGACTGCCGATGCCGGTTGCGATGCAGTTGAAGGCAAGTACCATGATAGTATCCTTTTTTGCTGAGCTGAGTAGAAAATCTGATTTAGTTTCTGAATTATAGCCACAAGAGACAGAAAACACAACTGAAATTACTCTCAGGATCGTTTCTCGGTGTTCTGTTCAGAGTATGTTGCGCGACCGCATCAATTTGACTCTCTGAGCTTAATTTGATATTCTAAAACAAAATACTTCCTCTGCTGTTATCGAGGTCATTATGGATATCCGCAAAGATTTTTTAATGGAAAATGAAACTCTGCGAAGCATCAAAGATCGAAGAAGCATCAGGAATTTTACAAAAGATGACATATCAGAGGAAAAAGTTCACATGCTGCTTCAGGCTGCAAATGAGGCGCCATCTGCCCATAATCAGCAGTCTTGGCGTTTTATTGTGCTCAGAGGGGAAAAGAAGCAGGGCCTCGCTGAACTGGTCAGTCATGGCGCTTTACGGTTTCCGAGGCCTGCCCAGGCCCTTCTCCGAATGTCGGCCAGGAGCATTGCCAGCGCGCCAATCGTCATTGCAGTGGCAAATACGGGCGATTTGATAAATCATGGAACAGAACTTTTTAAAGTCGAAAAAGAAATGGCGTATGATTTTTTCAGGACGATGGAAATTCAAAGTTCAGCCGCAGCGGTGGAAAATCTTTTGCTGGCTGCAACATCCCTTGGGCTCGCCACTGTTTGGCTTGGCATAATGTTTCTTATGAAAGATGAGGTCCTTGAATATCTTGGTGAACCTCTTGGGGAATTTATGGCAGTAGTGCCCGTCGGTTATGCTTCCCGTGAAGCGGGCAGCGGTCCCAAAAAACAACCTCTTGAAATGAAAGTCAAATACATCGACTGATTTTTTTGCAGTATGTTGCCTTCACGTTTATTCTGGCGCTACTTTCATCTTTACAGGGTATCGGAAAGCGGGTAATATAAAAAAATGAAATACGGCACGAAAGCAATAAAACAGGCAAAACTCGAATTATGGCCGAATCCGAATCCCGACCGTGACTACGTTATTGACATATCGTTTTCTGAATTTACTTGTCTCTGTCCACGGTCCGGCTACCCCGATTTTGCCACCATACGCATATCCTATACTCCGGACAAACGGGTGGTGGAGCTTAAAAGCCTGAAGCTGTACCTGAATAGTTTTCGGGATCAGTCCGCATCGCATGAAGGGGTGACAAATAGTATTTTTGACGAATTGAAAAAAAATCTGAAACCCCGTCATCTTGAAGTAATCGGTGATTTTAATGTACGCGGCAATGTAAAGACTGTTGTTCGTGTTTCTCTTTGATTCTCAAATCACCCCACATCCACAATCAAATTTTAATTTACCATGACAGCATCGCTTTGGAATTCAAGAACGGCTACATTTTATAGAAGGACTGTATGAAAAAAATCCTGTTTTGTCTCGTAATCTGCATGAGCATTTCCCTGTTTAATCATGCTTCTGCTGAAGTAAAGCGTATTGCGATTCCTCTGGAAGGATCTCCTTCATTTGGACCACAGAATGCGCCGGTTACCCTTGTGGAATTTATCGACTACCAGTGACCGCATTGCGTTGCGGCCGGTCCGGCTGTGGAGAAAATTGTAAAAGATTATGCAGGCTCCGTGAAGCTTGTCGTAAAATTCTATCCGTATAAATACCGCGACTATGCCCGTATATCAGCCGAAGCGGCCCTGGCGGCCTCTGATCAGGGCAAATTCAGAGAGATGCATCTCCTGTTGCTCAAAAAATCCCCGGACTTGAACCGTAATGACCTCATAGAATATGCAAAAGAAGTTGGGCTTGATGTGGACAGGTTTATTTCCGCGCTCAATACCCATAAAAATATGGCGACCATTGACCGGGACGTCAAACTGGCTCAGGATATCGATCTTTACAACACGCCTACGTTTTTTATAAATGGCCGCAAGATTATCGGCAATGTGCCTTTCTCATACCTCAAAAAAATCATCGAGGAGGAACTTCGTGCACAGAAAAAGTAGCATGATTCTCTGCTCGCTGTGTATTGTTGTTTTTGCTGCTGTTACCCCGGTTTTCGGCGGTGACTTGGAACCGTTACCGCCTGTTCCTGATGCAAAAGACAACCCCGCGACAGCTGAAAAAATAGAGCTTGGGAAAACACTCTTTTTTGACAGAAGACTTTCAGGCGACGGCACCATGAGTTGCGCCACATGCCATATACCGGATATGGCGTTTACGGATGGACAGGAAACTTCTCTCAGCTATCCTACAACAAAAAACTGGAGAAATTCTCCGACACTGATGAATGTCGCTTTTTCTAAAAGCCTCTTTCATGACGGACGAGCTGCCACCCTGGAAGAGCAGGCGCTGTTTCCCATGATGTCCTCTTTTGAAATGAATCTTAATCTGGATTATCTGGAAGAAAAAATCAGGATAGTGCCTGAATATAGGGCCGCCTTCCAGCGTGCATTTCACGATGATATAACCAGGGAGCGAATTGCCATGGCAATTGCAGCATTTGAACGGACACTTGTGTCAAAAAATGCTCCTATCGATGCCTATCTCAGAGGAAAAAAATCGGTACTTTCCCTACAGGCCAGGAAAGGGTATACTATTTTTGCCGGCAAAGGGAAGTGCACTGACTGTCATTATGGAGTTCATCTCTCCGACGACAAGTTCCACGCCTTGAACGTGCCCGAGAACCCCGAACACGAAAATGATCCACGTATCACGGCCACACGGCGTTTTGTTGCAAAAATTTATCACTATGATGATTATAAAAATCTGACCCAGGATTTGGGCCGGTATCTTATTACCAAGGATGCAAAAGACTGGAGAGCCTTCAGAACGCCTTCATTGCGTGAAATTGCAAAGACTGCACCGTACATGCATAATGGTATTCTCTCCACGATCGATGAAGTTATAGATTTTTTTAATGATGGAGGCGGAAGGGGAAACACTGCAGTAAAACCGCTCGGTCTGAACAATAAAGAAAAACAAGAGCTCAAAATATTTCTGATTGAAGCATTGAGCGGAGAGGATGTTGTAGCTAAATATCCTATTATTCCTTGAAATTGCGCCGTAATTGTCCTATTCCTTAATAATTAATAAATAATAAATCCGTTTAGTTATTTTGATATCTGTTCAAATGTTTTAAGAATTACCAAAATGAGTTTTCCTGATAAGAGTTATTATAATATATTATTTTTATTATAGTCTCTTAATGCATTGTAAATAAAACGTATTTACATGAAAATAAAATTTATTATAATTTTTATTATAAATCAAACAACATCTGAAGAAATAATACATTTACAATACTATTGAAAAATAATACTATTTGTCGATGGTATGTTTATTGCTTAATCTTATTAATTACTAATAATTACATTTATTTTTTAGATATTTTTTCCAAACAACATTTTATTTCAACCGTAATATTAAATAAAACTTAATTAACATTGTATCGAGTCCATTTGTTTGGGGCTTTTTTTTTGCCCAACCATTATGTCAATATAGGCATAAAGAAAAGTAATTTTCTATCAGAATAACATCGTCATTGCTTTCCTGTTTCGAGATAAATCACGTTTTAGAGGCGAAGAATGAAGCGAATTGTCACAATTATTGCCGTATTGAGTATAGTTCTTATTCCGTTCCTATTGGCTGCAGAGGAAAGACTGCATCTCGCCGTAGCAGCGAATTTTATGCAGCCAATGCAAAAAATAACGGTTCTTTTTGAGAAAAAAACAAAGGTAAAAATTGAAACAACGTACGCTTCAACTGGCAAACTCTACAGCCAGATCGTTAACGGAGCTCCTTACGATGTATTTCTTTCAGCGGATGAAGAAAGACCGAATCTGTTGTATCAAACAGGGATATCGGAAAAACCGTTTATCTATGCGAGAGGGCAAGTCATTCTCTGGAGTGTTCACAAGGAGTTTTGCAAGGCTGAAAACTGGAGTGAAGCCGTACGAAACAAAAAAATCAGGAAAATTTCCATCGCCAATGTGAAAACGGCTCCCTATGGCACAATGTCAATGCTGGCCTTGCAGAAGGTAGGGCTTTGGGACTCTCTTCAGTCTAAAATGGTTTTTGCTCAGGACGTTGCCCAATCATTCCAGTATGCGTCTACCGAAAGCGTTGATCTGGGGTTTTGCGCGTTTTCAGCTGCATTTTCGGATGAAGGGAAAAAAGGGTGTTTTCTTATAGTTCATGAAGCACCAATGGTTTTACAGGCAGCCTGTGTTGTAAAGCAATCCAAGAATATCACTGCAGCGAGGCAGTTTGTTGATTTTCTCGGTTCTTCCGAAGTGAATGCTGTAAAAAAATCGTTTGGGTATCAATAATATGGATTTTCTTCCTCTCTATCTTTCGCTCAAGCTTGCATGCGTGAGTACCGTTGTACTGATTATTATTACGATGCCTCTCGCGTATTGACTGGCGTATGTTAATTTCCCGGGAAAGTCTTTCCTGGAAGCCTTGATCAACCTGCCGATTGCTTTGCCGCCCACCGTTGTGGGATTTTATCTTCTTATAGTTCTGGGGCCTAAAGGAACCGTGGGCGGTCTCTGGGAGGCAGCGACGGGTTCGCCCCTGTTATTTACTTTTTTAGGGATTGCCATTGCGTCTGTTATTTACAGCCTTCCATTTGCGATTCAACCCATGAAGGCTGCTTTTCAAAAGATAGACCGCCGCCTTCTCGAAAGCGCCTACATTCTCGGCCTTTCACGTTTTTCCACCTTCGTCAAAGTGATTATACCGAACAGCTTTCCCGGAATTGCAGCATCGGCAATTCTTGTTTTTATTCACAGCATGGGAGCCTTCGGTGTCATTCTTATGCTTGGAGGCAGTATTCCTGGAGAAACAAAAGTGGCTTCCATCGCCATATACGAAGCTGTTGAATCGTTGAATTATCGGGAAGCCGGGCTGATGTCTTTGAGCCTTGTGCCGATTAGCTTCATTTTTCTTCTTCTTGTCAATTATCTTAACAAGGTCAAGCAACATGGAACTTAAGATAGATGTCAGTAAAAAGATGCCGCATTTTGATCTTCATGTCTCCTTTGTTTGTCCTGAGAACAAGATGCTTGTTCTTATCGGACCTTCCGGAGGTGGAAAGACAACCACACTGCGAATAATAGCTGGTCTTGAGAAGCCGGACAAAGGGACAATTGTGCATAATGGGGAAACATGGCTGGATGTGGAGCATTCCATTTTTGTTCCACCTCAGAAGCGCCGTCTGGGGTATGTATTTCAGGAATACATTCTGTTTCCACACCTGAATGTCTACGCGAATGCGGCTTTTTCCGCACCTGATAAAAATGAGGCGGAAGACTTATTGAAACTTTTCGGCATCTGGCATCTTCGTCATCGCAAACCGTATGAAATATCGGGAGGAGAGCGTCAGCGATGCGCCATATGCCAGGCATTGGCAAGACGGCCTCAGGCTCTTCTTCTCGATGAACCTTTTTCCGCTCTTGACATGATGACCAGAAACAGGCTTCGTGATGAGTTGAAAACGCTGAAGAAATCTCTCGGCCTTCCCATTGTGTATGTTACCCATGATGTGCATGAAGCCTCGTTTTTTGCCGACGATATCGTGCCTCTCGTCGATGGAAAAATCGACAAAAACTGGATGTTACAGGCTCTTGCCGTTTCTGCTGCACCAAAACAAAACGTCAGGAATGAAAGCGGGGAAGCAGCCTTTTCTTTTTTATAAAGGATATGCTTTCAGCAAAGATTTGTGATGTCACCCCGTGTCGGCATCTATAGAGCGATATGATGAATCTATGATTTGGAGGTTATTGTGCGAGACGTAACAATCGGTCGTTATTCCTACGCTGAGTACCTGAATCTGGTGAAATCTTTTCACGGAAATACAGCGCCGGGCTTGATTATCGGCGGATTTATGGTGGATCATGCGCTTCGTCATTTACCGGAAGGCGAGTTTTTCGACGCTATCTGCGAAACAAAAGCATGTTTACCCGACGCTTTGCAGTTGTTGACACCCTGCACAATAGGAAATGGCTGGCTCAAGATACTGAACCAGGGGAGATTTGCACTGACACTGTACGAGAAATATGGCGGCAACGGTGTTCGTGTATATGTTGATATTCAAAAATTCGGCCCGTGGCCTAACATCAAGAATTGGTTCCTGAAATTGTTGCCAAAACAACAGCAGGATATCCATGTTTTACTGGAGGAAATTGGCAAGGCTCGCACGTCTATTCTGAGCATGAGTGAAGTGACTGTCAAGCAGAGAAACCTGAATAAGAAAAAGAAGACTATTATTACAATCTGTCCCGTTTGCGGCGAAGCATATCGTGCGGTGTCTCCGGGAATATGTAAAGCGTGCAGCGGAGAACTGGCGTATTTAGATTCGGAAAAACGTATTCAAAAAAGTAAAAATAACAAAGACCAGTGTCAGTGTTCTGCCGTGCCTTTGGAAAAAGCAATCGGCCGTCGTCTGTTGCATGACATGACACGCATCATTCCCGGACAGGAGAAGGGAGCAGCTTTTCAGCGTGGTCAAACAATTACTTCTGATGATCTCGGCCGTCTTCAAGAAATGGGAAAACTGAATGTCTACCTTGAGGATGAGCAGCAAGACAATCCCGAATGGGTGCACGAAGACGAAGTGGCCCTTGCTTTTGCCGGGGCAATGGCAGGTAAAGGCGTTTCCTTTTCGAGCAAGCCGCGCGAGGGAAAAGTAAACCTGATGGCTGCCAGAAAAGGCCTGCTGGTTGTCGATAAAAACCGGTTGATTTCTTTTAACACACTTCCCGACGTCGTCTGTGCCTCCCGACGCAGCTATTCCTTGGTCAATCAGGGTGATAAACTAGCGGGAGTCAAAGCGATTCCGCTGCATCTTCATCACGATTATTTTCACAAAGCATTGGAACTCTTGAAAGGGGACCCACTTTTTGAAGTTCATCCCTTGCGAAAGGCAAAAGCCGGCATACTGGTCATCGGCACGGAGATTTTCCAAGGGTTGGTGAAAGACAAATTTATACCGCTTATCAGCCGCAAGATCAGGCACTATGAGGGGGAGATTGTTCAAACCAAGATTGTACCGGACGATTCCCTCGCAATCAGCAGAGCCGTTGGTGAGCTGAGCGCCTGCGGAATAGACCTCTTGGTGACTACCTCCGGACTTTCCGTGGACCCCGATGATGTAACGAAACAGGGTTTGCTTGACGCCGGAGTGACGGACATGCTCTACGGAATGCCGGTGGTGCCGGGTGCCATGACGCTGGTGGCGCGACTCGGTCAAATCCAGGTGATAGGGGTTCCTGCTGGGGCGCTGTATTTTAAAACAACCGGATTCGATCTTTTGCTGCCCCGACTACTTGCAGGCAAACTTCCTACCCGCGAGGATTTGGCGTACCTTGGTCATGGAGCGTTTTGTCTGGAATGCGATGTATGTCGGTTCCCGCAATGCACCTTCAGCAGATAAGTATGCTTGATGTGAAAAAAAAGAAAGGTCTGCTGCCTGATGCAGTTGATATCATATTTTATTGTGCGAAATGAGGTCCTGTAATGAATCAAGCTGAAAATAAAATGTCGGTCATGGAAGATCTGGTGGATGGCATCATTGAGAAAAAACCGCACACCAAGGACATTATAAATGCCTTCAGACCCATCCTTGTTGAACGGGTCCGTCTTGTGGAAGAATTAGAATTGAAACCCGCGGGTGCGCTGAGAATCGATGAGACACAAGCAAAGACAGGGAAGCCTATGATACAACAGGTCATGCTGTTTTTGCCGGAAGATCCTTGGCAGCAGATTGCCGGTGCGATGATACCCGCGATACACCGGGGTTTCCTCGGACTGCGTGAAGACCTGAATAAACTGGAAAGCTTGATACGAAAGGGAAACATCAACCTTTTCGACTATTTTAAAGACTATGCGGTAAATGGTGAAGCAACCATTACCCAATGGGTCAAGGATTGGGGAATCGGATCGCCATCCATAATTTTTTTGCTGAAAAATATGATGCGAGTCATTCTTGAAAAAAGAAAACGTGAATTCGACTGGCAAGATATTTCATGGGAAAAAGGGTATTGCCCCGTTTGCGGAACGCTTCCGACCATTGCGACGATCAAGGAAAAAATAGCTGAACAATGGCTCCATTGTTCTACGTGCGGCCATGATTGGAAATATGAGCGGTTATTATGTCCGGGCTGTGAGCACGAAGGTCAACAAGAGACTGATTATTTCTTTATTGAGGACAAGGACCGGGAGGCAGCATTTGTTTGCGAAACCTGTAAACGGTATTTGATTACCTTGAATCGCGTCAGTGATATTAATGTTCGTGATCTGGACCTTTCCGCAATCAGCCTTATTCATCTGGACTTAATTATGCAGGAAAAAGGTTTTCAGCCCATGTGCGTCAGTGTGTGGAATGTTTTCTAAGATAAATAAACGGCCAGTTTTCCAGCCAGCACAACCCACAAAAATTAATATGTTATTTTTAGCATAACATGTTAATTTTATTACGTTTTTTATCAAAAACTTCTTGACTCTTTCACACGAAAAGCATATAAGAAAACAAATTTAATATGTCTTTAGTGACATATTATTTTAATATAAGGAGGCTCTATGGCGTTATCGAGAAGAGGGTTCTTGGCCATGAGCGGCTCAATAGGATCGGGAATAGCTCTGTCTTCCCTGGGTATCAACCTGAATCCTGTGAAAGCTCATGCGGAAGAACTCAGTAAGATGGACAGAGTCAAGAACGCAAAACAGGTAAGCACCATCTGTTGCTACTGCTCCGTGGGATGTGGCCTTATCTGCAGCGTTGACAAGCAGACGGGGAAGATTTTCAATATAGAAGGCGACCCCGCCCATCCGATCAATGAAGGTTCGCTCTGCGCAAAAGGTGCAGGTTTCTTTGATTTGACGCAAGCGAATAAACACCGGCTCACGAAAGTCCAGTACCGAGCGCCCTACAGCGACAAATGGGAAGAGAAGGATTGGGACTGGGCAATTAACCGTATAGCACGCCTCGTGAAGGATTCTCGCGACAAAGGTTTCGTCACCAGAAACAGCAATGGTGAGCTGGTCAATCGGGCGGAAACCATTGCCCACCTCGGCAGCTCCAATGTTGATAATGAAGAATGCTGGCTGATGACAGCCAAGGCACGGGCCCTGGGCATGGTCTATATCGACCACCAGGCCCGGGTTTGACACAGCCCCTCGGTAGCGGCTCTGGGAGAGTCGTTCGGACGCGGTTCGATGTCGAATCATTATATAGATCTGAAAAACAGTGATGTAATCCTCATTATGGGGAGCAATGCTGCAGAGCACCACCCAATCGCTTTCAAATGGATTCTACGCGCTAAGGAAAGAGGCGCAAAAATCATCCATGTCGATCCCCGATACACAAGGACTTCCGCACGCTGCGATTATCATGTACCCTTGCGCTCCGGAACAGATATTGCTTTTCTGGGCGGCATGATCCATTACATTCTCAACCAGAACAAATATTTTAAAGACTACGTTCTCAACTACACGAATGCCTCCTTCATCGTCAGTAAGGATTTCGAGTTCAAGGACGGCCTTTTCTCCGGTTATGATAAACAAAAACGGAAATACAACAAAGACACTTGGGTGTTCGATAAGAATGAAAAGGGAATGCCTAAACGCGATATGACTCTGAGCGATCCCCAATGCGTGTTCCAACTGATGAAGAAGCACTACTCACGGTATACCCTCGACAAAGTCTCCAGTGTCACCGGCGTCAGCAAGGAAAATCTAACGAAGGTTTATGCTGAG
>CAZPGZ010000023.1:0-54184 GCA_964586075.1 uncultured Nitrospiraceae bacterium | reverse complement strand
GCATTGGGTTATAAACTATCGCAGGGCTACTTTCGCTTTGACAGCCGCACTTTTTGCTGCAACGGTTGTTCTGTTTATCTCTATACCGAAGGGTTTTCTACCAACAGAGGATAATGGCCAGATTTTTGCTTTTACCGAAGCACAGCAGGGGATCTCATTCGAAGACATGGTAAAACATCAAAAAGAAATGGCCGATATTATCGCCCAAGATCCGAATGTAGAGACTTTTTTGTCCATAACAGGGGCGTCTGGACAGACTGTTGCGGGAAACACGGGACGCATCATTATGCGCTTAAAACCCCGCTCTGAGCGAAAACTGAGCGCGGACGAAATCATTCAGGTGCTGAGGAAAAAAACTGAACAGGTTGTCGGTTTAAAAATCTTCATGCAAGTCCCCCCGGCCATCACATTTGGAGGAATGCTTACCAAAAGCCAGTATCAGTACACGCTCCAGGGGCCTGATACCGACGAATTGTATAAGGCTGCTACTGCACTCGAAGAAAAACTGAAGGCGCTCCCCGATCTTCAGGATGTGACCAGTGACCTGCAGATGAAGAACCCCCAATTAAATGTCGTGATAGACCGAGACCAGGCTTCCGCACTCGGAGTAAGTGCGGAGCAAATCGAAACAGCGCTCAGTCTGGCTTATAGTACTCTCCAGGTATCCACGATCCTGGCGCCGACCAATCAGTATCAGGTCATCATGGAATTGCTGCCAGAGTATCAAAGAGATCCATCGGTGCTTGCCATGCTGTATGTCCGCTCCTCGTCCGGAAAGCTCGTTCCGCTGAACGTAGTTGCAAAACCCTCGGTAGGATCGGGTCCTCTTGTTGTAAACCATTTGGGACAGCTTCCGGCAGTGACCCTTTCGTTTAGTTTAAGACCCGGGATTTCACTCAGTCAGGCGGTTACCGCTGTTGAAAAGACCGCCAGAACAACGCTCCCCGGTACGATCTCTACCAGCTTTCAGGGATCAGCTCAGGCTTTTCAATCATCGACGCAGAACCTGTTTCTTCTCCTTGTTATGGCGGTAGTTATCATTTACATCGTGCTTGGGATCCTATACGAAAGTTTCATCCATCCCCTTACAATCCTTTCAGGCCTTCCTGCAGCCGGCGTCGGTGCATTATTGACGCTGCTGATATTCGGCTGTGAATTAAACATTTATGGCTTTGTCGGTGTCATTATGTTGATCGGTATCGTCAAAAAAAATGCCATCATGATGATCGATTTCGCGCTGGAAGCGGAACGAAAAGAAGGAAAACCCCCGCTGGAAGCAATATGCGAAGGGGCACTGATACGGTTTCGCCCGATAATGATGACCACTATGGCGGCGTTGATGGGCACGCTGCCCATCGCGCTCGGTCTCGGCGCTGGCGCAGAATCACGACGGCCGCTCGGCCTGGCAGTTGTTGGCGGCTTGATTTTCTCTCAATTACTGACGTTGTATATTACACCGGTTATTTATATTTACATGGATAAATTCCAGCGCCGTTTTGGTGATTTCGGCATTTTTCGTACCAGGGGATAGAAAGACGCGGATTTGCTTTCCTTCATGAGGATTCAAAACGCTATTCGACATTAACGAGGACGTTATGCTCAAAAAAAAGAAAATCATTATCAGCGTGCTGGTTGGCATCGTTCTTTGTATAAGCTCAGTCATCATTTTTTACAACAGCCGCGGAAACGAACCTGAGTTCAGAACTGATCCGGTAACCAGGGGAGATATTCAGCAAACAGTAACTGCAACCGGAACGGTCAATGCAGTGACCACTGTTTTGGTCGGCACCCAGGTTTCGGGAACCATAAAAACCTTGTATGTAGACTACAACTCCCGTGTGAAAAAAGGACAGCTTATAGCCAGAATTGACCCGGCAACATTCGAATCACAGGTCCAACAGGCACAGGCAAACATGCTTGCTGCTGAGGCTAATGTGGTGAAGGCGGAAGCTTCTTTAATCGATGCGAAAAGAACCTATGACCGAAATAAAGAGCTCTTTTCAAAAAACCTCATTGCAAGAAGCGATTTGGACACGGCTGAGACGAACTATGACACCAATCGGGCTTTGCTGACCGCTGCCAAAGCGCAGGTCAGTCAAACAAAGGCGGCGCTTGACTACGCCAAACAAAATCTGGCGTACACGGGAATTCTTTCCCCGGTCAACGGCGTGGTGATATCCCGCAACGTGGATGTAGGCCAGACGGTCGCGGCAAGCTTCCAAACGCCGACGCTGTTTACCATAGCTGAAGATTTGACGAAAATGCAGATCGATACAAACGTGGCGGAGTCCGATATCGGCAATGTGGCCGTCGGACAGGACGTGGAGTTTACTGTCGATGCATATTCGGATACGACTTTCAAAGGAAAGGTATGGCAAATCAGGCAGGCGCCCATCACGGTTCAGAATGTGGTTACGTATGATGTGGTGATACAGGTAAATAACAAGGACCTCAAACTCATGCCGGGCATGACCGCCAACGTTTCGATTATCATCAACACACGGCAAGGCGTTCTCAGGATCACCAATGCATCATTGCGCTTCAAATTTACGGAAAAAACGACGGCCGTGGCTTCACGCGCAACGGGCACTTCTGAAAAAAAAGGACCTGCTGTATGGATCCTGGAAAATGCAAAACCAAAACGCGTTTCCGTGACACCAGGCATTAGTGATGGGAATCATACCGAAGTTGTTGCCGGAGAGTTAAAAGAAGGGCAGCAGGTAATCGTCGAATCGCTGCGAAAGGGCAAGAGTTCCTCTTCAACCACAACAGGTCCGCCAAGGATGTTCTGATATGTCCCTTATTGAAGCAAAAAATATCGGAAAAGTATACCATCTCGGTGACATTGATCTGGAAGTGCTGAAGTCCGTGTCAACGACCATCGGAAGAGGTGAATTTGTCGCGATCATGGGCCCGTCCGGCTCGGGCAAATCAACGTTCATGAACATCCTGGGTTGCCTCGATCAGCCTACAGTCGGCAATTATATTTTGGAGGGAACCGATGTCGGTGGACTTTCCCGCGATGAACTTGCCGAAATTCGAAATAAAAAGATTGGTTTTGTTTTTCAAGGCTTCAACCTGCTCTCTCGGACATCGGCAATCGAGAATGTGGAACTTCCCATGCTCTACAACGGACATGCAACGGCTGAACGCCACGATCGCGCACGTGCGGCCCTGAAAAGCGTCGGGCTCGAAGGCAGGGAAGATCATCACCCGAACCAGCTTTCAGGGGGCCAGCAACAGCGCGTTGCCATCGCAAGGGCCCTGGTAAATGAAGCTCCCATTATTTTGGCCGATGAGCCAACCGGAAATCTTGATACCAAGACAAGTATTGAGATCATGAATTTGTTCGTGAAATTAAACCAGGAGTCACATATTACCGTTATTGTTGTAACGCACGAACCTGATATTGCCCTGTACAGTAAAAGAATAATCAAGTTTTTAGATGGCCATCTGGTGAGCGACGAACAGGTTGCGCGGTAAGATTACAAGTACTGGTTGTGCAAAAGTGAAACGATGATTCCGCAGGCAAAGAATTGCACACGGGTAAATTTTTTTAAGAACGACTGAATTCATATGATTAATATTCCGTCAACCATTAAAATATCATTTCGGGCTTTATGGGTGAACAAGATGCGGTCGGCCCTCACGATGCTCGGGATTATCATCGGCGTAGGTGCTGTTATCGCCATGGTCGCTATCGGCAGCGGTGCGAGCCAGAAAATTTCTGAGCAGATATCTACTATGGGGAGCAACCTGCTGATCATTCTTCCCGGAACGACTACATCGGGTGGAGTCAGAATGGGGTCGGGGACCCAGCCAACGCTTTCGCTCAATGACGCGGAGGCTATTCAGAAGGAATGCCCGTCTGTTGAAGATGTGGGACCCGTCCTCGGCGGAGCCGCGCAGGTCATCTTCGGTCATTTGAATTGGTCAACCGTTATCACGGGAACAACGCCCGGTATGCTGGTGGTGCGCGACTGGGACCTGGCTTCGGGCAGGCCGTTTACCGATCAGGATGTCAAGAGCGCAACAAAAGTTGCCCTCCTTGGCCAGACGGTAGTAGATAATCTTTTCGGCGAGGAAAATCCGATCGGCAAGACAATCAGGATTAAAAATGTACCATTTTCCGTAATCGGGGTATTGTCGGTGAAAGGCCAGTCGGCAATAGGACAGGATCAGGACGATGTTATTTATATTCCTGTGACTACGTCCCAGAAAAAACTATTCGGGTCGCAATTCCCCGGCATGGTCAGAATCATCATGGTCAAGGCAAAGAGCGCGGACGACTTGCCGGTGGCGGAAAAACAAATTAACGAACTTCTTCGCCAGCGTCACCATATCGGCCAGAAACAAGACAACGATTTTACCGTACGAAATCTTACCCAGGTCATGCAAGCGGCTGAGCAGTCTACTCGTGTTATGACCTTGCTGCTTGGTGCGATTGCCTCTGTTTCTCTTCTGGTGGGAGGAATCGGAATCATGAATATTATGCTCGTATCCGTCACCGAGCGAACCCGCGAAATCGGCATCCGTATGGCCATTGGTGCGAAAACCTGGGACATCCGGCTTCAGTTTATTGTGGAAGCGCTAACCCTTTCCTTGATAGGCGGAGTTATCGGGATAATTCTCGGCATTTCGACATCGTTGGTTCTCTCATCCATTTCCGGCTGGCCGACTGTTGTATCGCTGCTTTCAATCCTGTTAGCCTTCAGTTTTTCCGGTCTCATCGGTATTTTTTTTGGTTTTTATCCTGCCTATAAGGCTTCTCTTCTCAACCCCATTGATGCACTGAGATATGAATAAACAAAACTGCGTTTATTCATGAAAACGGTCATCATCCATCATATTTCCCGATCGACAAAAGTTGCGACTATTGCTTCATCTTGACTTATGACAGGAATAAGGCTATAAAACGGTTGGTTAATTTGTCGAGACCACAAGGAGTAAACTATCCAACAATGTACGATCATATTGCCAAATATACTGAAAAACTTATCCGAGACAGAACTGCTGTCCCGGAGAGCATTCACTTCTATGTGTTGGATGATAAAGTAGTGTCGAACCGTGATGATGACTGGTTAGCCGTTTTTACTGAAGTTTTGAATAAACTGAACATTACCGCGCTGCTTTTCGCTAAAACATCCTTGCCGTTTGCTGATCTGCTGGTAGAACGCGCTGACGCCACTACAAAGAAACTTATGCCAAAGGACAGCGAAACAAAAATATTTCTTCACGATATTCCTTTTATAAGAGAACATGAGTGGAAAGGGAAAGCGCTAACCGAGTTTGCACCCATGATCATCCAATGTCTGAAAGACAGGAAAGCCATGATTTTTCAGAATCTCGGCATAGTTGCTACAGGCGGCGTGACGGTCGAACAGGCTTTTATCAGCTACTCCACGATATTTCATACCACGTTTGTGAAATATCTTCTTGACCTGCTCATAGATGATTTCTTGTTGCCGGATGAGAGCGGGATTTTCAATGAATTTAAAGCCTCCTGGCTAAAACTCCCAGATTTGACCGACCTCAAGTTTGGCGTGGGCCCCTTTGGCGGCGAGAGGAAATATTATGGCCTTTCAGGGAGTGATTTCGCGCGGGACTTGAAGGAAGTTGTATTTGAGGAAATTTGCCGGGTGGGCAGATATACGATCGAAAAAGGGTATGTAGATTCCTTTTTCGGAAACATAAGCTATTTCGACGGGAAGACCATTTATATAAGCCAAACTGCTTCTTCGCTCGACGAGCTTGAAGGACATATAGACCCGGTTCCGCTCGATAATTCATCGACTGCCGGTCTTTCTGCGTCATCGGAACTGCCGGCTCACAGAGGAATTTATCTCTCCACGAATTATCACGCTGTACTGCACGGCCATCCGCGTTTCAGCGTAATTCTGTCGATGCTCTGTCGCGAAGAAGGCTGTACCATCAAGGACTGCAACCGTCTGTGCAATCGCAATCGCTCGGTATGCGGCATCCCCATTGTTTCAGGAGAAACGGGTGCTGGGGGACTGGCAAAAACAGTTCCACTTGCCATCAAAGATACAGGGGTCTGCATCGCCTACGGCCATGGTGTATTTTCAGCAGGAGAGAGGGATTTTCGGGACGCCTTCATGAAAATGGCAGAAGCTGAAGACAAATGCAGAGAAGCATATTTTGAACTGCTGAAAGAGAAAATGACTTACCGCAGAGAGAACGGAGGCTGAGTTTCTGATGTTTCCGCCGTTTCTTCTGCGGTAAGAATCATGTATACGCAGGCTTCTGCTTTGCGTGACCAACAACGAATTATGGCTTAATCGTAAAATACAGTGAGCCGCCCCCCCGGTAGACAAGCAGAAGTACAGAGTCTTTCTCGCCTATTTTTGAAACGACTTGGTCATAGTTCTGGACGTTCTGTATTTGCGTACGGTTGACTTCCTGAATTACATCGTTGATCTGCAGAAACTCTTGCGTGGGGCTGTCTTGACCGATGCTCGTGACGACAACTCCATTCAAGTCTTCGGGAAGCCTCAGCTTGTCGCGCAGGCTTGGTGTAAGCTCTTGTACGGTAATCCCTTTTAAAGCGTTGTTGTATTCAGTTTTCTTGACAACCCTTTTTTCCTTGTATTCGCCGAGCATTACCGTTAACGACTGCTCTTTACCATCTCGGATGATTTTAACCGCTGTTTTTGTCCCCGGCGCATTGGCTGAAACCATATTTCTGAGGCTTGTGGAATTGGCGATTTTTTTGCCATCCAGCTCTATGACGAGATCACCCCGCTTCAGACCTGCTTTGGCAGCAGGGCTGTCTTTCTCAACGCCTGATATAAGCGCACCGGCCGTCTCTGAAATGTTCAGCGATTTGGCAAGCTCCGGCGTAAGATCCTGGATGCTTACGCCAAGCCAGCCTCGAATCACTTTGCCGTGTTTGACGATGCTGTTCATGACTGTTTTTGCCATATCAGCCGGAATGGCAAAACCAATTCCCATGTAGCCGCCGCTGGTCGAAAAAATGGCAGTATTGATGCCGACAAGTTCGCCGCGCGCGTTTACCATTGCGCCTCCCGAATTGCCGGGATTGATTGCCGCATCGGTCTGAATAAAATCCTCAAGGTCTGCAATGCCGACATTCGACCGACCCACGGCGCTCACGATCCCCATGGTAATGGTCTGGTTCAGCCCGAAAGGATTGCCGATTGCCAGCACAACGTCGCCGGTTTTCAGTTTGGAGGATTCTCCGAAATTAAGCGTCGGCAGGTTGTTGGCATTTATTTTGACGACGGCAAGGTCTGTTCTTGGATCGGAACCGATGACTTTTCCGGTGAATTCGCGCTTGTCGTACAGGATGACTTTTATTTCATCGGCATTCTTTATTACGTGGTTGTTCGTCAGAATATAACCGTCCTCTGACACGATCACCCCTGATCCCAGTGCAGAGGATTTAAATTTTTTCTTTTGTTCCGGGTGGTTGAACTGGTCGCCGAAAAATCGTTTAAAAAACGGATCATTGAACATGTCGCCGAACGGATTGTCCTGCATGACAACGGTGGATGTCGTTGAAATATTCACTACAGCAGGGCGCGCTGCATCGGCAACTTCTGCAAGGGCGTCACTTAACTTGGTGAGCAGGCGGGTTGAGTCCTGCGAAATGACTTTTTCCTTTGCAAAACCAGCACTGTGAAAGACGGTGCACATGACCAGCAGGAACGTTATGATCAACAAAGATAATCCAGCGACAGATACTACTTTTTTCTTTTGAAATTTCATTTCAAATTGCCTCCTTTATATCATGTTCGTACGATTTTCATAAAACAGAGTAGCGAAAATATCGTAAAAATAGCTGCATACGACTATCGTCTGTTATTAGACACGTTATCTTGCGAATTGTTTAAGTATATCGTATTTTTTTACAGGACGTGATGTTTAGAGTTTACTTATTAACTGTAGTCTGTGGCTGTCGAGAAAGAACAGATAGCCTTCCACGGTATCGAGTCGGAAAATTTCTTTTGCAGCGGCGCAGTATATCTGCACCTGAGGTCGGTAATGATCAATCCAGAGCGCGAGATCTTCTTCACCTTTGATCAGAATGGCTTTGTAGTCAATGACGAAGCCGATTTTTTCCTGAATAATAATCCGGTCGATAACACCGCTTATGAGAGACATGTCTTTTTTTAGAAGAAAAGGAAGCTCAGAATAGGAGGTGTCTTTTTTCGTGAAAATCCAGGAAAAATCTTCTTTCTGCAGGACTGATTCCAGGACCGATTGCACATCGGCAATAAAAATCTGTCCTTCCGTACTATCTGAAGCAGGGAGATCGGAAAATTCGCTGATAATTTTGTCGAGGTCATATGCTTCCTGTATCGTAAATTCTTGGAGGCAGCGATGCATCACGCTGCCGCGTGTGAGTGGGGATATACCTGCGCCCGGATGATGGTCAGGGTATACATCGAGGAGTCCTTCATCTTTTTGGACAAGAAAGTCAGTGACTTTTTTCCATACCGTTATTTTCGCTAAAGGAAGAGGGGAGATATTCTCACCGACATTCTTTGTGTCTGCGGAAATTGTTCCGATTTGTTCAGTCAATGTGGGATGTTCCAAGGGCATATCAGCGGCGAGGACTTCTTGCTGCCAGCCGGGAAAGCTGTATGTAATGATTTCCGAAGAAGAAACCTCGTGGTTTTCAAGAGGCAATGTCTGATGGAGAAAATCGAGCCACGTGTTCTTTCTGTATGCTGATGTTTTTCCTGTTGAGAGGGTTCCCGACATGATCAGGTGATCACGGGCACGTGTCATGGCGACGTATAAAAGACGCTGATATTCGCGCAAATACTCTTGTTGTTCCCCTGTCCACAATTCCTCATAGACCGGGTTGCAAGCGCTCCTGACCGCCATACGCCGTCTGATATCTCCGTTTTTTCGCATATCCTCGAGAATAAGGGCTTCAGGACCAATGGTGAGTGATTGCGAGGCCTGGTCTATTCCCGGCAGAAATACAATAGGATATTCCAGACCCTTGGCCTTGTGCACGGTAAGAATGCTTACGGAGCCTTCGAATTCCGGCAGATTCATGTCTGAAGTGGCTTCACGTTGTTCGGTGTCCCGGATGTTCCTGATCCATTCAACAAAGTCCTGAAGCGTGGTATAGCCTCGCCGGTCGAATTCTCCCGCCGTGTCGAGCAGTTTGTCAATGTTGAAAATCGCCTGCTGATTGATCTTCCCAAATCTGACGTATGCGCAACTGTCGTCAACAATTCTGTGTATCAGGCCCGCAAGAGGAATAAGTCTGGCGATCTCCGTCCAGCGGCTCAACATGCGCCATACTTCCGGATACTGATGTTTAAGCGCATGAGGCACCTCGTGCTCCGCTAGAACCATGCGGGCAATATCACTCTCATGGAGACCGAAAAGGGGAGATTTGAGCGCTGAAAACAAAGAAAGAACGTCATCATGATTCCAGAGGTAAAACAGGATATTGATGATTGCTTGTATTTCAATTTCTTCGTAGAAACCGATTCCACCCACCACACGGTAAGGAATGCCTTGTGACTGCAATGCCGCCTCATATTCCTTCAGCCTGGTTCTGGATTGAATAAGGATCGCGCAATCCCCATATCCTGCCGGTCGCATGCGCCAGTCTTCAGCTGAAGAAGGAAAGAGGTTCGTTTGGATCGGTTGTTTCGGCCCATTTTCCGGATGAGGCGGAGTAGTAAAATTGGCGACCTGTTCATAGACAGGCGTACCGTTTGTTATCATTTTTGATATTTCCAGCGCGATGATCTCAGCCTCGCTGTTGGAAACAGCCTGCATCCTGTGGCTTTTCGGAATTTCGATGATGCGAACACTTCCAGTATGTTTTTTCCGAACCGTTTCGGCAGGGGTATATAGATTATTCCAGAGGCCTGAAAAAACCAGGTTGACGGTTGCGATAACTTCCGGCGTTGAACGGTAATTTTTTTCAAGAGAGAGGATTTCGCGCGCTTCACGGGGTATCCTCTCTTCCATGAGCGTGCGCACATCATGAATCAGGCGATAGTTTGCTTCCCGAAAGCGGTAAATGGATTGTTTTTCATCCCCGACAATGAACAGAGTGGGGGGCATGGGTTTGTCCATACCCATGCCTGCAAAGAGTTCTTCGGTTAATTTGTGTATAATGGCCCACTGAATATCGCTGGTATCCTGAAACTCGTCGACGAGAAAGTGGAGTATCTTCCGGTCGAGCCAGTAGAGAATATCCGGAAATGCAGTTCCCTGAAGAAGCCGATACGCGGAAATTTCAAGATCATCAAAGTCAAGAAGACCTTCCCTGAGCTTCGATTCCCGATATTTTTCTTCCGCAAGCAGGTAGAGTTTCAAGATATTTTCTGATACATCGCTTGCTTGGATGCCCCGATATGCTCTTTTGAAGTTTGCAAGAAAATCCTGTATCTGAAAGAACAAAGATTCATATTCCCGGCGTTTTTGCATACTGCCAAATGCTTTTGCAGTGATCGGCAGTTTTTTACGCGGTGAATCCTCAGCCGTGAAATAGAGGGGAAAGACCGCACGCGCGATGTCGTAGGCCGTTTCTGGGGTTTGTGCGGAGGCGAGTGCGGTGTGTTCCGCACCCCTGCAGGACAAATAACCGTCGCCTGCCGATGCAAGCAGCTTCTCCATAGTCTGAAAGGCATGCCGCCAGGTGCTGCTTGAGACAAGCGCGCAGACTTCCTCATAGTTTGCATCTTTCCCCATTCCCTGCCGGAAGGTTTGGAGCAGGCCTTCAGGCCCTCCCGCATCAATCTCTATCCGTTTGAGTCTGCTCCTGATCGAGAGAAGGTAGGTGATCTTTTCGACAAGCTCATCTATCGAAAAAGTGCTGAGGGGCGATGAGGGATCATTAGCATATGTTGAATCTTCCAGTGCATCTTCAACAGCTTTTTTGATTTTATACGCCTGGTCTCTGCTGTCGAGTATCCCGAAGTCCGGCGGCAAACCTGCTTCCAGAGGATATTGCTTCAAAAGATTCATGCAGAATGAGTGAATGGTCGAGATACGGAGGTCCTGTGTTCCGTGAATGATTTTTTTGAGCATTGTTTCGGGCAGATCACTCATGACCCGTTTTTTGATTTCAGCGGCGGCTTTATCCGTAAAAGTAATGGCAACAACCTGGTCGAAATGAAGGCCGTTTTTGTTAAGATTAGCAAGAAGCGCAAGATAGCGTTCTTTCAGAGCGCGGGTTTTGCCTGAACCTGCTGAGGCTGACAAGTGCACTGATTTTCTGGTATCAGCGGTCTCCGTTATGTTTTTATTCTGGTGGCTAACGGTCATTTTCTTTTTTTCCGCACAGCATCTCATTTCGACAGTAACGGCACTTGCTTTCTTCCTTCGGCTGCGGCCTGAAATCGTTTGCAAGGATGCCCTCAACTGCTTGGGCTGCTTTCTCTATGCTTTTGTCCAGAATGGTTTTATATTCATCGGCGTGTTTCTTAGCGGCCCTGGGTTTGGATGACGGTTGTTCCGGCAGGATGTCTCCGTCATAGAGAACGACATCACGTGCATCCGCGCTGTTTTTGCCGGTAAGATCATAATAGGCAAGGCCGACGGATTTCTTGAGCCCGGGATTACCGTTCGCCAGAGCCGATTGAGCCATGATTGAGTAGATTGGAAGCTGGAACAGGTCCTGCTCCAATCCCATTTTCGGCAGCGGATATTTCCCGGTTTTATAATCAACGATAATGTAATTTCCTCTGTCGTCAACATCGATGCGGTCGATTTTTCCGGAAAGTACGACATTCCGACCATCCGCAAGAGTGAGCATGAACGCTTCAATAGTCCACTCCAGATATGCCGGACGCATGCCGTGTGTCCAAAACTCTTCTTCAGCATCTAAAAACCGTTCCATGATACGGGTTTGAAATTCCATCTTTTCCCGGCGATTTCGCATCGAATCTGCTTCTCTGGCAAAGGCAGACTCTGAAATTTTTTTGAGAATGATTTCCGCCTCCGGCCGGTTTTTTTTTGTTATTGGAATGTTCCAAGACAGATAGAACTTGTGCAAAAGAGCATGTATTTTACTGCCCCTGTCACGGGGAGAAATATCTTCTGTCACCGTTTCCAAAGGTTCAATTCCGAGGATATGTTTGACATAGTAGTCGTACGGGCAGGCAAGGTAATCATCCAGTTCTGTTACCCGGAATTCCTGCCTGCGCTGAACAGGTACAGTTTCTGCCGGTGACGAACGTTGGGAATTGAGCGCTGATGTAATGGCTGCCAGGGGAGAAGAGAATTCCGGTTTTTCCCCGGATAAATCCGCAAGCCATTCAGCAAGACTGTTTGTATCATTGTTGAACTGAATATTGCCTGCGATGCCGACGGCTTTGGCCAGTTCCTGAAGACTTCCGCTTTTTTCCAGCGAGAGGGGAAACTGTATCCCTGCCGTTTTTTCGATGTTCCGGTTGAGAACGCCGGCAATTTTAAGGGGAGTCAGTTCTTCTAGAAAAGGCGATGGAATCACCGGTTTGTCGCCCTTATTCTCCGGCCAGGTGAGAGTAACGGTGTCCGCAGAAAGAAGAATCCGGTAGAAGTGGTATGCCGCCAGAAGGCGCTGACGCTCGATGGTACTTGCACCCAGAGCTTCGAGCATTGATTCCGGCAGAAAAATATTCTGCGGCAAATGCTGCGGAAAGGCCGCATCCGTCAGGCCGCCAAAATATATTTCCGACCAGGGGAGAGCCGCGCTTTCCTGAAGACCCAGGATTTGGACGCCGCTCTCGTCTTCCGGAGGGACCTGAAATCGTGTTTGCATGAATGTTTTTTTCAACAGAAAAAGCCATTCCTGAAACGTGTAGTTGTATTCCGGAAAAAGTCTGGCTGCTTCTGTTAACGAGGCAATAGTTTCATTCAGTTTGCGAAGTGCCTGAAGGTTGATGTTCAGAGGGCCATGCATATTTTTCACGCTTGCACTAAGTCCCGACCACGCGAGCAGATCATTGAAACGATTCATCCAGGCAAGAAGAGGCGCGGGTTCCGGGGTCTTGAAAGGGCCCAAAACATCGAAAAGATCGTGTAATGATTCACCCAGGATGTCAATTCCGTTTTCATTCGACGTATGGTACCGGAGTGCCGCTTGAAGTCTGTTTCTTCCTCCGAGTATGCGGTGGTGCCTCATAAACCGATCGAGTGAAGGTGTCAACTGTGGCTGGTCAGAGAATTTAAGAAAGGGCGAACTGAAGATTTTGAGCAGTGAAGCACCAGAAAAATCCTCCTGACAAGCGTTGAGAAGAGAAATTATCGAAGTGGCGACCGGTGATGCGCTGAGCTGCCTGCCCAGCGCACGGTTGTACGGTATGCCGTAGTCCGAAAAAATTTCTTCGACCAGAGGTGCGTATTCATCGAGTGCCGGAAAAACGACGAGGATTGAGTCGGCCGCAGCGCCGCCCCGTATGGATTTTTTAATCATGCCGGCAATCAACGATATCTCTTCGCGGGTATTCACCGCCGAAAGCAGGTTTATCTTTTTTGTAAAAGACGACAGCGCAGGGAGTTTTTGGGTCACTTCTGCACGGGGTTTGTTTGAAAAAAGAACGGACGCTATTATATGATTATCAGGAGATGCAGTCGTTTCGTCGCATGCCGATAGACCGTTCGTACCAGACAGGAAGTCTTTTATGATCCTGATCGGATGTGTATTGTCGGTGCTGTTTATAATTTCACGCGCAGGCGCTTCCACGAAGCAGGTGCACCGGTTCAGTGCCGAAATTTTCAAGAGTATATCATGCTCAGATTTTTGTGCGTCGTAGAAGCCGTCAATAATAATTTCTTGATAGCCGGCAAACCACGATGGATCGAAAGCGGCAAGTAGGAACGCGTGCATTCCTTCCGGGTCCGTACGATGCTTATTTGACAAGACGTCGCGATACTGAAAATAAACA
The DNA here is from genome assembly GCA_964586075.1 of uncultured Nitrospiraceae bacterium. Classification (GTDB taxonomy): domain Bacteria; phylum Nitrospirota; class UBA9217; order UBA9217; family UBA9217; genus JBAZLV01. The sequence goes on along the minus strand of CAZPGZ010000023.1, from coordinate 40,295 downwards.
TCAAGCAGCAGCTTGACCTGCGGTTTGTGGAAAAAATCTTCTTCTTTGATTTTTGTCAGGAGGTCTTCGGGCGCTATACCAGCTGCTGACAACTGCGTGATCATTCCTGCAAGAGCAGACGAAAGAGACGGCGCCAGCAGCCTTGGGTCCTGTTGGAACAGATTGTTTCGAACGAGGTGCTCTTTAACAATACCTTCAAGCAGAAGAAGCTTGCTGCTTTCGTTCACGACTGAAGGAATAGAGCGTTTTCTGCTCAATTTTTCCAAAAACTGATGGATTGTCAAAATATCCGGTTGCACGAGTGCGTTGGTATTGTGTAAACGATGCAAAGCGTCCAGAAAGAGCCTGCCGTACATACGCTTCATGCGCGTGGAGGCAACCAGAATGAGGATGTCGTTGAACAGGTATGGAGCCTCCGGTCTGGATGCAACAATTCTGTCCACGAACCGTATTTTTTCAGTCCATCCGTCGGTACCGTATGGAAGCAGCTTCCAGTTCATTATGGTTTATTATGCCATAATTGAAATTTATTGACAATGCGCGGACTATCGACTATAATTTTTTTACCGTATCATAACGACGTATTGTAGCGTTCTGAAGGAGGACAGCATGGCTGAAGCGGTAACAAGTGCGACCTGGGAACAGGAAGTGCTGAAAGCGCAAGGTCTGGTACTGGTTGATTTTTGGGCGGTCTGGTGTGGACCCTGCAGAATGGTTGCACCGATTGTTGATGAGATTTCCAAGGAATACGAAGGCAAACTAAAAGTATTGAAACTGAATACGGATGAAAATCCTGATGTTGCCGGAAAATACCGCATTATGGGCATCCCGACATTGATGTTTTTCAAAAATGGCCAGACAGTCGACCAGGTGGTCGGCGCGGTCCCAAAAGCGCAGCTTAAAACAAAAATAGATGCACTTCTTGCAAAATAACAACATACACTGGTAGTAACGAAGTATTGTTTAATATTAAATATGCCTGCTTCTGCAGGCTATTTTTTTATCCTAAGCGGAGACACTCTCTTCTCCATATATTTTACAATGTCCAAAATATTTTTCATTACCGTTTTCACTGCAATAGTTTTCCTTTCGGCCTGTTCTGACAAGCAAACACCGGCGGATTCAACCACGGTTGCTGCGGAATTTTCACTTCAAGATTTAAACGGCAACACCGTAAAACTGTCGGATTATCGGGGGAGGGTTGTCCTGCTCGAATTTTGGGCCACTTGGTGTCCGCCGTGCAGAGCGGCAATACCCGACATCGAAAAAATTCATCAAAAATATAAAGACAAGGGATTGGTCGTTCTTGCCATATCGCTGGACAAGGGAGACTGGAGCTTTGTAAAATCTTTTTTGGTGTCGTACGGGATTACATACGCCGTTCTTAAAGGTACAGATGACATTCCAGAGCGATACAGGGTTCGCTCAATTCCTACAGCAATGATCCTCGATAAAACCGGGAAAATCATCAAACGATATGTCGGATTCGGAACGGAAGAGAACTTTGAGAAAGACATCAAGGTTCTCTTATAACACAATCGCAGACAATCAGCGCTGTTTCCGGTTTTTTGATTGACAACATCAATACCGGTGGCTATAATATTTCACGAAAAGCGGGCGTAGCTCAGTTGGTAGAGTACAAGCTTCCCAAGCTTGGGGTCGCGGGTTCGAGACCCGTCGCCCGCTCCATTTTATTATTTTTTTGATTTTTTTCTTCCTTTTTTTGTAATGCTCAGTATTTGTGACGTGCCACTAATCTCCGCGCGAAAATTCCATCCCAAGGTTAATTTAGGTTGAAATTTTAAACATTTTAATCAATATTAATATGTCATTTCTTTCCAAAGAGGTGACTCTGGACATTCATAGGTGTGCAGTTTGCAAAATAAATATGTGCTCGTGGACAATCCTAAGTTTATCGGTCTACTGTCGAGTGCCCTGCATGCTCAATGTTGAACCGGTTGATACGCGAAAGTGAAAAATTTGAAGAGAGACGACAATAAATATATTGACTTGGTTTTTGCAAATGGTTATAAAGAATAATAAATATCTGTAAAAACAGGAGGGGTTGCCATGAACGTGAAGATTAAGAAGAGTTTGATGATTGCGCTTGCTGCGCTTGCTGTGTTTGCAGTACTTGCGGGCTGTGCGCGTAACAAGTCCACGGAGGATACAACTACGCCCCAGAAACAGGAGAAATCCGAAAAAGTCGACAAAAAAGCTGACAAAAAAGATGAAAGCAAAACCGGCATAATCGGCACTCCTGCGCGCGGCAGCAAATTTGCCAAACTGAAACTCGGCATGACCATGAATGAAGTATTTGCCAAGATAGGTAAACCGAACGCCCAATGGCATCGTCCTACAGGCAAAGCGCACATCCCGTTTTATTTTGGGGATGACCGGTGGGTATTTGAATGCTCATACAAAAAAGAGGGCAGGTTGACCTTCAATTCCGGCGGAGATCAAATTCTAACCACTATCGAAGTCAATAAAAGCGAATAGACGCTTTGATTTTGATAACAAGCCTTGACGTATATTCCGTAGCAGGCATAACCCTTACCGGTGCTTGAATTCGTTGAATGCGGAAAGTGAAATGCCTGCCCGGCGTCTTTATTAGTACCGTTCTGAAACATCCTGTATCTAAGGTTAAAGAAATTTCCGGGACTATTTGCTTAAAAGGACTCAGGATATTCAGCCTTCCCTTGCGCTGTTGACGAGATAGAGTGAGGTAAGTCGCAGCATTTCTTTGCTATCGTATCTTTTTTGCAATGGAAATCAAAAAGTCGTGCTTGACAAAAGCCAACCTTTTGAATTACTATTCTTCTGTTGGCTGTGTTGCCGGGTTCAGAACCCGCCGCCTGCGTCGTTAAATTTAATAGCAGACTGCTGATATAAACCCCGCCTATTTGAATAGACGGGTTTTTTTCTGTTCGGTTTTATGGCTAGCTAGGTTCAGACGGGTATCTCGACGGCAGTTGTATTTGTCACCATTCCGCGGCCCGGATTGAAATCTTTCCATATTGCTTTTGGATATTATTTTCCAATTTATCCGTGGAGACCCCTCCGACAGGCACCGGAGGATTCCTGAACAAACACGACCTCAAGTTAAGCGCAACAAGGAACAACGGGAGAGCGGCATGAGGCATAATTTTTCCATCGCACTGCAATACCTTACAATATTCAGACTCAATAAAAAGCATAAAATTGAGGAAAATGATCTTGTAAAATCAATGATTTTCTTTCCCGTAGTCGGCTTTCTGATCGGCCTTCTCCTAGTCAATTTCGACAAGTTTTTTACCCTCATCGCACTTCCTCATACGGTCTCCAATCTTCTTCTTGTAGCGCTTTCTGTTGTTATAACGAAGGCTCTAGATGTTAATGGCCTGGCAAATACACTGGACACTCTTACAGCAGGGTCTGGAAAACATTTGCGCCTTTCTGTCGCAGGAGACGGCAAAATCGGCACGGCCGGCATTATAGGTGTTTTCTTCATTCTCCTCATGAAATACCTCTGCTTAAACAGTTTGTTCAACAGTGAAAAAGTGGCAGCTTTATTGATTGCGCCGATGCTTTCCCGATGGTCTCAGACAATTATGGCATTTAAGTCGACCTTCAGGCAAGGGGCTGAAACGAACAGGACTTTCGTCGGACACATTAGGACCGGCGAACTCATATATATATCACTGATTGCGGTTGGTCTGGCGGGATTTGTCATCATTGAAGAGCAAATGAGAGCGGTGTTTCTCATTTGCAGCCTCATCATCGGGGTCGTGCTGTTTACTATTCTGGGACGGAGGTATTTTCTTGCCCGTCCGGACGGAATCAGCAGTGATGCCGTCGGTGCGGTAAGTGAAATGAATGAAATTCTTGTGTTTCTGCTGTTCGTGATTTTTGCCGGCGTAAGCTGATTGCTCAAGCTTCCGACAGCAAGGGCGAAAGTATGCCTTCGAGAATATATCTTATGCGCCATGGCGAAGTTTTGAATGGCGACAAAGAACATTATAACGGCCATATCGATATTGATATCACCTTGAACGGCATTCAGCAAATGCATCGGCTTGCCGATATTCTTGCCGAAAAAAACATTTCCATTGTCTATTCAAGCGATCTTCTCAGAACGATCAAAGGGGCGAAAATTATTGCCGACCGAACCAACGCCCCTTTTGTCCCGTTAAGAGAATTGAGAGAACGAAGCGTAGGGAAGTGGGAAGGTTTTACGGTGGAGGAAATTAAGGATCGTTTTCCTGCCGAATATTCAGCCTGGCAGGCTGATCTATTGAACTATCGACCTCAGGGTGGGGAGAACGTGATTGATGTGCAAAACAGGGTACTTCCTGTATTTAAACGGCTGGTGGCTTCACATGCAAATCAGGAAATCGCGATGATGCTGCATGGAGGGATAAACAGGGTGATTCTTGCGGATATATTGGATATACACCCGCTGAACTTATTCAGGATTGAGCAGTCTTTCGGCGCGCTTAATATCATCGATTATCGCGAGGACGGCACCCCGGTGGTTACACTCCTGAATGGTTGATCAAATCCGAAAACCGCTTGACTTTTTAGTCTGTTTACGGTAATTTACAAATACATAAAGCTGGGGGAGCCGAATTGGCTGAGAGTTCAGATTTTCTGGACGACCCTTAGAACCTGATCCGGGTAGTTCCGGCGTAGGGAAGGCAAGCTAACAATAAGCTTTTAAGCCGTATCCTTCCGGATGCGGCTTTTTTGTTGTCACGAGGACAGGAGCGATGACAGTTACGATAAACGGTGAACAAAAAAAAATTCCTGATAATTTGAACATTACCGGATTGCTTGAACATCTGAGCATTCAACACCAGCGTGTGGCCGTTGAGTTAAACCTTGAAATTGTGAAAAAAAACAGCTATGGCTCGACGTTTGTGAAGGAAGGTGACAGCCTGGAAATAGTTAGTTTCATGGCCGGCGGGTAGAATTTTTAAGAGACCATTACCATTTTTTCATCGAAGGAGCATACTTTTCATGAGTGATACATTAACGATAGCAGGAATTGAGTTTAACTCCCGCCTTTGGGTGGGGACTGGAAAATACAAGGATTTTGCCGAAACAAAACGGGCGATTGAGGCTTCGGGTACCGACGTCGTCACCGTTGCTGTGCGGCGGGTAAATATTATCGACCGGAACAAGGAAAACCTGCTGGATTATATCGATCCTAAAAAATACAAGATACTTCCCAACACTGCCGGCTGTTACACGGCCAAAGATGCGATCCGGACGGCAATGCTTGCAGCAGAAGCGGGAATATCTAAACTGGTGAAGCTCGAAGTGATCGGAGACGAGAAAACCCTCTTTCCCGACAATGAGGCTTTGCTGGAAGCGGCCAAAGTCCTCGTAAAAGAAGGCTTGATCGTGCTGCCATACGTCATCGATGATCCGATCATGGCGAAGAAACTTATTGATATCGGCTGCCCTGCCGTCATGCCGCTCGCGGCGCCCATCGGTTCAGGCCTCGGCATCCGCAACCCGTACAACATAAAAATTATTCTGGAAACAGTAAAAGTTCCCGTTGTTGTTGACGCCGGTGTCGGCACGGCCTCGGATGTGGCGCTTGCCATGGAGTTGGGCTGCGATGCGGTTTTGCTGAATACAGCCATCGCGGGTGCCAAAGACCCGATTGCAATGGCAGAAGCCATGAAATACGGAGTGCTTGCCGGGAGGCTTGCGTATAAAGCGGGCAGGATACCCCGGAAGCTTTATGCCACTGCCAGCAGCCCGATGGAAGGTTTAATCGGAAGCTAACAACATCCGGAGTACGGGCTTTGGGAGATTTTTTTGCTCTGGGAGAAGTTTGTTGCCTGTTGATTTCAAGCTCTACCTGATTACGGACCGGAAACAAACACGGATTCCGCTTGCTGAAGCGGTTGAACGTGCCCTCCGTGGCGGAGTTCGGGCGGTTCAGTTACGCGAAAAGGATTTGCCTCTTCGGGAGTTTCTGGCTCTCGGGCGAGACGTACGCAGCATTACTGCCGATTTCAACGCAAAACTGTTCGTGAACGATCGCGTGGATGCGGCTGTTTCCATCAGTGCTGATGGAGTTCACCTTGGACAGCAAAGCATGCCAGTTTCAGCAGTCCGCAGAATCGTGGGACAGGACATGATGATAGGCGTGTCCACGCATACGGTATATGAGGCAAGAGATGCGGAGGCAGGTGGCGCTGATTTTATAACATTCGGCCCGATTTTTTTTACTCCGTCTAAAAAACAATATGGTGCGCCTGTCGGATTGCAAACGCTCACACTGGTAAAACAACATGTGCATCTTCCTGTTTTCGGACTTGGAGGGATAAAACCGGACGATTTAGGATCGGTTTTAGCAGCCGGTGCAGACGGGGTGGCAATGATTTCTGCGATTCTCGCCGCCGATGATATACAAAAGGCATCGCGGAATATTCTTGATGCGATGCAGGTATTACGGTAATTTACTTTAATTTGCAAGGGAGTCTATCATGACACAAATTCTGGAAGCTCGAAAGGGAAATACCACTCCGGAGATGGCTGCTGTTGCCCGTGCCGAGGGGCTCAGCGTTGAGCATATCATGCAGGGTGTGGCAAATGGGACCATTGTCATTTCGAAAAACAACAAACACAATAAAATTGTGCCGCTGGGGATCGGCAAGGGACTGCGGACCAAAATCAACGCGAATATCGGTACGTCAAAAGACAGGATGTCCGTCAAAGACGAGATCGAAAAGCTCAAAGTGGCCGTATCGGCTGGCGCTGATGCAGTCATGGACCTTTCAACCGGAGGCCCGATTATTGAAATTCGCAAGGAAATTCTTAATCATTCGACTGTTTCAATCGGCACGGTGCCCATTTACCAGGCCGCTGTTGAAACCATTGAGCAACATCGTTCGATTGCTCAAATGGACCCTGAAACTCTTTTTAAAGTGATTGAGCAACAGGCGGAAGAAGGAGTGGATTTTATAACCGTGCACTGCGGAGTGACCATTGCAAGCGTGGAGAGGCTTAAGCGGCAGGGCAGGATTATGGATGTGGTAAGCCGGGGCGGAGCGTTCCATCTTGAGTGGATCATCTACAATGAAAAAGAAAATCCTTTGAATGCACAGTATGACAGATTGATCGAAATCTGCAAAAAATACGATATGACGCTGTCGCTCGGCGACGGCATGCGTCCGGGCTGCCTGGCAGACGCCACGGATCGCGCCCAAATTGAGGAACTAATCATACTCGGTGAACTGCGCGACCGAGCCCATGAGGCCGGTGTACAGGTAATGATTGAAGGACCGGGGCATGTGCCGATCAATCAGGTGGAAACAAATATCAAGATACAGAAGGAGCTTTGCAAGGGAGCTCCGTTCTATGTGCTCGGGCCGCTCGTAACCGACGTGGCGCCAGGGTATGATCATATTACGTCAGCCATAGGGGGGACAATAGCCGGTGCGGCCGGTGCGGATTTTCTGTGTTACGTCACTCCGTCAGAACACCTGAGGCTGCCGGATCTTGAAGACGTCCGGGAAGGCGTTATGGCTTCCCGCATAGCGGCGCACGCGGCAGATATCGCCAAAGGAGTGAAAGGCGCAATTGAATGGGACAAGGAAATGGCCAGGCGGCGGAAGGCCCTTGACTGGAAGGGGCAGATAGAACTTTCGATCAATCCGGAACGTTCCCGAAAACTGCGTGAATCCAGCCTGCCCAAGGAATCTGATGTTTGCACCATGTGCGGTGAGTTTTGTTCCATGCGGGGTGTATCGCAGTATTTGAAAAAAGAGGCGAAAAGCACGAAATAACGATAAATCCGGTAATTGACATAATGCCAAAACAGCGGGGACGGTCTGAATATAGTTGTAAGCGAGTCATACTCGACCAGGCGAAATGGGTATTTTTGCTTCTTCTTTTCTTAAGTTCTCATTTCCCTGCTCATGCGGCAATGAAGCTGCAGCCGGAAATCATTCTTGATCCTCCTGCACCGGGACCCGGAGACATCGTGGTGCTTACGCTCAAGAATATACCTGCACCGCCTGAAGGCACTTTTGACGGCAGAAAGCTTTACTGGTATTCTGCAAATGGAGCAACAACAGCCTTTAAAGCGATTCTGGGCATTGATCTTTATACAAAACCAGGCGATTACAGTCTGGACATTACTGCGGAGAACGCCGTGATTCACCGCACGGTTGTGATTTCAAAAAAGAAATATCCCGTGCAGCGTCTGAAGCTTCCGAAAGGGATGGTTGAGCTTTCTCCGGAAAATGAAGCACGCGTGGAGCGTGAACAGAAAAAAATGGCTGCAGTCTGGCCCAATGTATCGCCGCGCGGCTGGTCGGGAAATTTCATCAACCCCTGCGAAGGGGAAATCGTTACGAAGTTCGGCGTTCAGAGAATCATCAATAAAATTCCGAAGAGTTCCCATACGGGCGTGGATGTGTCTGCCAAAGAAGGAGATGCCGTCAGGGCACCGAATAACGGCGTCGCTGTTTTAGTTGACGATCAGTTTTTTTCCGGAAACAGCATCGTGCTTGATCATGGCCAGGGGATTTACACCATGTTTTTTCATCTTTCCAGGATACTCATCCGCCCCGGCCAGACTGTAGCTAAAGGCGAGGTAATCGGCCTGGTCGGTTCTACCGGCCGCTCCACCGGCGCTCACCTGCATTGGGGTGTGCGCGTCCAGGGGGCGCGTGTAAATCCGATGGAATTAATTCAGCTAAAATTTGAATAGACGTCAGTATATCTTCGGAAACCGCTGCGATAAAAAACAATTGACTGAATGATTCCGCGAAAATGGTATCTGTCTCTTTCCTGGCTGCTGCATTTCTCTGAATGATGATAAAAGTCCTTTCCATAGCTGGTTCCGACCCATCAGGCGGCGCAGGCATCCAGGCAGACCTCAAAACCTTCCAGGCACTGGGCGCGTATGGAATGGCCGTGCCTTCAGCCCTCACCATCCAAAATAGTACAGGAGTGAGCGGTGTCTTTCCGGTTTCCCGTCTTATCATGCGTCAGCAGTTAATATCTCTCCTTTCTGATATAAAGCCTGGTGCGGTCAAGACAGGCATGCTGCTTGAAGCCGGGACGGTAAGTGCAGTGGCGGATGTGGTTCAGCATTACAAAATTGAAAAACTTATCATTGATCCTGTCGTACGATCCAGTTCAGGAAAAGTGCTTCTTGTTCCTGATGCCGTAAAAGCACTCAAACGCCGTTTGCTTCCACTCTCGCTGATTGTAACCCCCAATATTCCGGAAGCAGAAGTTCTGACCGGTATGAGAATTACGAGTGATCAGGAAATCGACTATGCCGCGGGTAAATTGCTCGATATGGGGCCGTCATATGTTCTTATCAAAGGCGGTCACCGCTCCGGACCGGCTGTGGACATCTTGTACGGAGGGAAAATAGTGCTGAGTTTTTCCACAAACCGAAGAAAAGGCGAGTTTCATGGCACGGGATGCATGCTTTCTTCTGCGATAACAGTGTTTATTGCACAGGGATATCCTGTGGAAAAAGCTGTGGAAAAAGGTAAATTATTTGTGGATATGATGTTGAAGTCTGCAAAGGCAGTGGGAAAAAATAGAAAAACTCGATATTTCCAGTTTTAGCACTCAACAGAAAAAGACAGGCTGAAATCTTAGGAGGACATCATGCGTGTTGACGGCAGAAAAACAGACGAACTTCGCAGAATACGCATTACGAGAAACTATATCAAATCTGCTGAAGGCTCTGTGCTGTTTGAGATGGGCGATACAAAAGTGATCTGTACGGCAACCGTGGAAAATTCCGTTCCTCCTTTTTTGCGGGGAAAAGGCACCGGTTGGGTCACTGCGGAATATGCCATGCTTCCTCGTTCAACCCAGCAAAGGATTAATCGGGAGCGGAGCAAGGTTGGCGGACGCACCCACGAAATCCAGCGGCTTATCGGCAGATCGCTCCGAGCGGTCACGGATATGAAGAAGCTTGGAGAGCGGACTATATTAATTGACTGTGACGTCATCCAGGCAGACGGCGGCACGCGCACGGCGTCCATAACCGGATCATACATTGCGCTCGTTGACGCTCTGCGACATATGAAAAAACAAAAGATGATCAGCTCGCTGCCGGTGAAAGATTTCCTTGCGGCGGTGAGTGTGGGAATTGTCTCGGAAAAACCGGTGCTTGATCTTTGTTATTATGAAGATTCATCCGCTGAGACAGACATGAATATGGTTATGACCGGTTCTGGCGAAATTGTCGAAATACAAGGTACTGCGGAGGGCAAGCCATTCTCAAAAACTGAGCTCAACAAACTCCTGGCCTTGGGAGAAAAGGGCATAAAAATGCTGATTAAAAAGCAGAAGGCCGTTCTCGCATGACGATTTTTTTGACGTCGTTGAGCATCGTTTTTCTTGCTGAGATGGGCGATAAAACCCAGCTTCTGGCCATGGCTTTTGCCACCCGGTTTCGGTGGCAGACGGTATTGTGGGGAGTTTTTGCAGCAACAGCGGTGAATCATCTTCTTGCATCCTATGTCGGCAGTACCATTACTGATTTTATACCCATTGAGTATATAAAGATTGCAGCGGCCTTGTCGTTTATCTTTTTCGGTCTGTGGACCCTCCGCGGGGATACCTTGGAAGGAGAGGACAAAAAGTTCAATTTCAGCCCTTTTTGGACCGTGACTGTCGCGTTTTTTCTGGCCGAGATGGGAGATAAAACCCAGCTTGCCACAGTGGCCCTTGCGGCTGAGTTTCATTCCGTCATTTCTGTTTGGCTTGGGACCACGACGGCCATGGTGCTGGCTGATGCCGTAGGGATTCTTGCCGGGATTGTCTTGCATAAAAAAATCCCGGAAAAACAGATCAAGTGGTTTGCCGCGCTGGTCTTTATTGCATTCGGCCTGTGGGGCCTGTATGACGTCATAATGAACGGTTTTCGTTCATAGCGACATCGTTCGAAAACATTTGAACGTGAACATACACGGGTTATTGACACTCAAGTTCATGCTGTGTTATTATCAATCGAATGATGATTGAACAGAAATGGAACCGTCTCAAAGAGTTGCTCAGAGAGATGGAATCCGCGGTGCTTGCTTATTCCGGCGGTGTCGACAGCTCTCTGCTGCTCAAGGCAGCAGCGGAAGTTATTGGTGACCGCCTCGTAGTCGTCACAGCGTATTCTGAAACATATCCACAGTCGGAACTTGCCGCCGCAAAGGAGTTTGCGGAAACGCTGGGGGTTGCGATCCGGGTTTTGCACACTTCGGAGTTGGAATCTGAAGAGTTTGTACGCAACTCACCTGACCGCTGTTATCATTGCAAAAAAGAGCTCTTTGGAAAACTCAAACAGATTGCCGCGGATGAAGGGATTCCGTTTTTGCTTGATGGTTCGAACACCGACGATCTGAACGATTACCGCCCGGGATCCAAGGCTGCCGGAGAATTTTCCGTCAGGAGCCCCTTAAGAGAAGCGGGATTTTCCAAAGCCGACGTCCGTGATTGCGCCCGCATGCTGAATCTGCCTGTCTGGAACAAGCCCGCCCTTGCCTGTCTGTCCTCACGCATTCCTTACGGTACGCGAATCACTCCAACGATTCTCGTGAGAATACAATCTGCCGAGGAGTTCCTGCATACGCAGGGTTTCCGTCAGGTTCGTGTACGTCATCATGGAGATACGGCGAGGATAGAACTGGAACAGAACGATTTTAGCCGCATGCTTTCCGGTGATATGGCCGGGAAAATTACCGCAGAGTTCAAACGCCTTGGTTACATCTACGTCTGTCTTGATCTTGAAGGATATCGTACAGGCGCCATGAATGAAGCGCTCAGGAGTTTGCAGCGAACATAGTTTTTGTCAATCCGGTTCTCCGGTCAAACCACGGAGAGGCCAGCGTCAAGGAGCGTATACGTGAAAGTACTTGTTATCGGCAGCGGCGGCAGAGAACACGCACTTGTCTGGAAAACGGCACAAAACCCAAACGTCAAAAAGATTTATGCCGCGCCCGGCAATGCGGGCATGGCACAACTCGCGGAATGTTTGCCGATCAAGGCCGAGGATGTTGATAAACTGCTGTCCTTTGCCAAAGATAATGCAGTTGATCTCACCATTGTGGGGCCCGAAGGACCGCTTTCCATGGGCATCGTTGATGAGTTCACGAAGGCCGGTCTCCGGGCATTCGGACCGAGCGGCAAAGCCGCGGAGATTGAGGCGAGCAAAACATTTTCAAAGAACCTGATGAAAAAATACTGCATACCATCAGCTGATTACGGTGTTTTTACCGATCGTGCTGTAGCCGAGGCGTATGTGCGTGAAAAAGGCGCACCTATCGTTGTGAAGGCGGACGGCCTGGCCGCCGGCAAGGGAGTTGTCGTCGCCGAAACCGTAGAAGAAGCGATCAAGGCTCTTGACCTGATCATGACTGATAAGGCGTTCGGAAAAGCGGGCGACCGAGTGGTAATAGAAGAATTTCTGAAAGGTGAAGAGGCATCTTTTATGGCCTTTACCGACGGGAAAACGGTCGTTCCTATGGCATCGTCACAGGATCATAAACGCGTTTTTGACGGTGACCGGGGACCCAATACCGGGGGTATGGGAGCCTATTCTCCGGCACCGGTCGTGACCAAAGAACTGGAGCGCCGGGTCATGGAGACCATTATGGTTCCCACGGTGCGGGCCATGGAAAAAGAAGGCCGTCTGTTCAAGGGAGTGCTGTATGCCGGTCTCATGATTCATAACGGCGAGGCTAAGGTGCTTGAGTTTAATGCGCGGTTCGGCGATCCGGAAACCCAGCCGATCATGATGCGGCTGGGTTCAGATCTTATAGCAATCATACAGGCCATTATTGATGGAACGCTGTCAACCGTAGACGTCAAATGGAAGCCTGAATCGGCCGTATGTGTTGTCATGGCGTCAGGCGGGTATCCCGGTGAATATGAAAAAGGTAAAGAGATCAAAGGGCTGGAAAAAGCACTGGCGCATGACAACGTGATGGTGTTCCATGCCGGGACGGCATTGAAAAATGGAAGACCTGTAACAGATGGCGGCAGAGTGCTTGGCGTTACAGGATTAGGGACGGTTGTGGCCGGTGCCATTGATAATGCATATGCCGCAGTGCGCGATATATCTTTCGATGGCGCACATTATCGCAGGGATATCGGGGCCCGGGCGCTTGAAACAGGTAATTAGCGTTGGAAAAAGCGACTGTAAAAAAAATTGCCTTCTTTTTGAACAAAACCCTTCAGGTCCGGAAGATACGAGATGCTTCCGCTAACGGGTTGCAGGTCCAATCACGTAAAACGGGACCGATCACCACGGTTGGTTTTGCCGTTGACGCCTGTATGCAGACCTTCGAAAAGGCGAAAGAACGGGGCGTGGAACTTCTGGTCGTTCATCACGGCATCCTGTGGAAGCCCCGGAAGGACCGTGATTTGGAAAACAAAAGGACCGTCAGCCTGAAAAAAAACAATATGGCATTATATGCCGCGCACTTGCCTCTTGATCTTCATGAAGAATACGGAAACAATGCACAGTTAGCCCGATTGCTCGGCGTGCAGCACCTCCGCAAGTTCGGTAGATATCACGGGATGAAGATCGGATATGCAGGCTCATTCAGAACGTCGATGAACGCGCATTCAGTATCGTCCCGGTTATCCGATATCCTGAAAACAGACTGCTGCCTGTATCGGTTCGGCAAGAAACGCATCCGGTTCATAGGAATCGTCTCCGGCGGCGGAGGAAGCATGCTGGTAGATGCGGTTCAGGAAGGTCTTGACTGTTTTCTGGTCGGCGAGATCGATTTGGGTGTCTATAATGCAGCGAAAGAACATGGAATAAATTTAATTGTGGGGGGGCATTACGCAACGGAAACCGTCGGTGTGAAATCCCTGATGCCGCTCCTTAAAAGAACATTCGGTGTTTCAACCGTATTTATTTCTGATCCAAAGAAGCTATAATTATTTGCGATCAGGTGAAAATCTTATGATTTCAGATTAATGAAGGGGGTTATTATGGTTAAACCGCTTGTTGGGATATTGATGGGCAGCGACTCTGATTTGCCGGTGATGCAGGAAGCGGCCGCAATGCTTCAGGAGTTCGGTATAGAATATGAGATGTCAATTGCTTCAGCACACCGAACGCCCAAAAAGGTGCTTGAATACAGCCAGACTGCGGAAAAGCGCGGCATCAAGGTGATTATTGCAGGTGCCGGTTGGGCGGCTCATCTGGCGGGAGTGATCGCGTCCCAGACCACACTGCCGGTGATCGGCGTACCCATGGATTCATCGCCGCTCAAAGGAATAGACGCCCTCCTCGCCACGGTCCAGATGCCAGGCGGAGTTCCGGTTGCCACCATGTCGCTCGGTAAGGGTGGTGCAAAAAATGCGGGAATTTTTGCTGCACAAATCATTGGCACCAGCGATGTAAAAGTCGCTAATCGGCTGAAAGTATTTAAAGTTGAAATGGAGCGCGAAGTGGAGGAAAAAGCAAAACGGCTTACGTCTCTTTCTGCCGTTATTGCACACAAGGAGCCTGCAGCATCCCCTGAGGAAAGTCCGGTCAAGAAAAAGGCCCGCCGAAGAAGAAGAAAAAAGAAAGTTGCCGGCCCGTCTTTGTCGGAAGGACAGTCGTTTTGAAAACCAGACCCGAGTGCCTGTCATGCTTCTCCAGCCAGATAACCCGTACCCTGGCTTATGCGGATGTAAAAGGCGACAGAAAGCACGAAATTCATCAAAAAGCGACGTCTCTTCTGGATACAGCCGCATATGATGAAATTCCGGCGCGTATTGCCACGCGTGTGCACCGGCTGCTGCGTGACGAAACCGGCGTTGACCCATACCGGCAGATCAAGGAAACGTATAACAATATTGCGTACAAACAACTACCGGCCGTCCGGCATCTGGTCGATAAGGCGGCAGACCGTCTTGAGGCGGGTGTTCGGGTCGCGATCGCCGGAAATATAATTGACTTCGGCATTTTTGAAAGCGTTGATCTGGACCGTTCTCTTGCAGACTCGTTCCAACTCCCGTTGTCGCAGGAGGAGTATCAAGAATTCTATCGGGCCGTTGACAAGGCGCAGAGCATTCTCTATTTGTGCGACAATGCAGGAGAAATTGTATTCGACCGGGTGCTGCTGGAAGAACTGCGCAATCGGGGGAAAAAAGTCACCGCGGTGGTCAAAGGGGCTCCGGTGATCAATGACGCAACGCTCGTTGACGCGGCCTTTGCCGGTCTTCAGGAATGTGCTGAAGTCATTGATAACGGCAGTGACGGCATCGGTACTCTGCTTGAGGAGTGTTCTCCGCGTTTTATCGATCGGTATCGTTCTGCCGACTTGATCATAAGCAAAGGACAGGCGAATTTTGAAACGCTTGTCAAAACCGGCGACAACAGGATCTTTTTTCTGTTCAAGGTCAAGTGTCCGGTTGTCGCGGATGTGCTGAAGCGTGAACACGGCGATATCGTCTTGATGGGAGGGGAAGTCCTTTCCGAATTGCAGAACGGTACATGCGGGATCGGAATCGCGCCTGAAAAAACTTTAGGGTAGTCTGCAATTCTTCACAGCTATGGCCCAGATAATCAGAATCGACTCCCGCCATCCGGAACAAGCATTTTTTCAATGTCGTTCGACGCTTAATTTCGGCGGTGTTGTGGCGTATCCGACCGACACCTTCTATGGGCTTGGTGCTGATCCTCAGAATCCGCATGCCGTTCGGAAACTGTTTTCCATCAAAAATAGACCGGCCAACCAACCGATTCTTCTCCTGATCTCCGATCCGGCAGAAGTTCATAGATGGGCGGCTGAAATCACACCGGAGGCGGAACGACTGATGCGACTCTTCTGGCCCGGTCCTCTCACGCTCATTTTTAACGCAAACGACAAGGTGCTGCCGGAATTGACTGCCGGGACCGGTACCATCGGCCTGAGAGTCCCCGGAAACACTCTTACAAGGCAGTTTCTTGCCTATCTCGGCACTGCCCTTACCGGTACCAGTGCTAACATCTCAGGTGGGAGAAATCCTGATTCGGCAGCGGAAATTGTAAAAGACCTCGGTGAAAAGATTGACGTGATCCTTGATGCAGGGAAGACGGCAGGAGGGAGACCTTCCACTCTTGTAGATGTGACGAGGGGAAAAATCCATATTATTCGCGAAGGGGCGATTCCCTCCCGCGATTTGATCTGACCAGCAGCAGGAATTTGCAGTAAGGGGGACGATGTGAAAAAAATTTTTGTTCTCGACACGAATGTAGTGCTTCATGATCCTCAGGCAATTTTTGCTTTTCAGGACAATGATGTAGTGATCCCTATTGTCGTCATTGAAGAGTTGGACAAATTTAAAAAAGGCATCGATGAAATCGGCAGAAACGCGCGCATGGTTTCGAGGATTCTTGATGAATACCGTTTGAAAGGCAAACTGTCGCAGGGGGTCCAGTTAAAAGGAGGAGGATGCCTGCGTGTAGAGCTTAACCACCAGTCGCCGGAACTTTTGCCGAGTGAATTGAACGCGGCAAAAGCTGACAACCGGATACTGGCCACTGCGCTCAACCTGAAGCACGACAACCTCCCGGTTGTTCTCGTGACCAAAGACACAAATCTTCGCATCAAGGCCGATGCGCTGGGGCTTCGTGCGGAAGACTTCGAATCCGACACCGTGACGATCGAGGAACTGTATTCTGGCCAGATGGAACTGTCCGTGACCCCGGATGCGATCAACGAGTTTTATGTAAAGGGGGAATTGCCGCCTGCGGAACCGAAGCCGTTTTCGAACCAGTATGTGCTCCTGAAGAACAACGCCAACCCCTCGCAAACCGCCCTGGCAAGATTCAACCAGCAAAGAAACACATTGGTGCCGATTACCAGCGCAAAACACGGCGTATGGGGCGTAACCGCTCGCAATAAAGAACAGCAGTTTGCTCTCGACCTGCTCCTGAATGACGATATCCGGCTGGTGACGCTGGTAGGCAAGGCAGGAACCGGCAAAACGCTTCTCGCCCTTGCCGCGGGTCTTGAAAAAACCATCGAATCGAGGATGTTTCAACGCCTTGTGGTTTCACGGCCCGTCTTTCCGCTCGGAAAGGACCTCGGTTTTCTGCCCGGTGATATTGATGAAAAGCTGCGACCCTGGATGCAGCCGATCCGGGACAATCTTGATTTTCTGATGGGTGCTTCGGCTTCGGCAGGGAGAATGAAAGGGAAAAAAGACCTCCAGGGACTTTTTGATCTGGGCATGATTGAAGTTGAGCCGCTGACCTATATCCGTGGTCGAAGCATGCCGAACCAGTATCTGATTGTCGATGAAGCCCAGAACCTTACTCCCCACGAAATCAAGACAATTATCACAAGAGCGGGTGAGGGGACCAAAGTAGTGCTGACCGGAGATCCTTACCAGATTGACAACCCCTATATTGACTCATCAAGCAACGGTCTTACCTATGTTGTGGAGCGGTTCAAGAATGAACCCATTTCGGGCCATATCACCCTGGTAAAAGGCGAACGGTCCGATCTTGCAGAACTTGCGGCCACGCTGCTATAACTTGAACCATTTGCTATAATTATCCAGTCTGCATCACGCTGTTTAAGCGACATGGCGGATGCCTTGCTGAAAGGATGAAGCACGGAAACGTATGCAGGATATTACAACAAAAAGCAAAAAAACTTTCCTGGCAGTGAGTTTCACCGGCGCAATCTTTGTTCTTGCAGAAATTATTATGCAGTTTCTCGGGAAGAGCCTCTGTTTTACCGAAGGCTGTAAAATTATTGCGAGACAGGCTCGATACGGGGACATTTCAATTCTCCTGCTCGGTTTGGTGTTTTTTATAATTCTGACCCTGCTCTCTGTCGCTTGTTTGTACCGCGAGAGGACGGCACTGGAGCGTTCCATCAACATCCTGCTTATTGCTTCACTGGCTGTGGAAGGTTTTTTAACCGGATATCAGTTTTTCGCAATTCAAACAACCTGTCTGTTCTGCCTCATTGTTTTCAGCTTTATAGTCGTCCTTGCAATAGTCCGGCTTCTTTCCGGGGAAAAAAGAATACTTGCGGGTTTTGCCGCTCTGGCGGCAGTTTTCCTGCTGTTTTACCTGGTTCTGCCTGCAGGTGGCGCGTCGGAATCATTGGCGGAAAACGACCGGCTTGTTCTTTTTTTCAGTAAAGATTGCAAGTATTGTGCGGCTGTCAAGAATGAACTTCAGCAAACCGACCTTAAGGTTAAATACGTCGACGTAAACGGTTATTACAACCTCCTGAAGGGAATAGGCATTGATTCCGTTCCCACCTTTGTTGTAAACGACCCCAATCAAAAACTGTTCCTGGTCGGGGAATCCGCGATCAGGCAATATTTGAAAGATTGTACCGTTAAAAAGACTGCCGCGACCAAAACTTCCCGAAAAGATCAGACAGAAAAAAAATCAAGCGCCGCTCTTTCCGTTTTTACTCCGCAAAACCTGTTTACCGGTCCGGCAGCCACACAGTCAGAAGGCGTCTGCAGAGAGGAACAACCCTGTAAATGAGACGGGCATGTTACGTCTTTTCGTGATGCCAGACATTCCCCGTCTTTTTTCTCAACCCTGGCGGTCTTAATCCCTGCGATATGCAACTACCCGGTTTCAGCCGGGGAAGGAATGCAGTAAGTCGCGGGAGGTCGCGTTTCTCATGGGAGCCTCCGGCTCCAGCCGGGGGGACTCCACGGTAGTACGTGTTGAACGAGGAGGATGTGTTGGAAAGACAAAAGGGGACAATTGAAGGAATTGCGGACAAAGTATGGAAATTCTTCGCTTCCGTCAAACTTGCCGTTGTGCTGCTTATCATCCTGGCCCTTGTCTCGATCATCGGCACAGTGATCCAGCAAAATGAACCGCCGGAACGATACCTTCAGGAGTACAGTCAGTCCACGGTCCGATTTTTTAATATGCTCGGCCTGTTCGACATGTATCATACCTGGTGGTTTGTTCTGCTCCTCATTCTTCTCACTGCAAATCTTGCGGTCTGTACACTCGAACGATTTCCTCATACTTGGGACATTGTGAAGTCGCCCCTTCGGCCTCTCGATGACGAGGCTGAAAAGGCGCTCCCTTACAGAACAGAATTACATCTTCAAGAGGGACGGGTACATGCCAGGGAACGGGTTATACAGGCGCTCACTTCGCTCCGCTATCCCGTGACCGAGCTCCAGGATACTGAATCAACGCAGTTCCTGTCACAAAAAGGCGTCTACAGCAGAATGGGAGTGTATATTACCCATTTCAGCATTATCCTCATTTTTATCGGAGCATTGACCGGCGTTTTTTTTGGATTCAAGGCTTTTTTGAGCCTTCCGGAGGGTGCCGCACAGAAAATTGTTTATCTTCGGAATGAGCCTTTATGGGACAGAATACTGTCGTCTTTCGGTATTGCAGAAAGCTGTGTCCAATGGGACCCGGAAGCGGAGCTGCCGACCATGCCGCTCGGCTTTTTTGTACAATGCGACGAATTCGACGTTGATTATTATGTCAATGCATCAGGGATTCCGACCGGCATGCCGTCAGAGTATCACAGCACGCTCAGTATTTTCGACCTCAGCGGGAAAATAATTTTAAGCAAACGCATTACGGTAAATGACCCGCTTACTTATAATGGCATTACATTTTATCAGTCCTCCTACGGCACAATGCCGAACACGCCTGGCAAAATCGTTCTGAACATCCGTCAAAAAAACAGTACGGCAGGCGAACAGGTTGTCGTTAATCTCGGCGGTTCTCAATACGTTTCCTCCATCGACAGAACAGTTACCGTCCTTGGATTCGCTCCGTTCGGAATTCGGGACTCCACAACGGGCCAGGTCATGCTTTTTCGCGCCGAACACGGTGAGTATATTAATCCTGCTGTTCAACTGCAGGTTTCCAAAGGCAAAAAAACGTTATATACAACCGAAATTCTGAAAGCCGACCGGGGAAAGCCTTATATGCCGGAAGACTATACGATCACCCTAGTGCGCTACGCAGGAACGAGATATACGGGCTTGCAGGTCACCAAGGATCCCGGGGTATGGATTGTGTACACCGGCTTTGTCCTGCTTTGCATCGGCCCGCTCATAGCGTTTTTCGGATCGCATAAAAAACTCTGGATTACAATCCAGGAACGCAACGGACAGTCAATCATAAGGATCTCGGGTACGGCCAATAAGAATCGTGCCGGGTTTGAACGTGAATTCAAAAAAATTGCGGATGCTATTTCGAAATAATCTGCAGGAGGATGAATGCTATGGAAAGCTCCTTGCTTTTTACCTTAGCCACACTGGCATATTTGGCGGCCATGGTTCTTTATATTTGCTTTCTGGCATTCCGCAAAGGAAACATAGGTTTGGCAGCCACCGTGGTTACAGCCTCCGGATTTGTCGTGCAGACCGTGGCCTTGCTGCTTCGCTGGTGGGAATCCTATCAAATGGAGATCGGCAGAGTCCCTTTGTCGAATCTGTATGAATCCTTGGTGTTCTTCACCTGGAGCACCGTGCTTATCTATCTGATTGTTGAATTCAAATACAAAACAAGAGCGTTCGGCGCTTTCGTGATGCCGCTGGCCTTTCTCGCTCTGGCGTTTATCAATGTTGCCGGCGTCAGCGCCGATATCACCCCTCTGGTTCCCGCGCTCAAGAGCAACTGGCTGTTCTATCATGTATTGGTCTGCTTCCTTGGTTATGCTGCATTCGGCATAGCCTTTGCCATCAGTCTCCTGTACCTTCTGCTGGATGTGAAGGAAAAAGGTCCTGTTCTTCCCATGGCGTGCAGCATGGGAGGGATTATCGTCGTGGCCTCACTTGGATATTATCTGACAGGTCTGGGCGAGGGAATGAAAAAAATGTATTGGATGGGGCTCGGCATCATGGTGCTTGCCTGGTTCATTTATCTGGTCGTGGCGGGAGTTAAAAATAAATCTCAGCTATTCCTGTTCTGGTGTCTTTGCGTAACGCTGGCCGCCGGGTTGCTGATTGCCATGGGGATTGACTTCATCTCGTTTTCACTGCAGCCTCTTGCCAAAGGAGAATCGCTAAAAAACCATCTTTTTGAAGCGACGTTTCTTCACGATTCCACCGGGGTTATACTGATCAGCTGGGCCGCCGTGCTTTTCCTGTTCTGGCTTGTCTGGTCACAGGGCTTGCGGCTCAGGAATCTGCTTGAACAGTACATACCGGCGCCGGATCAGCTGGACGATGTCACCTACCGTATGATTGCGATCGGATGGCCGCTTCTGACCGCCGGCATTCTTACCGGAGCGGTATGGGCAAACAGCGCGTGGGGATCGTACTGGAGCTGGGACCCGAAGGAAACCTGGTCGCTGATCACGTGGTTCATCTATGCGATTTACCTCCATTCGCGCTATGTGCGAGGCTGGAAGGGAACGCAGATGGCTGTTGTTTCAGCGGTAGGTTTTCTGGCGGTTATTTTCACGTTTTTGGGGGTCAACCTGGTGCTCTCCGGCCTGCATTCGTACGGTGGAATGAATTAAGCCCACAACCGGAACCCAGACCGTCTGCTGCGGTAGCTTGCGGAGACAGCTTTTCAGTCGTACCGTCAGCGTGATGTTATTTTTTCACGCTGAAACGAAACACGGTTCCCTCTTTCTCCGAGGTGGTGAAATCCAACGCTCCTCCCAAAATATCCTCACCGAACAGCTTCATGGAAAATGTTCCAAGCCCTCTTCCGATTTTTGCCTTTGTGCTGAAATTTCGCTGAAATATTCTTCGTGCAATATCGGGGGGAATCGATTTTCTGTTCCATACAGAGAAAATAATTTTATCTTCCGACGGTTCGCACCAAACTCTTACTTCATCTCCTTCCGTGGTCTCTTCAAAAGCATTTATAATCATATTGGTAAGTATTTTTAGCAGCAGGGACGGCTCCGTGTTGAGGGCAATATTTACATCGTCTTTCGGCAGTACGAGTGACTTGTTCTTTGAAACAGCATGATTCCTGAACAGCGCTCTGAGTTCGTGAAATACCTGGGTGACGGAGATTACCGTATAAATCGGCTGATAGGCTGCCGCACCGGTATTACTGAGGCACTGTTGAACCGATATTTCACTCATCAGTCTTAGCGAACAAGTTTGTATAGTGCGGGACAAATCGCGAATCTCGTCCATATCCGTGCTTTTAGAAAGGAGATGGCAGGCGCCTTGAAATCCGGTGATGATTCCGTTGATATCATGAAAAAACACCCGTTCCAGCGCGGTTAGTCTTTGCTGGTAGGTAATATCCTGCAGGAACAGGAGCAGCAGGCGTTTTTGTTCATACTGTATCGGAACACATCGTACCCGAAAAAACAGATCACGATTGCTATTTTCTTTCGTAGTAATAGCGCATTCCTTTTCAGCCGGTATGTCCGATGTCAGACTCGTAACAATGGATATTGCTGCGCCGCATGTCGAGCAGTATTTGCTTGTTCCGCACCCGGCCGGCATTTCATCGGCGTGCACGCACTTCAGCGCTTCTCCGGGGCGAAGCCCCAATACGGTTTCGACATCGTCTATTTGCAGCATTTCGAGCAGCATGCTGTTTACAGCAAGGATCTGCCGTTGGCTGTTAAGTACCGCCAGAAGACCACTGACGGAATGAAGCAAACCGTCAATGACGGAATTGTTGCTGATAAACGCAATCTCATTCTTTAATTCGTCTTCAGATGACCGGTCCGGAGTCGCAAAATAGGTGTCCATGACGGTTCCTCTCAAGTCAGGCAACGGTGGCAAAGGTTTCTCAATTATATCAGGAACGTGACCGTGACGCGGCAAACAAAAACTTCTTGGGTATATTTGCCAAAAAATTATTGTATTTTCAATAAAAAAATGCATCATATGTGAAACAAAAAAAATTAGCGATATGTTTGTCCTAGATGCGGACGCGGTTGTGAGGGTAGCTTACAGCTTTGGAGAAAGGGATTACGTTTTCCCGCGCTTCAAGCTCCACCTTAGAAATTTCCCAAGTGGAGGACGAGCCTGGATGTTCTTTTACGGTTTTTGCAGTAATATTCAGCACGACTGTGTATAGACCGGCCTCTTCTGGCAGGAATTCAAGTAAAGTGACCGTGCCCTGGTGGCCGCCGCTGGAACGCTCACTGAATATAGTCGATGAACCTCGGTAGCGGCTTTTCAGCCAGGCCACGAAGGGGCCGAGAGATCCGGTTTCTGTGTGGATTACGTGGTCTCTGGCATCTTTCAAAGTGAGTGTATAGGAAGTGCCTGAGAGAAATGCGACCTCTTTAAGCAAGAATTTCGGAGCATATTGTATGCTGTTTGTTTCAATGGTTTCGAACGTAAGCAGCAGCCGACACCATCTTTCTCTGCGGGTAACATTCAGCACGGTCTTGAAAATAAATTCGTTGCCGAGCTTCAGAGGATGAAATATTCCAATACTGTTACCCGACCCCAGCTGTCTGCGCATGGTCGCAAAACGGTAACCTGCAATAAGTACCAGCAGGCAGACGACAGCTAAAACAAGCACGGATCCGAAAAATTCATTCATTGTATCAATGGTTTGGACAGATATCTACTGTCGTGATGTCCACATGCTGGTTAGTCGTGTGCTGCACCATTGTTCTGGACGGCGTGGTACAGCCGCTGAACCAGGGCCTGATTAAAGCCGTGTGAGGTCATGTTGGCGATGACGCGTCCTTTGATGGGGAGTCCGAGGAGATACAAGTCTCCAATCAGGTCCAATATCTTGTGCCGCACGAATTCGTCGGGGTATCTGAGCTTTGTATTAATGACCTTGCCGTCATACATGATGATGTGTGAGTTAAGGTATCCACCGCCGACTTTTCCGAGTTTTTGCGCCATTTCGATATTCTCAAAGGTATTGAATGACCGGGCTGGGGCAATCTCTTTTGTGAAGGAATTGTTTTGAGGATTGAACGTCAGAACCTGTTCGCCGATGGGCAGCGGGTAGTCAACCCGCATTGATATCTCGAATCCGTCAAAGGGCTCTGCGTAAATATGCTTTTCGTGCTTCTGTTCGTTGCCCACGCCGATTTTTTTGCGTACGACGGCAAGCTTGGTTTGGGCGTTCTGCTCTTCTATTCCGGCTTCTTCTATCAATACGCAAAAATCCCTGGCGGAACCGTCAACATTCGGGATCTCTTCTTCGACTTTGATGAGTACGTTGGTTATGCCGTACATCGAAAGCGCGGCCATCAGGTGCTCAACGGTGCGCACCCGCCGCCTCCCGTTGTCCAGAATGGTTGAATTTGCCGAGAAAGTTTTTAATGGCGCTGTTTTTGAGAAGTCATCGAGAGAGGTAATATGGCCGGGTATGGTTTGACCGTCAAGCGTTTGAAAGACGATGCCTTCATCGGTCCCGAGGGGACTGAGGATGATGCCTGTATTTTTGCCGCTCAGCAGGCCTATGCCGTTCAGAACCACA
Organism: uncultured Nitrospiraceae bacterium; assembly: GCA_964586075.1. GTDB lineage: Bacteria > Nitrospirota > UBA9217 > UBA9217 > UBA9217 > JBAZLV01. The sequence continues at coordinate 15,952 of CAZPGZ010000023.1, read as the reverse complement.
TTTCCCTTCAGCGTGCGCTGGCGTACCGGTGAATCAACCACCTCTACCATGCCGGGCGGAACAGAAAGGTCGGTGCTGACAATCTCGAGCCTCGTGTCCGACGGCAGGGCTGTGTCGTCTCCGGCAGGAGTGTGCTTCAGGGCCGATTCAACCTTGTCGAGCAGCACTTCCAGATGCAGCGGTTTTTCAAGAAAATCATACGCGCCTGCTTTTATGGCGGCGACTGCGGCTTCGATGCCGGCATGTCCGCTCATCATGATGACGGGGAGGGCAGGAAAGCGGTCGTGCAGCCGTTTCAGGAGCTGCATGCCGTCAATGCCGGGAAGCCAGACATCCAGCAGAACGAGGGATGGCTCCATGGTATCAAGACTTTGCCAGAGACTTTCCGCGTCCGGAAAGATAAGGGTCTGGTATCCCTCATCCTTCAGGATGCCCGCTACGGTGGTACAGATAGAAGACTCGTCATCAACTATGCAGATAGGGTTCATATTTGGTTGTCCTATGGTCCCTTCCGGCCTGAGATTAAAGTGGTGATAGTGTAAGATGTTGCCGGACATTTGTCAAGGACATGCTGCTTATCAATATATTTGCTGAATTGCTGTGTAGAGGCGTCTTTTAGTCCATTGACGACAGCATTCGTCCAGACCACCATATCCCGACGCATCCGGCCAAAATGTCAGTCGCGAACCTGCCCCAGAATATTCCGTTCAGTCCTAATAAGGCACTTCCTGCTATGGATAGAGGTATTAGCAATACTGCCACCCGTATGATGTTGAGTGCGGACGCCTGCAAGGGCCTGTGTGTCCCTGTCAGTGAAAATCCTGCATAGCGGTGTATCTCAAGCATGCCGTATCCCATGCACGTAATGTAAATATAGGAACACAAGATATCAATAACGCTCTTCTCGGAAGAGAAAAATTCTGCCATGGATTCGGCAAAAATAAGGAACAAACAACCGATAAAAATGCCGTACAGCAGGGCAAATGCCATGGTGCCTTTTCTCGCCAGCCTGATTCTGTCCATTCTTCCGGCCCCGTAGTTCTGGGCCACAAAAGGAATAAGCGACATGCCGACGGTCATGGGTATCATGAAGGCGAACATTTCTATTCTGCCTGCCACGCCCATCGCGGCGACGGCCTCGTTGCCGAAACCTGCTGCGAGTCTGGTAATAACGGCGGACGACAGCGGAGTCAATATCATGCCGAGCGCTCCGGGTATGCTGAATTTCAGAATGTTGTTCCATGATCGAAAAAACCGGCTCGGTTTTATGGTGCTGATATCTATCAAACTCATTTTTTTCGCCACGATGTAAAAAGCAGCCGCAAGGGTGACCGCTTGGGCGAGTATCGTTGCGACGGCAGCGCCGGCGATATTCATTTTCGGCATGCCGAATCTGCCGAAAATAAGCCCCATATCCAGAACGATATTTATTATAGTACTGCCGACCATGAGCATACTGACGGCTTTTGTATTCCCGGTGCTTATGATAATGTCGGAAACAACGATTTGAAGCACCATAATGAACGAGCCTAAATACCAGATTTTCATGTACTGTGCGGTCATATCGAGTACCGCGCCGGATGCACCCAGTCGGGAGAAAACAGGTGTGATGGTGAGCAGCCCCAGAACAGATACGAGGGCACCGAAAAGGAGCGAAAGGAGAATTGCGTGCGTTGTGACTGTTGCCGCTTTTTTATGATCTTTCCTTCCTATGGCATGAGCAACGAGCGTCATTGCTCCGCTTCCGAGCCCTCGGCTGAACAACATAAGCAGCATTACAACAGGGAATGTAAAAGAAATAGCCGCAAGCGCCTCGGTCCCGAGCTGGGATACGAACCAGGCGTTCGTGAGGTTATACATATTCATGGCAAAAGTGCCCGCGAGCATCGGCACAGCCATTTTGACAATTATTTTGGTAACCTGTTCCTGTACAAGTTTTGACATGTTTGTTGTAGAGAGTTTTATGAAAAGCGGCCGGTTGACATGAAATTTCAGGTCAATGAGTTGTCGGGTTTCACAATGTCCTGCCCGTTTTTTCACTACGCTATTGGATTATTTCTATGACATCTGCTCCCTGTCAGAGGTTTTGAGCGACGCTAAAACAAGACTTTTTACCGTTTCCCCCTCCAGGCTGTTCTTGACGCCTTCATCCAGTTTCAGGAGAAGTGCATTGACCGTCGGGCTTCCGCCGGCAAGACTGCTGAATGCGGCCGCTTCATGCAGGTTTTTCTCGACCGCGCTGAATACTTCTTGTACCGTTATTTTTTCAATATCGCGCATAGGGATGTAGGTCATGTCATCTTTTATGAGGAATACGATCTTATTGTCTTCCAGAGCTTCCAAGACCCTGAGAACAGGAAATACCGGCAACCCGAAATGCCGTACCAGGGAATTCAGCGTCCAGCGCTCCAGTCCCTTGTAATGATGAAGGCCGATACAGTACATGGCGGCAACGGCAAGCTTGTATTGAAACCGCTCGGTAAAAATTTCCGTATCATTTTTTACACGCAGGGTCGCGGGGAACTGGTGATGATACGCGATTTTCACCCCGATCAGCATTACGATCCAGTTGAAATACAGCCACAGCATGAAGATCAGCACCATCGCGAAACCTGAATAGATGGCGGAATAATGCGCGGTTGAAACCAGGAACTTCGCGAATGCCCAGCTGATCGTTTCCCAGAGTAGACCCGCAACAACGCCGCCCGTCAGCGCGGAGCGAATCGAGACTTTTGTGTTGGGCAGGAGATAGTAAATCATGGTAAACGTAATGATCATCAGCAGGTACGGCAGGAATTTACTAAGATACAGGATGATGGTGCCGAACGGTTCGATGTGATGAAGGGCCTGGACGACGGTGTTGCTCATGACCGAAGTTGTCAGGCCGATCGCCGCGACCATTAAAAGCGGAGCAACGAGAAGCACGCTCAAGTAGTCGCGAAACTTCTGGAGCAGCCCGCGCGGTTTGTGGATCTGCCACAAACGGTTGAATGCCTGCTCGATCTGCTGGATAGTGTTCACGACCGTATAAACAAGAACCACAAGACCGACGGCTCCGAGTACGCTGACATTGATTTTGTCGACATAGCTGACGATGACTGTCGTAATTTCCCTGCTTTTCGGACCGATGGGTGCAAGGAAATTGAGCAGCATCGGGGCCAGCATATTATGCACTCCGAATGCCTTGGCCAAAGCGAACGAAAGGGCTATCAGCGGGACGAAGGACAAAAGAGTTATGTACGCGAGGCTCGAAGCGGGGAGAGTAAAAACGCCGGTCCGGAAATCATCCTGTATTTTGTAGGCAAAACGAAGGCAGGTTATGAGATATCCCTTCGGTTTATTCATGCCGGCAATATCTATCTGCCACAAGGTCTCACGAAAGAATGTCTGCACTGAGCTGAATAATTTTTTAATATTCATCATAACAATAGTCCTTTAGAGACGGTTCCTTTTTGGGAAGGTATGACCCTATCCTGACCGTCCCTGTCCATGAAAAAGCAGGGACGCAACGTTGTTTGTTGCGTCCCCGCGTATAGTCCGGCTTTTTGCGGTGTTTGTTTTTATTTAGCACGCTCGAGCGTAACAATGCTTCGTTGCATGCCCTTGTCAGCCCAGTTGGGCATGACCCTCCAGGGGGTCAGAATTTGCAGGCGATTTCCGTTGATTTTAAAAAATCGTGACTGTTCGGTCCCGACCCAGGCGGGATTCCATGCAACCTCGACCTTCGTGATCCATTTGTCTCCTTCAATGCGGTATGTACCGGTGTATGCCACCATCGTGCTTAACAGTTCGGCACGCTCTTTGTCGGTGTTAGCCGGTTTGCGTCCTTCTCCGGTAAACATGAAAAATACGCGCCCCTCCGGTGTGAAAATAACATATCCGGTCGGGTTTTTGCCCATAACCAGTTCCCGCTGGCCTGTAGCCTGGATCTCGACTTCGTAGGAAAGCAGTTTCCAGAGGCCCTGAACCTGTTTTGCACCGTCTTTTGCCTCATCGGCAAAAACAGATTGCGCCGAAAACACAAGCAAAAACAGAACAACCAACCATGTGACCTTACGCATACTGTTCTCCTTTCTTTCTAGCAGAGATTAATCCGAAAAATGCACGAACGTAGCACAACTTTGCAAACATATATGGCATGAGATGGTTCAACCGGTTCTGTTTAGGGTCGTTACTCCAACCGAAATGAACCGTTAATTTCTCAATACTATCTTTTCCTCACAATATGATGCTAATGGACGAATTTTATCATAGTTTCTTTCAAAATATAATTGCGGATTCAATTGGCGAAGAAGTTCCGTAGTCGCTTCTTCGGTAAGCAAACGGCAAACAAGCCGTGTATCCATACCTAATATCCGGCATGCTTCGAGAGTCGGGCAGAAATTCTTCGATTGGATTATGATGTTATTTCTGTTTCTTTCAACAATCGGAGCATCTGCAGGGTCGATTTCGAGCTTGCTGATGAAAAGATTGTATGCTTCCTCGAGAATCGAAGAGGTTTTAGTGCTTTGAGGTTTATAGTTGTTTTTAAACCAATGCAGCCTGCTGAGACATTTTTCCTTGCCGAGTTTTTCAAGTGCCGCATCGTCCGCATTCCGCAGCATTTTAATTTCGTTTCTTACTGCCTGGTTGTAAAGTATTGAACATTCATCATACAGTATCGGTTCGAAAATATCGATTTTCTTTCCTCCGCGGTCAAAAATTTCTTTTATGGAAATATCAATGCGGCTTCTGCCCTGCAGCAAAGCGTCTTTGATCGAAAAACCATATGCCACCACATCAATTCCAGACCAGAACAGGGCCGTCGAGCACATTGGACAAGGCTCGTGGGTAGATATCAGTGTACAACCGGACAGATTTTTCCCCAGCAGGGATGCTGCGCGCCTGACGGCTTTCATTTCAGCATGCGCGGTCGGATCTCCTTCGGTTGTGTCTGTGTCGTGGGTCCGGGTTATAAGCGCACCTTCTTTTATGATCACTGCTCCAAAACCGCTGTTGCCTTCCCGCAATGAAAGCTTTGCCTCGTCAATTGCAATGCGCATGGATTTTTGGATATCATTCATCTTGTTGTTATCGAATATCATATTTGTCCTTATAAATCTAGAAGAGTACCGTATGCGCAGGTTCGAAGTTTTTTGCTGCATCATGCGCTTGTATCCGGACCTTATGCATTCCTCTGATCGAGTTCAAAAGATAAACAGTAGGGCTGTCGAGTGCTTCCTGAACGGTAATGATTCGTTCCTGCAATTGGGCATGATCAATCATCCAGGCGCGCTGCGTGCCCGGCAGGAGGCCGCAGGAAACGGGTGGTGTGTATAATACACCGCCAATTTCGACTGCAATATTTGCCACGGTAGACTCAGTGATCTGCCCAGCTTTATTGTACAATAAAACATCGGTGCTTCCTGGGCATGCTCTGACAGCATTCTCATAAACGTGACGATGAGTCGTTTTATGGTACAGAAAAACGTTTTCCTTGTCGACCGGATCCCCGGACAGAACAGTGTCATGAAAGCGCATAGTGGTTGATTCGATGGGAACGGCCTCGCAGCGGATGGCTCCCAGGTGGGAGACAAGTAAACGAATACGATGCTTTTGTAAAGGCAGACCGGCTGGAACGCGCATAAGCTCATCTTGTATTTGATGAAGGTCTAAAGAGAAACCGAAATACTCCGCTGATCGGGCGAGACGCTTCATGTGGTACTCCAGAAGCCAGTATCCGCCCGAAGGAGACCACAGCATTGTCTCGAGAAGATCGAAATCTCGGGCTGTGGGACGCAGTACCTGCGTTTTTGTCAGGCATTCTGCGTATTCAGCAACGGGTTGGGAGTCCCATACAATGCCGCTTCCTACGCCGTATTCCGCCTGACCGCTTGTTTTATGCAGCAAAATAGTCCGAATGGCGACATTGAACTGGGCGCGGCGTCCAGGAGCGATGAAGCCGATTGTACCGGTATATATGCGCCTCGGTGAGGATTCCAGTTCCGCTATGATTTCCATCGTGCGGCGCTTCGGAGCACCGGTAATGGATGCGGGAGGAAATGTGGCTTGTAGTATACAGTTCAAAGATTCGTCGGTTCTTGCACGTACGGTAGATGTCATCTGCCACACGTTCGGATATTTTTCTATATCGAACAGCGATGGGACATGAACACTGCCACAACATGCTATGCGACCGAGGTCATTGCGCATCATGTCCACGATCATCAGGTTCTCCGCCTGTTCCTTTTGGGAACTTCTGAGAGCAATCCGTTTTGCCAGATCTTTCTCAAACCACAATCCTCTGGCAGCAGTACCTTTCATCGGTCGTGACTCGATCTGTTCACCGTCGAACCGCAGGAAAAGCTCGGGTGAGGCGCTGCAGACGGCCCAATCTCCCGTGTCCAGGAATGCGGCAAAAGGAGGTTCATCGCCGGCAATATGCAGGAATAGCTGCCAGGGGTCGATATCCGTTCTTGCCTGAAGTCGGTACGTGAAATTGACCTGATAGGTGTCGCCGTCGCGGATAAATTGACGTATTTTCCCGAGTGAGTTGAGGTATTCTGTTCGTGTTATTGATGGGTGCCATGGTATAAAGAAATCACGGTCCCCGCGGGTTGACGGCAGGGTAATTTCGCTGGCTTGTTCGAATAGCCCGAACCAGAGCAGGGGAAACTCCTTGTCAATTTTGGCCGGCAGGGAAGGATCAAAAGCAGGGGCGGCTTCGTAGGAAATAAAACCGGCTGCGTACAATTTCTCTTGTTCGACCTTGTTTTCAATTGCGCGAAGAAAAGGCAATACATCCTCTATGCGGTTTGATGTAATGATCTCGCATGGTGATGTGAATTTCAGCCATTTTTTTCCGGCTTCATCACGCAAAACGATATACGGTATCTGAAGGTCTATTTTTTTCATCGTACTCCGCACACGAATGGTGAATTTTGGATCCCAATGTTCTTGCTGGTCTTGAGTTTCGCGAATTTATCAGGCGGACGGTAAATTATGCCGGAAAGGCCGTTTCAACTCTGGCATTGCTTCGATTTCAAAACGAGCATCACCTTATGACAAAAGACGTTTGCTCATGAAAGAGAGAACATCGTGGTCAGACAATGGAATTCATGAACAGGCATCTTTGCGTTCATGACGTGCGCAATCGGCCCTTTGCGGCCTTGTTGTCTGTAATTGTCAGCGGCCTGCAGTCTGGGCGGAACTGGTGGAATTCAGATGCTCGATATTCGCGATATCGATCACCTCGGCCGAGCCGTTTTCGACACGGATGGTAGTCAGGCTGGCCGGCGGAACAGAATGCACCGACCAGACAGTGCTGATCGGCTGCTTCAGGAGAGCGACAATACAGACGCGGGCGCAAATGGCATGCGTGACGATCAGGACGCTTCCGGTGCGCAGTCTCCGCATTTCCGAAAAGAAGTCGGAAATTCTTTGGTGCATTTCGACGAAAGATTCTCCGTTCGGCGCCCGAAACAGCTCCGGGGTTTCCCTGTATACTTTGTATTCGCGGGGATAGCCGTTCCGGATTTCATCAATAGTCATTCCTTCCCAGGTTCCAAAATACATTTCGCGAAGGCGATCGTCCGGTGTCGGGGAAAGGGGTGGATTGTGTTGTTCGCCGATCAGCCCTGCAGTTCTTCTTGCACGGTTCAGTGAGCTTGCAAACGCTGCATCGATGCTGGTGGAAGCAAGACGGTTCCCGAGCGATATGGCCTGTTCAACGCCGACCGGTGTAAGGGCGGAGTCGCAGTGGCCCTGGGTGCGATGCTGCAGGTTCCACTCGGTCTGTCCGTGTCTGACGATATAATAATACATCTGAACTCCTTGATCACTGCAGTGATTCTCGCGATGCAGAACGATTGCGATGTGTGGAAGTATATATATTCATTTCAATCTTGTCAATTTTTTGCATGCAGACGGAGGCAGTCGATTGTCAGGAAACAGCCTTTGCGATGAGTTTTCCAAGTTCGAATCCTTTTTGTATAACGTCGGCATCCGGATATCCTGGAAATTCGATTTTTTCGATATACTGCCATCCGGACGGCTCGGTGAGCTCCAGCGTTTTCTTCAAGGCGCCTTTGCTCCATCCGTAGCTGCCGAAGTAAACAGCTTTTTTATTCTGGATGTTTTTCAGGGCGGCTTTTTCGAGCGCAGTCTGCATGTATGGAAAAAGGGTGGCTTCATACGTCGGCGCGCCGATAACAACGCCCTTGTTTACAAGCAGCGCGGGAAGCATGTATGAAGGATGTACTCTGGCGACGTCGAATGTTTCCGGGATGATCCCGGCAGACGTTATGCCTTCAGCGACCGCGTTCATCATGAGTTCGGTGTTGCCGTACATGGAGCCGTACAGAAGCGTTACCCCTTTGCCGCCGCCAGATTTTCCGTATTCCGCCCATGTGCTGTACAGTTCGATTATTCTTCCGGGAGCTTTTCTCCAGACAAGGCCGTGAGAAGGGGCGATGCACGCTATTTTGAGTGCGGAAATCTTTTTTATGGCGTTTAAAACCGGCACCGCGAACTTTGCCACAATATTGGCATAATAGCGCAGGGCCTCTTTTTCATAGTAAACGATGTCGGGATATTCATCGTCGAACAACGCCCCCTGCAAAGCACCATATCCGCCGAACGCATCGCAGGAGAACAGCACGCTTGACTTCGGGTCGTAGGTTGCCATTGTTTCCGGCCAGTGCACAAAAGGGATATGATGAAATGAAATCGATCTGCTGCCGATGTCGAGCGAGTCGCCGTCGTTGACGGCTTTGATTCGTTCGGTAATACCGTAGTAGTCACGCAGCATCTGAACGGCTTTCGGGCTGCAGATGATTTCAGCCTTGGGCGAAAGCATTCTGAGCGTCTTTATGACTCCGGTGTGGTCTGGTTCCATGTGGTTGATGACAACGTAGTCAATGTCGGAAAGAGGGAAAATTCTGGAAATCTGACCAAGGAAGTCGTCTGTTTTGAAAGATTTTGCCAGATCGATCAATACGTTTTTTTTATCTTTTATCGCATATGAGTTGTATGATATTCCTGTTTTGTCGATCGGCCATAATCCTTCAAAGAGGTCAGTCGTCCTGTCATTTACGCCGACCCAGAAGATGTCATCAGTAAGTTTTATTTCCAGCATGAAGACCTCCCGGATTCATGAACTGCTTGTTATCAGAACATTTTCTCAATTCTAACACAGAATGAATCTGCTTTTAGGGCGGGCTCGGTACTAGCTCTTTGCAGAGAAACTTATATGAAAAGTGACGGTACCTTGAGGAATCGTTTTACAAAGCGGCAAAGCGAGGAAAAACTCCTGCGGAATGCCTTCATGAATCAAGCCGGGAATATTTTTGAAGCCGAACCGTTGATAGTAGCCGGGATCTCCCACGAGAACGCAGCCGTTGCCGCCCAAAGCTTTCAGCCGGGATAATCCTTCATGCATCAGTGCTTTTCCGATTCCCTGTTTTTGACATCCCGGCAGCACGGAAATCGGGCCGAGCCCGTACCAGTTCAGACTCCCGTCGGACATGGTCACCGGCGATAATGCAATATGGCCGAGTATTTTCCCGTCAACCTCCGCGACCAGCGAAAGAGTCAGGGCATCGGCACGGCGTAATGCGGCTATGATGAATTGTTCCGTGTGACAGCTGATTGCAAGGGTCTTGAAGGCCGCTATGGTGATTTCCGATATTGCATTGATATCACTGCTTTTTTCTTCTCGTATGATCATTATAGGTCCAAAATTATAATTCCTGTTACTGTTTTTCTCGTTGGTTCAACTGCAGGGCATCCTGTTCCTTCAGAGCATCATAAATTGCTTTCTTTATCTCGTTGGGAAAACTGCCCGACATTCCTTCAAGAGCGGTATTGGTGAGGATTACCACTGTCAGCCCTGCGGTCCGGTCGACCCACCACGCATGGCCGTAGGCACCGCCCCACGCGATGGTGTTTTTATTCTGGGGGCTTTTGGCTGCCGACGGATCAAGCAGGATTGCAGACATGAGCGTCCACCCCCATCCCGGTTCTCCCACCGGAATATACGACCCGCCCATACTGTTTTCGAACAGGGCCTTGTGCGACGCAGGCTTCAATAATGAAGCATTTCCCGTTCTGACAGCCTCAAGAAAAAGAAGATAATCATCCGCGGTTCCCACCATCCCCCCACCACCGGATGGGTAGGCTTTTTTGTTGAGAGCACGTGCTGGAGAAAAGTTTATCGTGCCGGGGGTGGATGGATGTTGATAAAACGCCGGCATTCGGAGAGGAACAGGTTTCGCGTCCGCGTACGGGGTCGCAAGGCGACCGGGATGCGATGCCGTAAATTCCGTATCGTTCATCGCGAGCGGCCTGGTTATCAGCTGTTGTATAGCCGAGTCAAGGTCCAGATTGGTCGCTTTCTCGATGACTCTGCCGAGTACATCTGTCGCGAGCGAGTATCGCCATGCCGTTCCGGGAGCAAAGAGAAGGGGAGCGCTTGCAATGCGATTCAGGTTTTCATCCAGTGAAATGCCGGCATCATCAAGGCCATCGGATACTTTTAATCTGTGGTAAGGCCCTCCCGTATTTTCAAAAAAAGAGTAGTTCAATCCTGCGGTGTGGGTCAGCAGGTGCCGTATGGTTATGATTGGAATTTTACCATCGGCTGTCTTCGGTCTGAAATCAGGGAGCCATTTTGTTACCGGATCGTCGAGTTTGAGGATATTCTGATCAACAAGGCGCAGAACGGCCACCGAGACAAGAGGCTTCGTCATCGAGGCGAGGCGGAATATCGTATTTTTTTGCATGGGCAGGTTGTTTTCACGATCCGCAAGTCCGGATGCCTTGCTGTAAAGAATCTTTCCATCCTGCGCTCCAATCACAACACAGCCGACGATTCGATTTTCCGCAAGCGCCCTGGCAACAACCCGATCAACCTGTTTGCCGACAGCATTTTTATCAGATAAAGAAGCTGCCGACGAAGTCTGGCAGATGAACAGTATGAGCAGCAGTAGTGCGAACTTTTTGAACATGTGGACCTCATGTTTTTTATTGCTGTATTATCATATCCAGCGCCGACAGCATGTGCATTTCAGTATGGCGTAAAGGTATCAGCATTTTACTGAGATTCGAGCGCGCGCCGCATTGCCGGATCATCCGAAATATAAAAAACAGATTCCATCTTTTTATGTTCCACAAGTTCCTGTTTGCCGTCGATATTTATGATATGGAAACTCGGATGAAGCTGCTTGGTGCTCATGGAAGGATGCCAGCGCACGGTGCCGATTTTTATGGCCAATACCGTATTTGCGGGAGGCGGTCCGATCAAGTAAGTTTTAAAATTATATTTAAACAGGGGGGGCGGGCTGTAGTAAAATATTTTTACCGTCATGTCTTTCCGCGTATAGCCTTCAGGAATGGAAAACCAGTTCGGAAATTTTGAATCAGGCGATAACTCAAAACTTGATTCTTCGTCTATGGGCCACAATCGGGGTGAACTGTTAAACCAAACGATAAATGCAGCCATGGCTGCGACCAGTATCGCAATACTCAAGAGTCTTCTTTTAAGGTCCATATTTTGTCCTTTGTTAGATAATAAAATTAGGCAAGTTTTTTAGACATCTGCCTGCAGGCCAATACCGCTCTGTTTTTCGAATCATGGGTTTCCGCTCAATTGTTCATGGAACCGCTTACGTGTCCTCATCATTTGGCGTTTCTGTTCTCAGGCCTTACCCATTGAGGAAGGATGTTTTTATCAACCAGCGCATTTCGCAACGCGGGATATTCCGAACTAAAATAGTTCATGTCCTCAGTAAACTTGTCCCCGACCAGGATGTCGATCGCGCCGGCGGAAAAACCGACGATGCTTTGTTCTTTTAATTCTGCACTCAGAACAGCCATATTGATCACTTCCCGGCCCGCTGTAGCCTCATTCTTCTCCTTCTTTTTTCGCAGAGTAATATCAATATGACCCAAATAGCTAATTGCGTTGGGCCTGATCTGCATTTTTAAATTTAGAGGAGTATACCCGCCGGCTTCCGTGGCGATTTTTACATACACAAGAGCAGCTGAGTGGAGATAATATTCACCGGGCTCCAATTCCAGGCTGAGCAAATATTCGTTGTGATGATTTTCCTGGTACTTATATGCGCTGTTTGCCTTATGAAAATACGGCCTTACATTGGAACAGGTCTCCGATTGAGGGCATACGACAACACCCGCGAGATCAAATTGACGGTCCGGTGAATATTCATTTGCTGTTTTAATGGTAAGCAGGGCTATTGATTTCTTTTTGACATCGATTTCCGTTTGGCCTTTTTTGAGAGCCATCGTATGAGCTGCGCAGCCGGCAAGTATCAACGGTAAAAAAACAGCGAGGAAAGATTTAAGCAAGTTCATGGAATCCTCCGCATTATAAGACGCTGCACTTTTTTGAAATTTATTTTTATCAATAATAGATAAATCTAACACAAGCATCAGTGGTGCGGTTTTACGGACCTTCCGTGCGGAATGGTAAGAATCATCGTCAGGTTTCACTACAATTTACCCGACTGCCCGAGCTGTTGAAGCTTAAAAAAAGACTCTTTACGAAGCGAAGGTACCATGAACGTTGCAAAATGTAAATATAAAAGCCATCGTCTATACTTACTGTTGTAGATAAGTTGGTGCTGGATTCTATCCGACCTGCTGGCTCATGTGCAATCTTGGAATGATTTTGCGAGGTGAGAAGGGTAGGCAGGCCGGGTAGGGCGCAACGAAACCCGGCCTGCCGTCATCCATGTGCATTAACGGCTATTTATCATTACGGTACGCGACGCCGCTCTTCATGACGAAATTCACTTTCTCCGTTACGGAAATATCTGTAAAAGGATTTCCGGGCATAGCGACCAGATCAGCCCATTTCCCGACGCTGATGCTGCCGGTATTCAGCTTCAGCATCTCCGCGGCTGTCGACGTTCCCGCTTTCAGCGCCCGTAACGGTGTGATGCCGTTGCGGACCATTTCGGAAAATTCCGTCGCGCCGTTCACGGAAAAATCAAAGGTCCCCAGATCGGTGCCTAAAACCAGTTTGATGTCGCTTCTGGCGATATTCCCCGCGCTTTCGAGCAGTTTCGCAGCGTATTTGATGTCCTTTTCACGGGCCCATTCCGGCATGCTCATGTTCAGATTGCCTCTTGCCGTTTCCCGGGCGTTGGCAACTACCGCGATCTGGGTCGGCACCAGATAGATGCCTTTCTTCGCCAGCATTTTCAGCGTCGCTACCGACGTCAGGCTGCCGTGTTCAACCGACTGCACACCGGCAACCGCCGCGCGCCGAACAGCTTCATCACCATACGCATGCACAAACACGGGCTTGCCCAGGTCCTTTGCCGCGGCCACAATAGCAATCATTTCCTCCTGCGAATACGACAGATCCTCAGGTCCGTCGCTGGGAGACATAAAACCGCCGCTGCCTGCAAATTTGATCCAGTCAGCCCCGTGGCGCACTTCATTATGCACGGCGGTTTTTACCCCGGTTACACCCTCAACCACCGATACCTGGTCTATGGTGATACCGTTGCGGAGAAGCCCGCCGAAGTCAAAGTGACCGCCCACCGCGGAAAGCATGTGGCCGCCGTTGATAATGCGCGGCCCTTTGATGTCGCCGGCATCAACCGACTTTTTCAGCTCCGTCACCACCCAGGCGTTAATGCTGAAATCGCCCGCGTCGCGTACCGTTGTAAAACCGTTCTGCAGAATCTTTTCGCACGCCGAAACGCCGACGAGGGCCAGAGCAGCGTCGTTCAAGGACGCCAGATTCGCTATGACCTTTGAACCACCGGTTAGATGAACATGGCTGTCAATAAAACCCGGCATCACAAAGCGGGTGGACAAATCAATTATCGTCGCGCCATCCGGTTTGGCGATGCTTTTTCCTATTTCGGTTATTTTGCCGTTTACAACGGCGACTTCAGCGTATCCCAGCGGTTCATTCGCGATACCATCCCAATAATTTCCCATTTTGATAATAGTGATCTGATTCGACGCCGCTGCTGCAAAGCAGGTGGTGGATGCCACGAGTAACATCACAAATATACCGGTAAGAATTCGTTTCATTTTCGTCCTTTCTGAGTGTTAAATTTGTACTCAACCGTTTGGGAGAAAACTATTTAGGAAGTTATGAATATCTCGGACGTATTTTATCATTTAATTGATACATTTCACGATGTATTTCGCGAGAGCATTAGTATTATGGAGTATCAGGCCAAATGTTTTATATGAACGCCCGCATCACGCGCCGCCTTCTGGCGCGTCGCTGTGGACGCCCAGGTTGGGAGGTAGTATTGCTGTATACCGTAAAAATATATGTGATGACGCTTGCCCTATGTGGCGTCATTGTAGCCAACGGATATGTATGTAAAAGCGCTTGGGCTGGCGATTTCTCCAGCAGCCACATCTATCTTCATACAAACTCTAGTGCGGCGAATTGGTGTCTTGACAAAAACATCATTATACTCAGCAAGACCACACAGATATGCAGTCAGTTTTCCAGCAGCAATATCCATAGCTTGAGCCTGAGAGATGGAAGGGCTGGCCAAGCTTCTGTACGGATATTTAGGCCCGAGAGAAGTTTCGTTAATAGGTGTAACAAAGTTGATTCCTGGTCCTGGCATGGAACCGAGTTGCAAAGAACAACCCATCTTCAAACGAACAGCAGGGGTTTGACCGACATTTTCCCACATGATTCCAAATTGCCACGCGGTGATTTTGCGGTCGTTGTCAAGGATCGGCAGAGCAACATAGCTAGTATTATGAACGTAGGCCCGCAATTGTCGCATAGCAGTATCTTCAGCTCCAAGAACGAGTTTTCTAGTAGACCACCACAATAAACCAGTAGCTATAGCGAGAATGAGCGTGAACGTAGCAACGGGGTCAGTGCGAAATTTGAACCACCAGCTTTCGTTAGGGCCTTCATTCTTTTTCTTCTCGCCGTTCTCTGTGTGGTATGTATCAACTGGACGGCTAATGCCGGAGATAGATTCATTGGCCGTGGAAGAAAGATCAGTGGTTATTTTATGTGGTTCCTTTGCATTGTATGTTGGTGTCTGACGGGATGCCTCGCCATTTTTGCTGGTATGATTCTCGGCACCGTATAGATTAGGACTGATCATTATAAAAACGATGAAAATATATAGTCTTATCATGTTTACTCCATTGAGATTATAACAAAGAGTTCACACGCCGCGAAGCGGGCGGCGTGGAACGACGTGTTATATCGTATCAGTTTGACGGCATGATCTCTCTGTAACGATTCTGAATCTCTAAATAGTTCGGATTTAAATTTCGGCTTTTTTCTATTAGTTTTTTTGCCGACGCTTCTTCTCCCATCTTGAACAATATCCAAGCCTTGGTATCGAGGAAAAAAGAATTATCGGGTTGACTTGCCAAGGCTTTATCGACGAGTGCTAAAGCTTCTTCCAGTTTAACGTTTTGTTCGGCATACGTGGTGGCTAGATCATTAAGAAGCCATACATCATTTTTATTGTTTTCAAAGGCGGCTTCAATAGTACTGCGAGCTCCAGCTGCATCGCCCGATTTTCTCTGCCATTGAGCTAACAGAATCTGAATATCTTCGCGCAGAAACAGTTTTGGGTAGAACGATTCATAGCCGGGAGCGTAGGTCGATTCAAAATCAATTTTTGGATACGCTTCCTTTAGCAAAACAATGGCGTTTGCGAAGTCGCCGCGAACAGCATATGACATAGCGTTGACAATGGCATGCAAGTTTGAATCATGATACTTCGACTCTGCTGTCGCAAGGCATCGCAGTGCCTCATCTTTATGACCCAACTCCGACAGAATCGTTGCTGATTCGACATATGGTCTTGGTGCATCCGGTAATAACTCAGAAATGTGTTTATACACTTTCAATGCAGCTTCGGGTTCGGCTATTAATGTGTAGCACCGGAGCTACCCCCAAGTATAGTGACACTTGCAATTAGAGATTCTGACTGATCTT
>CAZPGZ010000022.1:0-56192 GCA_964586075.1 uncultured Nitrospiraceae bacterium | reverse complement strand
CGGAGTGCGAAAACCAGAACGGTCTGCATATTTTTGAGGATTACTTCTACCCGGAAGTCATCAATCCCAAGACGGGTGAACCGCTCCCCGTTGGTGAGAAGGGCGAACTTGTCATCACCACAATCACGAAGGAAGGGACGCCCATTCTCCGCTACCGGACGCGCGACATCACGTATCTCGAAGAAGGGGGCTGCTCATGCGGGAGAACGTCGCGCAGAATGCACCGGCTGCTCGGCAGGACCGATGACATGCTTATCATCCGCGGCGTGAACGTCTTCCCGTCGCAGATCGAGCAGGTGCTGTTCGAAATCGAGGGCGTGGAGCCGCATTACCAGCTGGTCATCGAAAGAAACGGACAACTGGACGATCTCGAAGTCCAGGTCGAGATGAACGAGAGCCTGTTCTCGGACGAAATCAAGAACCTTGAAAAGATCGAGCAGAAGATCGAACACCGCCTGCATTCAACGCTCTCGATCCATGCGAACGTGAAGCTGGTCGAGCAGAAAAGCCTTCCCAGAAGCGAAGGCAAGGCAAAACGGGTCATCGACAAACGCCAGATATAAACTATTCATTCCGGGGGACTCGACATGAAGATCAAGCAAATATCGGTTTTTATCGGAAACAAAAAGGGCCGTCTGGCAATGGTCACGGAAGTCCTTGAAAAAGAGGGAATCGACATCCGCGCCCTTTCGCTCGCCGATACTGCGGATTTCGGCATGCTGCGGATGATTGTCGACGATCCGGAAAAGTGCGCTGCCGTGCTCAAGCGGAATGACTTCGTCGTTCAGGAAACGGACGTCATCGCCGTCGAAGTGGAGGACACCCCCGGCGGATTGAACAGAATCCTGAAAATTTTCGACGACAACGACATTAACCTTGAATACGTGTACGCCATGGTGGAAAAAAGAAAGAACGCCGCGGCCGTCATTTTCAGGGTGGAAGACCACCAGAAAGCCATCCGGGTGCTGGAACAGCACGGCATCGGACTGATCGACAGCGACAGTCTGAGAAAATGAGGTTTTACTGTGAATCCCACATCGTATTTAAAAAATGACAAATTCGCCGAGTACACCGACATGGAACTGCTGACTGCGGGAAACGGAAAAGCGACGGTAAAGCTCGTCGTAAAACCCCACCATTTGAACGGGGTGGGAACGCTCCATGGCGGGGCATTTTTTACTCTGGCTGATTATGCGTTCGCAGCGGCGTCCAACAGCCACGGCACTGTCGCCGTCGGTATCAATGCCACAATGTCGTACCTCAAGGCGGTGACTGCCGGAGAAATCATCGCTGAAGCGGAAGAAGTGTCGCTCGGAAGCAAACTGGCCACCTATATCGTCAAGATATACCAGGAGAAGGAAATCGTCGCTCTTTTCCAGGGCACGGTGTACCGGAAAAAAGAAAAGCACGGCAAGTAGCAGTTCATCGAAAAAATCTTATCCTGTTGCGCCTCCCCTGCTCCAGAAGGATATTTCCGTCTTTCCGTCACTATAATTTACGCTGCAGCTGATGCCGGGCTGAAAAGCAATTGCAGCAAAATACTCTTTGAGAGGCGGGAAGGCAGAAACCGCAGCAAGGATTCAAGACTTGCAGGATGCTGAAAACACAAAGGAACGCGCATGCTGGACGCAATCAAACAAGCATTTTTAGACTCTCTCAAACCGACGCTCAAAGTGTCCATCCTGATGCTGAAGGTGTTCATTCCCCTTTCGCTCATCACGCTGCTGCTGCGCCAGTTGGGCATACTGGACGCGCTCGCTCCTTTTTTTGCTCCGCTCATGTCCCTTATGGGCCTCCCCGGCGAGGCGGCGATCACGCTGCTGGTCGGCTTTACCAATTCCATTTACGCCGCCCTTGCAACAACAGCGGCGATTGATCTGACCGCACGCCAGATCACCATTCTCGGCGTCGTGCTCGGCGTGTCTCACAGCCTTTTTGTAGAAACAGGCATCCTGACGAGCCTCAGGATGGCCACGATAAAAATCGCCCTGTTCCGCATCGCGGTCGGAATCGGGGCGGGAATTCTGCTGAACCTGATCATGCCCGAAATAGGCGGAGTGGTGGCGCGCTCCGGCACGGCGGTGGAGGCATTTTCCTGGGAGAAGGCCTTAGTGCAGGTAGGGATTCTTTCGGTCCAGATAGTTCTCATTATCTTTACGATCATGCTTGCGTACGAGCTGGTGCGGCTCTGGAAGGGTGCCGCCAGATTCGGAGAGAAGGTAGGCGTGCTCTCCTCGGCCGTGGGCATGAGCAATCGCGCCGCAGCTCCATGGATTGCGGGTTTCATCATCGGCATCACTTATGGCGCGGCTTTGCTGTACCAATTCAATGAAAAACAGCAGCTGAGCCACAAAGACGCCTGCCTCATCACCGTGTTCCTGTGTCTTGCGCATGCCATCATTGAAGACACCATGCTGTTCGTCCTCTTCGGCGGCGATCTCTGGTGGATACTGATCACCCGCATGCTCCTCGCCGTGGTGATCGTCCGCATTCTGGCCACGGGCAATCTCTACCGGTATTTTCTCTGGATCGGACTGCCGAAAGAGCATGCACACGAATAGACAGTGTGCACTGAACGAACGTGCGCCGTCCCGCATCCTGTGGGATAAAAAATGCTCTTGCGGCTCTAAAACGCCGCGACAACGTTCACAAACCAGCCCCTGCTGCGGTAGGACAAATCCGTCAGATTGTCGGAGAAATCGGTAAAGTTGTACCCTGCGCCTATTTTGACGTTGTTGGTAACATGCCGGTATATCCCGACGAGGAACCCCATCCGTTCATCATCCGCCTCGTACACCTTCAACCTGCGTGCTTCAACAAGCGCATCCCACTCGCGCACAAGATGAAAATCCGCTCTCAGAACAATAAGGTCGGCCCGGCTCGAATACCAATCGCCGTCGGTCTTTGTCATTTTCAGTTCTCCGATGCGAAGGCCGTATTTTGCCCCGATGGAAAGCCATGATACGAGATCGTAAATGGTGTCGATCGACAGGACATGGCTCCGCTGGGAATAATCCGCCACGAGATTGGTCGGCGTCAGCTGGCCGGGCGACGGCACATTCGCAAAATAGGTATATTTAAAGAGCGTGTTCAGCTTGTCATGCCGCACAGGGCGGTATGCGGCGCCCATAACCAGCTCCGTGTAGTTGCCGTCGTAAAAATCTCCCTGTGATGAATGGCTGTAGGAAAGGTTCAGTTTGCCGAGCAGCCGCAGGGAAGGGGTCGCCTGATATCCCGTAGAATTCTTGAGCAGCCAGGTTTCACGCTTTTCGATAGTCCCGGACTCATTCCGGTACTCAAGAGCGCCCGCGTATTTGAGCCCCTCATATTTATAGGCCGCCGACAACCCGAGAGCATAGCGCTTCAGGTCGCCGGAAACCTCGTCGTTAACCTCGCCGATCTCTCCCTTGACCCCGTATGTCCACCGGTCATTCGGCGCATAATCGAGACCGAATGCCTGCACCAGGCTGTCGGGGCCGGCTCCGTTTACCCAGCGCGATTCAGTGTACACGCGGGTCTGGCCGGAAATCTTATATCCACTGCCCAGAACAAACGTGCCGATCCTGCCGCGATAGGCGAGTTCCGGACGGTCTGTTTCATTTATATACGTCAAATAGACATTGCTGCGATCATCGATGCGGTAGTCTCCCGAAAGCTTGCCGCCAACGCCTCCGTCCCCGGTCGAGACCTCTCCTTCAAGTTTAAATCGCGGCGTTATTTGCCAGTTTGCACCAACGCCAACCCGGTCATTCTCCGACCGCGACCCGGAACGGGCCAGAGTTCCCTGGCCGTATGCAAACAGTCCCCATGGTTCGTACTGGACCGCGGGTTTTGCATCGGCTTGCGGTGCAGCTGTCGACGTCGATGCGCTCGAGACCGCGGTCGTAGTGGACTGCGTTGCGATGGCGGACTGCTCTGCCGGTTGGGGCTGCTTCTTTTCCGACTCACTGAGCGGCTTCTGCGCGGATGCCCGGTCGGCCTGCTTTTTCGCAAGCGGCCGGTAATCGATGCGGGCAATGGCGTCCACCCGCTCGCCGTCCTCTGAAAGGGTTTGGCTCGCATTCGGCACAAGCACTTTCCGGTCATCAGCGCGCACGCCGGCTGAGACCGTTACCGAATTGTTCGCACGGTAGGCAAGCGATGCTTCCCCTGCACGGAATGTCTGGCTGTCGGAGTCCCGGTTGTCCGCTTTCAAACCGAGTGTTATTTTTTCACCGAGCGGCAGCTGTGCTGCAAGACCGGCCTGCTCCATGCGCTCGCTGTCCAGCGTAACCTGGCCCGGGCCTGAAAATCCCCGCTCTCGGTTCTGCCAATAGGCGGAAATTTTCCCTTTCGAGTCTTCCCGTAATTCGCTGAAATCCAGAGCGCCTTCCAGGCGCCAGGCATTCGCACGGTCTGCATCATTCCCCTGAAGCGTGTTAAAACCGAACCCTCCGGTAATCGATGACTGGGTCCCGGTGCCCGCCCCCTCGGAATGCGCGAATTCGCCCTTCATATAGGTACCCGGCTTGTAGCGCAGAATGAAATCGCCTCCGGCCAGTCCCTGTCTCGACTGGTCTTCGCCCTGCCGGTACCCTGTCACCCCGAGGCGGATATTGTCATTCAGCCACTGCGTCGCGCGCACGCCGCCTGCAAGACCGCCTATGTCGGTCATTCCCGGTACATACTCATACGACACTACCAAAAAAACCGGGTTCCCGTTCAATATGGATGTCTGTACCAGCGTACTGCCGTCCGCAACGGACGGGAGCGGGGCCCGAAGCATGATCCTTCCTTGCAAATAGTTGACATCATAATCCTGCGCAGAGGCAAGCTGATGCCGTTCAAGCACCATCTGGGAGTCTTTGTCCCGGATTTCCACCCAAACCCGTTCCGAACCCTGGGTGATATCCATGTGCTGCAGATAATACAGTGAACCGCCCGTGCCCCGAAACTCCTCCCGGGAGGCGAGCGTTCCCGGCTCTGCAACAAATGCATTCACCGCTGTTTTGCGCTCCCCGTATTTCGTCGTGTCCTGCGGCGACAGGACCAGGTTTGCGCCGTAGAGACCGCGGCTGTATTGCGTCAGCTCGGTGCCGGTCCACTGCGTCTGGAAATTCCCCCACATGATCGACGAATCTCCCTTTTCGATCTTGACATAGAACTTGCCTTGCGTGGGAGCATCGTCGACAATGGTGCTGTCATCGCCGTAAACCGGATAGTATGTGTCCGGGTTAATGTTCCGGAGCAGATAACTCGGGTCCTTGGAGTCGAAATTGCTGAACAGGTCCCTGATCGGACGTTCGCGCGTGTCCGCGCTCATGGTCAGGAGATAATCACCTTTGATCTTTCCTTTGAGGTAAAAAGCGCCTCGTCCGTCAATATAGGTTTTGTTGTCATAATGGTCGGTCGCGTCATTCGTAACGAGCTGTGCGGGTCCCGAGGTGGAATTGCGGCCGACGGTAAGATCGCCGATCGCAACATAGAACCAGCCATGGTCCGGAATCGAAATATTTCTGCGGTAGACCATTCCGTGCCCTTTTTCGTCAAGGACCGATACCTCGACCGCATGCGGTCCGGCCGGCATGATCTGGCGTAGTGCAAACTTGCCGTTCCGGTCTACGGGAACCGGAATGCCGAGAGCGGTAACGGACTGTCCCTGCCGTATTTTTGCACCGTCCACCGTGATCGTCCCGCCCTGCGCGGGAATATTCGCGAGTACACGGCTGTTTTCGCCGTATCCGATCCGCCGTTCACGCTCCTGACTTTCTTCGTCCGGCTGCGGTTTGCGGGACGTGAGCAGAATCAGCTCTTTTGCGGCGGTCTCGTCGAACCGGTCTTTTTCGTCATACACGCGAAGTAAAAAGTAAAGCCGGTCGGGTGCATCAGCAGGCGCCTGCCAGGATGCCGGTTCATTGATCCTGACCGGCACTATGGCGTAAGGACGCTGCTGGCTGTTCGTGCCTTTTTCAAAAATCCGGATTTCCGCCCGTTTGATCCAGAACGCATAGTTGGAATACGTGTAGAAAAACAGCGGCGTTGAACGCAGCGCACCGTTCGGCGTGGTCCAGGTATTCAGGGCCGGTGCCGTCGCAAGCGGGTCATAGTGTATGCGAATGTCCGCCTTTTCGAGCGCAATATCGGCGCAGCGCTGCCGATCGGCCTCAGTCCGGCCTTTTTCATTTTCCATCGGAACACCGTCCACCGTGATGTTGAACGGGATCTGCGCAGACTGGTCTGACGACCCGCACTGCGGGACGGCTTCAACGCCTTTCGGCGCATCCTGCACCTCATCATACCAGACCTGTATCTCGACGCGCCGGTTCGCCGCCCGCCCCTCTTCTGTTGCATTATCAGCGACAGGGTTCTCATCGCCTTTACCGGCAACGGCAAGCTGCGTCGCATCAAGTTTGAGGGCCGTCCTGAGATGCGCTGCCACGACAAAAGCGCGGGCTTCCGAAAGGGCCTGGTTGTCAACAAACTGCGACTTGAGCCTGGCGCTGATCCGCTCGTTGTCCGTATGGCCTGTAATCGCGATCATAATATTTCGTTTGCCCGCAATATCCCGCACCAGAGCATCGAGGTGCTTGCGGACAGACGCGGTCATGACCGCGCTTCCGGACGCAAAGAAAGGGTTCCGTTTTTCGTCCCGCATCACTGTGGTGAAGCGGGGAGACGTGCCCGGAAGTTTTTTGGCAGATTCACGCATGATAAGAACATCGCTTCCCGGCATGCCGGATGCTGCCGCGAGCGTTCCGATGTCCGATTCGGAACTCGGCGGTGCCGGCTGTTCCAGCGTACTGCTGCGGTCCAGAATCCGTCCGCGCACGTCGGCGGCAAGTACGTCACCCAGGGGAATCGGCCCGGCCATGCCGATCAGGATCGCGGCGACCGATGCATAGGTGAGATGGTTTCTTCTCATCGGGCCTCCACGATCTCTTCTTCAAAAATCAACGGCGCCCGGCCGTTGGATGCTTTCCAGCGCGACTGGATCAGGTCGCGCACTGCCTTGATGCGGTTTTCCGCAAGGCCCCGGTCTTGTGGGTTCGAACGGTACGCTATCCGCACGACCGTGGGCCGCTCATTGATTATTTTGTCAAGAGACAGCGTCTTCTGACGCCATGCATCACGGAGCTTTATCGAGCCCGGTTCAAACGCCGCATCGTTGACATCAACACGCACCACGCGATGCACGCTCGCGCCGAAGTTCATTTTGATCATCTTGCCGCGCGTCATCCGGGAAACCAGAGGATTTTCCGTGGTTACCCGATACCCGGTCGGCAGCGTGCGTTCGTCAAGCTTCAGTACGTAATTTGATCCGCGGTCCGCGTTCGGGACTTCGGGACAGGGAATGTGGAACCTGCCCTCCGCATCCGTGGTGATGATCAGGCCGCGTGCTGTTGCAATCCTCACGTTTGCTATTCCGGGTTCTCCCTCATCCTGATAGCCGTTCGCGTTCTTGTCATCGAAGACCTTGCCGATAATATCCGTACAGTCAAACGTGGGATCGGGGACAACGCGGACCGTTGCCTCGGCAACGTTCGAAACCGCCGTATTGACGATATTGTTTAAGGCCCAGGCCTGGTTGGTGTATTTTCCCTCTCCCACGCCGGCACCCACGACGAGCAGAAGCTTGATCGTTTTCTTCTCCCCGGCGGCAAAGGTCAGCCCCGGCCAGCGCAGGGTGCGTCCGCTCGCCACGGGAGTGACCGCGATTCCGTTGAGTGTTGCGCTCCCCGCGCGGTACTTGAACCCGGGCGGCATCTGATCGACAATATCGATATTCGACAGGGTCGCTGCCAAAGTGTTCGTTGCTTCAAGCGTGTAGGGTACGAGGTCGCCTTTGGCCACATTGACGAGCGGCGTGACTTTCGTCATCGCGATGGCGCCGCCCAGGATCGGATCTACGGGGATATGATTATTTACCACGCTCGCCGAAGCACCGCTCATCGAGAAGGTGAGATAGTAGGTTGTCGGCTGCGCTCCGGTCGGCGCCGTTGCCTGGGCTTGTATTGCTACGGGTGCTCCTCCGGGCACAACATAGGGACCTGCTGCCGGAGGAATTATGGACGATATCAGCGGCAGATATCCGGGAGGAGGCGTGACGCTGATTGTGTACACACCTTGTGGAGCGGCAGCCAGCAGGAGGAATTGATAGTATCCGTTCGCACCCGTTGTCTGGCTCGCATTCGCTGCGCCGCCGACAAGATGCACTGCGGGGTCAAATCCGGCCGGACCGGCGATCCCGACCGTCGCGTTGCTGACCGGCAGGCGGGTAATCGAATCATACACAACACCGTCGGGGTCAACCGGCAGGCTCTGCTGGGTATAATTCGCGCCTGCAACCAGGATCATGCTGTTCAGAGTGCCGTCCGTGGCAACTGCTCCCGCGGGATTCGCAACACTCGCAACGCCGTTCGTGAAGGACTGCCCGCTTTCATTCGGTACGGCGTATCCGTACAGGGAACCATGAGACGGTTCTCGGAAACGCACCTGGTATCCCGGTCCGGGAGAGATGCCGGCGAATGAATACGTACCATCGGTTGTCGTTGTCGTGCTGCTCACAACAACACCGCTTAAAAGCAGATCGACTATCCAGCCGGCAAGCCTGGGCTCCCCCGCATCGAGTGTGCGGTTGTGATCAAGATCGAGCCATGCCGTACCTGAAAGCGTTGCCGCATCAGTAATGGCAACGGCGTCCGTTGCGGTATTATTGCCGTCAAACCCAACCGGCTCTCCGCCTCCGGAAATCACCGCCGTGTTTACGAGTATCTGTCCCGAAAGCCCGGCGCCGACCATTACCCGCATTGTCACGGCGTTACCGCTTGCGCCGGCGGCAATGACGGACGAAGACGTGCAGGAGATGGTCTGGCCTGCGATAGAACACGCCCAGCCTGTTCCAGCCGCGGACGTCGGAGTAAGACCGGCAGGCATCGTATCGGTGATGGTTATGACGCCGCTCGTTGAAACAGTGCCGACGTTGCTCGGGGTCAGGGTGAAATATCCCGTCGTGCTCGAAGCGGCAAGGCTGGCCGGTGCATGGGTCTTTGCAATGGCCAGATCAGGCGCTGCACCCGGCTGCTCTGCAAAATTGTTGTTCGCGGACACCGTGTTGCCGCCCACAATGCTGATATTCGCAATGCGGCTGCTGGTGCCGGTAGGATTCGTTGCTGTTCCGCCTGTGCTGCCCGCAGTTGTCGTGCCGTTCGTCGTCCCTGTCGGCTGGCCCGGCTGGTTCACGGTGTAGGTGCCTTCCGGTAAATTCAAAAAATCGTAGGAGCCGTCGGAGTTCGTGGTCGCGGAGCCGCTCACCGTGTTCCCGTTAATGTCGGTCCCGGTCAGGCTCAGCGTCTGGCTGCCGATGCCGTGGTCAGAGCCGTTAAAGGTGCCGTCGTTGTTGTAATCAAGGAACACGACGCCGGATATCCTGCGGCCCAGCGGAATTTCTGCAAAATTGTTCCCGGCCGCGGTCGTATTCGGAGGCAGGACAATGGTACTAATGACGCTCGGCGTGACGGTCACGCTGGTCGCGGTGCCTGCGGTCCCTCCGTTGGCTACCGTTCCGGCGGCCGTTATGCCGTTTGCAGTTGCAGCCGGCTGGCCCGGTTCACGCACGGTATACGTGCCGGGCTGGACGCTGGTGAATGAGTATGCTCCATTCGAATCGGTCGTTGTAGTCGCAACAACTGTGCCGACATTATTCAACAGTTCAATCGTGACATTGGCAATCCCGATATCCGCGCCGTTCTGGATGCCGTTGTTGTTCTGGTCCAGAAATACCGTTCCTGAAATGTTCGACAGCACCACTTCCGCAAAATTGTTTCCTGTGGTACCGCTTACCGCTCCGGATCCGCCGTCCCCGTTCAGAATGATGTTCGCAATCTGGCTTGATGTCGAAGTGGGATTCGACGCAGCGCCCGCAGTCCCCGTGCTTCCGCTGACCGAGGTGATCGCGCCCGCGGTCGTGATGCCGTTGACCGTGCCGGTTGGCTGCACCGGTTCGCAAACCGAATACGTACCCGCGGACAAACCGGAGAAAAGATAATTTCCCACAGCGTCCGTTGTTGCCGGATTGGTCAATCCAACCACGCTCACCAAAGCGCCGCTGCAGTTCGCTCCGCTGCGCAGTTCGATGCTTACGCCTGGAATCGGGGTGTCTATCGCGGGTTCGTACGTGCCATTCGGCGTGACGTTGTTGTCCTTGAAGACCCTCCCGGAAATGAATCCCATCGTACTGATCGTGAGCGTTGCGTTCGCGGCCGCCTGGTTTGATCCGTAATTCGTGACGAGTGCGCCAGCAGGAATATTGTTGGTATGCACCCCGGACGTCGCGCCGGTCACATTCACGGTGATGGTGCAGCCGCCGGCAGGAATAGTGTTCCCGCTCGCAAACGTAATGGTGCCTGCGGCGGCTACGGCGGTTACTGCTGCCGCTCCACCGCCGCAGGTACTCGTTTTAGCCGGCGTTCCGGCAACAACAATTGCACCGGGCGCGGTCGGAAGCGTATCAACAAGGTTTGATGAAAGCGTTATGGATGACGCATTAGTGTTTCCCAGGGTTATCGAGAGCGTGGAGGTACCGTTGGTCGGAATGACCGCTGGTGAAAATTGCTTGGTTACGGTCGGCGGATTCGAAACGACGATTTGCGCGCTTGTCGCTTCCTCGTTGCTTACACCCTCGTACGTGTTAATACTGCTTGCCGCGATGGTGTTCGTATAGGAGCCGGAAATATTGCTGAGTACATCCACGGAGACCGTGCAGTTGCCGCTCGCCGGAATGGTCGCTCCGGAAAGTCTGACACTGGTGCCCGAAGCCGGGGCGATTACGGTCCCGCCGGTGCAGGTCGTGGATGCGTTCGGAGTCGTGGCAACCACCAGGCCGGCTGGAAGCGCATCGGTGAATGCCGCTGACGTCAACGGCACCGTGTTGGGATTGTCCATCCGTATGACCAGCGTTGCTGTGCTGCCGGGAGTTCGCGTCGCCGAACCGGTGGTGAATCCGACAGGACTGCCTGCATCAAGCGTGTAGCCGGCAATTGCTTTATGAATCGTGACCGGTGATTTGGCGCGAAGAGTGTCACTGGTCGGCTGGGAATTGGTTGTCGGTGCGCCGCCGCTCGTTGCGGTGACTGCTCCGGCGGCAATGGTGTTAATATAATCGCCCTGCGCCGAAGCCGTCACGTCGATTTCCGCATAACACGAGGCTGACACGCCGGATGACGCGGCGGCAATAGTACCGCCGGAAACCTGCACCTGATTGGATGCAGGGGACAAAACCGTCGCTCCCGTGCAGGTAGATGTGGGATTCGGGCCGCTCGGCACCGTCACCCCGGCGGGCAGGGTATCGAGCACTGCGAGATTCGCCATGGGTAGGCTTGTCGGATTGTAGAATGTGATACGGAGCCTCGATCGCTGGCCGGGCTTTACGACCGTGGGGGTAAACTGTTTTACCACGCCGATATTGCTCTGGGTCGCGAGACTGGTGCTCGCCTGTCCGCTGTTGGTCAACCCCTGGTCCGTAACGATGGAGCCGACAGGAATATAATTGGTAATGCCTCCGACGCTGGTTGAGGTGACGTTGACGCTCACCGTGCAGGAAGCGCTTGCGGCAAGCGAAACGCCCGAGATTCCCACCGATGTGCTGCCTGCTGTTGCAGATATAACGCCACCGGGACACGTTGTCGACGTTCCCGGAGTTGAAGCGACGACCATGCCGTTTACGGAAGCTCCTGAAGTCCCGTTTGCCGTAAAATAATCCGTCAGCCGGAGATTTGTTACTGCCTGTGTGCCGTTGGTTATCGTAATAGTGAACTGGCTCATCTGACCCGGAAAAGTCAGGGTGCTGGGGTTCGTCGCTTTGGCGACGGTCAGGGCCGTCGGCGCATTATACGTGAGTGTTGCCGGGACTGCTGTCTGGTTGCGCACTCCGCCGTCAGCAGTTATGTTGCCGATCGGAATGGTGTTCGTCCAGTTCGCGCTGCCGGTCGCTGTTACATCGAAAAGAAAATCGCAATTGCCGGATCCTGCAATGCTGACTCCGCTCATGCTGATGGAGCTTGCACCGGCCACGGCTGTGATCGAGGGGCTCCCCGCGCAGGTCGTGTACGCATTCGGCGTGGAAGCCAGGACCATGCCGCTCGGCAATGGATCGACTACGCCGACGTTCGTGAGCGCTGCTGCGCCGGAATTGGAAAGCCGTACCGTCACCGTTGTTCTCCCTCCGGAGGAAACGCTCGCAGGATTGAAGCTCTTCGTCGCTGAAAGCGAAGAGGTGTACACAAGCGAAACGGTGTTCGATGATACCGGGCCAACGGAATGGGTCGTGCCGTCCGCATACGTCTCGGTCCCGGCGACGGTCGCGGTATTGCTGTAGGTTCCCGCGGGGCCAATGACATCAGCTACGATAAAACACGTGCCGGCTGCTCCCGTGCCGTTACTGGCGCGCGCAGGGATGGTGCCACCATTCATTGCCAGCGACGTGGAACCCGCAGTCGCGGTGATAGTCGGACTGCCGCAGGTGCTTGCAGCATTCGCCGGATTTGCAATCCGCATCTGGCCGCCGCCGGCCGCGGCTGTGGGAAGATTGTCTGAAATCGATACATTCGTCAGCGGATTTGCGGAATTGTTCGTGAGCGTGATCCTGAGAGTCGAAATCGAGCCTTCGGGAAGCGGGCCCGCGGGCGTAAAGCTTTTGGTTGCCGTGGCAAGTGTTGTCGATACGGTAGTGCCGGTGGAGGTTACACCGGCGCCGTTGCAGGTCGCGCCGCCGTTATAGCAGACGTCCCCCGCGCTAATGGTGTTGGCCGTAGACGATCCATTGACCGCCGAGGTGGAAGTCATTGCATAAAAAGTGACTGTGCAGGAACTTGGTGTGTTGATATTCGTGCGGGCAGGGACCGTGCCGATGGTGAATGCAGGAGCTGTGGACCCCACGGCTCCTGTAACCGTCAGGCCTGTACATCCTGTTCCGGAAAGAGACGGCGTGTAATCATTGCCGTTTATCGTGCCGGTGAGGAATGTCAAACCGTTGATAAGATGATCGGTTACAACGAGGTTTGCGATCGCTCCGGCCGCAAAGTTATTAACGGTAACCGCGTAGCGGACCGGGTTGCCGGGCGCGGCAGTCGTCGGTGTTGCGGTCTTGGTGACCCTAAGATCGTCCGCAATCAGTATGGAGGCGGAGCGTGATTGGCTCACGAGGCCCGGCGTTGTTGTTCCGACCGCGCCTTCCGGAATCAGGTTTGTGTACGTCACCGGTACGCCCGGAGTCGTCACCGTCGCGGTAAACGTCACCGTGACGGTGCAGGAACCGTTATGCGGAATGGTGCCGCCGGTCAGCGTCACTCCGGTGTTGTTCAACGTGGCTGCAACAGCGCCTCCCGCGCAGGTGGTGGATTGGCCGGTAACTTTCAGGCCGTACGCATTGGCATTTCCGGCCACGGTGCCGTCGATCGGGTCGTCCGTGAATGTGCTTACGGTAAGATCGGTGTTGCCGTTATTAGAGAGCGTAATTGTAAGCGTGTCCGACTGGCCGCTCGATAGTGATGCGTGCGCAAAAGCCTTGTTGACCGCCAGCGGGGAAATCACGGTTATGTTTGCCGTGGCATTCGCGGTCGGTACGATGCCGACATCGTTGCTGAAATTTGTTGTCCTGTTGATGGTATTGGGCTGTGCTCCCGTACCATAGGTCCCGTTGGTCCTGACCGCCTCAATACTCACGGTCAAGGTGCAGCTGCCGTTCGTGGCGCCCGATCTTGCCGGGATTGTTCCTGTTCCGTTCACGGAGGTATCGCCTGCGGAAGGACTAAACGTCGGCGCGCTTCCCCCGTTATTGCAGCTTGCCGTGGCGTTCGGGGTGGCTGCGACACGAATAATGGCGGAACCGCCCATCTGAGGGAAATTGTCCGTAATGCTGAAATTGGGTATTGCAACGGGATTGCTGTTTGTCAGCGTGATCGTCAGCGTTGTGGGATTACCGCCGATAGTGAGCGTGGAGGAAACGAAACTCTTCGAAATAGTTGGCGGTGTAAGCGCGCGCACATTGACGCTCTGGCTGACGGTGCCGGAATTGGCAACAGCTGCGCCGTCATCGCCGGTAACGGCACCGCTCAGAATCTGATAGGTATATGTTGCCGTGCTTCCGCTGGAAGTGCCTGCAGTTACCGGAATAACGATTGTGCAGGTGCCGTCGGTATTGTTGGCGCGGGCAGGTATAACACCCCCCGACAGTGTTATCGCCTGTGTATTTACGTCGGCAGTCAGCGTCCCGGGCCCGGGCGATGTTACCGGGCCGCCTGGATCAGTACAGGTGTACGTGTATACACCGGCTATTCGCAGCGCATTGGGCCACGTTCCGGGCAGGCTGTTGCTGAAAGCAACATTCGTTATTTGAGCGGTCTGGTTGCTGTTGGAAAGAGTTATTTGAAGGCGCGTCGTCTCACTCGGGTAGATGTCAGTGGGATCTCCGCTCACGAGCGTGACGGAGGCACTCATATCCGCATACACGGGTGCAGCGAATGCGAACATCCAAAACAATGCGAACCTGAGGATATTTGATGTTCGCATTCTGCAAAGCGCTTTGGTTACCGCTTTACAGGGAACGCTCACCGCACTCCTTATCGAATACAGCACATTTTTCCCGAAATTATTTTTTTCACCGACATTGATAGTTGATAGCATGACCGTCCTTTTTTGTTATATGACCAGCCGCTCACTCACGATGTCTGTTACTCAAAAAAATTAGTATTCATTAACAGCTACGTTCCGCGTTACCGTGAATTATTTTTTTTCTTCAATAACTTAAGCAGGAGTATGATAACGTATAGCAACTAACATGCCTAAACATAAAGTATCAAAATGTTTCTGTTTTTTTCAGAATGACCTTGTAAAAAAGCGCCAGACAAATGACAAACGGCAATATTTTGGCTAAAAATACTGTTTTTTATGCGGATAGTTTGAAAGGAACTGTTTAGGGTAACTTAACTATGTGCGGTTTGATTGATAGATAATTTGGCTGGAAAAATAAACTCGTAATCCATATACAAAGGAGTCCCAGCACCGACTTTATCTCAAATCGGCAGCTGGGACCTTGTTTTTAATCAGGCAACTTTCAGTTCGGACGTGCAGTGCGCGCAGCGAGTGGCTTTTATCGGAACAGTCGACAGGCAATGCGGGCATTCCTTCGTGGTCGGCTCCGTGGGTGCTGCAGCCGGCTTCTGCTGCAGCCGGTTGGCCATGCGCACCACGAGAAAAATCACGAACGACACAATGAGAAAATCAATGACGGTATTGATAAACAGTCCGTACTTGATGACCGGCGCTCCGGCTTTCTGCGCCTCGGCAAGGCTGGTGTATGTTTCCGTTGAGAGATTGAAATAGAGGCTGCTGAAATCCACCTTGCCCATCAGGGCCCCGATGGGCGGCATCAAAACGTCATTCACCAGCGAACTCACAATCTTTCCGAAAACGCCGCCGATGATAACCGCGACTGCCAGATCAAGCACATTGCCTCGCATGATGAACGCCTTAAACTCATTTATCATAATGGCTCCTTTCGCGTGTGACGAAGTAGTAAGACCGGGATGATTCACTGCTGAGTTTTTACTTTTCCAATTCGTTTTTAAAATATTCAAAGGCCTCAGGATCGGGAATGCAGAATTCTACAAGTCTGAGTGAAACAGCCGGACTGTTTTTAAGAAAAGACTCCGTTTCTTCCACAAGAATTTTTGCGCAGCGGTCCTTTAGGAATCCGAAGATTCCAGCGCTTATGGCAGGCAGCGATATGCTGGTGAATTTTTTTTCCGCGGCAAGAGCAAGGACGCTGTTGATCGCTTTCTTTAATTTGCTGTCTTCATCTCCCTCGCCCATCCTCGGCCCTACAGCGTGAATAACAGAGCGCGCATTTAATGCTCCGCCGGTCGTGATTGCGGCGCCGCCCACGGGAACAAAGCCTATCCTGTCGCTCTCCTCCTGGATGATCCTGCCGCCTTTTTTGACGATCGCACCCGCCACGCCGCCCCCGTGCTGCAGACGGCTGTTGGCCGCGTTCACGATGGCGTCAACCTTTCTTTCGGTAATGTCGGAGGATATCAGACGCAGAAGCGCTTCGCCGATATTCTTTTCGAGCAGTTTCGACATGCCGTAGTATCCTTGTTTTTGCTAATTAAATTATATCTGGATTGTCCGGGGTGTCAAGCGGGGTGGATGTTGCATATTTCAGTCCGCAGGAATGAAATCCGGCCTTATGAAAGATACTGCCGGATGACTCTTATCTTTTCCGACGGTCGATGACATAGGCACTGCCGGGGGATTTCTTGGCAAGTTTTTTGAGCTCGGCGGCGACTTCAGCGACTTTGCCCGGATGCTGGATGTACGGCGTGCTCGTCGGCACGATGGCGATGGACAGGCTCAGCAGCGGTATCTTCGATTCGACATTGTTCCGGTCCTTGGCGATGTAATACCCCTTCTTTTTCTCGGCTTCGCCGAAGAGGTCCGATGCGACTCCCGAAAAATTGTCGATAATGGTCTGGCAGGCAGCTTCCGCTTTTCCCAGCGGCACGATGAACACAAAATCGTCCCCGCCCACGTGGCCTACAAAGCCGCCTTCCCCCTGGTCCCGCACGACATTCGCGGTGATCCGCGCAACCATCCGGATCACGTCATCACCGCGGGAGAAACCGTAGGTATCGTTGTACGGCTTGAAATGGTTGATATCCACATAGCAGACCGCCATGGTCTTTCCCAGGGCTTTGTCGATCGCATGCTGAATGGAGGTGTTGCCCGGAAGTCTGGTGAGGGGATTGTTGTCGAAAATGCGCTGGATCCGCTGCATGGCAAGATTGACGCGTCTGAACAGCTCATCATAGTTCAGCGGCTGCACGATAAAATCATCGACAGGCAGGGCGCTCCAGTCAAAAGAATCTTCTGGCAGCCGGTCCAGCAGGGCGATCACGGGAATGACGCTGAAGTAGCTGTCTTCCCGCAGATCATGGATGACCCGCTGCGATGCTTCGTCCAGTGAGGCAAGGTTGATAATAATGAGGTCCGGCGGGTCCGCGTACAGAAACCCCAATACTCCCGCAAGAGACGCGATCTGAACCACTTGATAGCCGCGGCTCTGGAGCCTGAGCTCCAGGCGGGAAAGAAGGTTTTTGTCCTGCGAGATTAACGCTATCCTAATTGCGGGCGGCATCGGCTGACTGTATCTCCATGCTGAAGTTTTGCAGTTCGATAAATCTGTCTTCCAGCTCTTCCACAATCGGTTTCAAAGCTGATTCCTCAAGCCCCAGATTTTTCCAGGCAACGGGCTGTATTTGCGGAACGATATCGTCGCCGCTGAATCCGAAGCCGCCGGCCTTTACCAGCACGTCTGCGACATGCACGACCGAGGTTTTCACGGCATGCAGGACTGATTTTTCAACGGCATGGTGAAACGTGATCGGTTCGATCAGCTTTTCCGGCAGAAACCACGATTTGGCGAGCCATGCCCCCACTTCGGTATGGTCCATCCCGAAAAGTTCGGTCTCCGCCTCCATCATGGACAGGTCTTTTTCTGCGATCAAGGCGCTCAGGTTCTCATATTCCTGCTTCAGGTTGATCTTGACCACGACTTTGCCGATGTCGTGCAGCAGCGCGGCAGTGGATATTTCTTCGGGATCGGGAAGCTTGAGCTGGCGCGCGATGATCTGCGCTGCCGTGGCGACGCCCATGGAGTGCTCCCAGAGCCCGACGACATGCTTTTCCATCATTTCAAAAATGGAGCTCGTTACCGCCAGGCTCTTCACCACATTCACACCGAGAAGAATAAGCGCGTTTGAAACGGTCGATACCCGGCCGGAGAAACCGTAAAACGGCGAATTCACGAGGCGTAGCACTTTTGCGGACAAAACCTGGTCCGCAGACACGACTCGCGCCATTTCATGGGCCGAGACTTTGTCGTTTGCCGCCAGGGTGCTCAGTTTCGCAATGATCCCGGGCAGCGTCGGTATGGATTTGGTATCCTTGATTGCACGCTGCAGTTCTGCTCGCTTGTCTTCCATATCATTCTCCCTGGGACCGGATAAGATAGTCCCGGTACATTTCCTTGAGCTTCATCATAAGCGGGTCCTTGGCCACCCGCCTGAAGCGGAGATCAAGCTGGTGCAGCATTTCATCAAGGGTCTTTTCACCCGCTATTTTAACCGGCTTTCCCACGACGGTTATGGCCTGCACGTTTTTCTGCCCCAGACGCGCGATCAGGGCTTCGGTCAGCACCATTCCCTTGCCGCACATGGGCGGGCCGTCAGGGCTTTCCGGATTTTTAATCTCCCTGGCGAGCTCCATGCCCGGAGCCGCAAGAGAAAAAGGAATCGTCTGCATCGACATCCTCCTGAAAAGATCGATAATTTCTGGTCCGCATTATATCATGTTCTTACGCTCCTGGCGGATTGTTTTTTATTTCCTGTATATGCCCCACCGTCGATTGAGAAGAACACCCCGGTGTGCTATAATAATTTCGCCATGAACAACCTGACTCTGACCGGCCTCGCCCCGTCCATCGCCGAAAAAATCGGCCCCATGCTCCGTGAGATCATAGACCGGCATGACCGGAATATTCATTCCCTGCACATTACCGGCAGCGCGGTCATACCGGACTACAACGAGAAACTATCCGACATCAATTCCGTGGTAGTGTTGCATGACATGGACCTGGACTTCATTTCCTTTCTTGCGCCGCTCGGAAGGAAATACGGGAGAAAAAGGGTTGCTGCGCCGCTTGTCATGACGCCGGAATATATCTCCAAATCCATCGATGCTTTTCCGGTGGAATTTCTGGATTTAAAGCTGCTGCATAAAACCGTTTATGGAATTGATATTTTCAAGGACCTTGCTGTTGAATCCGCTCCGCTTCGTCTTCAATGTGAACGCGAGGTCAAGGTAAAGCTTATAGGACTCCGGCAGGGTTATCTTGCTTCAGCCGGAGAAAAAGACGCACTTGCCGCCGTGCTGAAGCGGTCCATTACCGGCTCGATCGCCCTCTTTAGATCCATCATTTATCTTTTCGGCAAGGAACCGCCAATCTTAAGGACCGAGGCTGTGAAAATGTTCTGCGGTACGGCCGGCATGAAAACGACCGTCTTCGAAGAACTCCTTTCGCTCAAGGCCGGGGCCATAAAACCATCCGGGCAGGAGTTGAATGATCTGTTCCGCCAACATTACAGCGCGCTCGAGTCCCTGGAAAAGACCCTTGACGACCTGCATGCTTAAAAAAATCATCATACAGGCACTTATTCTTGCTGCCGCATTCAACGCATTTGCATCAACCCCGCAGCCGCCGGCAGTCCCGCGGGACTATGTAACGGACCTTGCCGGTATTATCAGAAGCGATACAAAAAACCGCTTGAACGCATCCTTGCAGGAGCTCGAGCGAAAGACTTCCGCACAGGTGCTGGTTCTTACGGTCCAGAGCCTCGACGGCCAGAGCATCGAGGAATTTTCTTTTAATACCAAGGAAAAATGGAGGCTCGGCCAGAAGCGCAAAGACAACGGCATGCTGATCGTCGTGGCCGTGCAAGACCGAAAGTACCATTTCGCAACAGGCTACGGGCTGGAAAACATTCTTCCCGACAGCCTGCTCGGTTCGATCGGCAGGGAATATCTCATTCCCTATTTCAGGCAGGATGATTACAGCACCGGAATCGCCTCAGCGACAACAGCGATAATGCGGATCATTGCAAAACATGAAGGAGTGCAGCTGACGGACGTGCCGGGCATCGCGGCGCGCCGGACGGAAAAAGAACAGGGTGTTCCCCTGAATACAATCATGCTGGCGCTCTTTCTCTTCGGCCCCATGCTGGCAGGTTTTCTGAGTTTGATGCGTGCAAAGCAGGGAAAGCGAAGATACTCGGGCGGCCCGTGGGGAAGCGGCGGATACTACGGCAGCAGCTATGGCGGATTCGGGGGTTTTGGCGGCGGGGGATTCGGCGGCTTTGACGGGGGAAGCTTTGGCGGCGGTGGTGGTGGCAGCGGAGGCGGGGGCGGCGCATCCGGAGGCTGGTAGTTTTTGATCTTCTTTTTCCACGACAAATAAATGTGCTTATATACCGGAAGTGATGGATATTCGATTTCTAAAAACTTCAGCAGGAAACTCAGGAGGTGGCTATGAATAATGGTTTAAAAATAGTGCTCATTCTTATTGCCGCGGTCGTCGTGATCGCGGGCGTGGGGGTCATGTGGGGCATCGGCCAATACAACAAGGTCGTGGCCATGGATGAGCAGGTGAAGTCCCAGTGGGCGCAGGTGGAGAACCAGCTCAAACGGCGCTATGATCTGATTCCCAATCTTATGGAGACGGTGAAGGGATACGCCAAGCACGAAAAGACGCTGTTCGAAAACATAGCCAATGCACGCACAAAATACTTCCAGGCAAACACGGTAAAAGACAAAATCCAGTCGTCCCAGCAGCTTGAAGGATTTCTGTCCCGGCTCCTGATGCTGCAGGAAGCTTTCCCCCAGCTCAAGGCGAATGAAAATTTTCTGAAATTTCAGGACAGCCTTGAAGGCACGGAAAACAGGATTGCCGTGGAGCGCAAGCGCTACAACGACAATGTGAAGGAGCTGAATACCTACCGGCGCACCGTCTTTGGCGGTTTCTTTGCCTCACTGGCCAAAGTCGGGGAAGCGCAGTACTACGAAGTCCCGCAGGCGGAGAAGGCTGCGCCGAAAGTAAAATTTGATTGATGCCGCTTTTTAAGCGTGCATGTGCCATGATGCAGGATCCGGGCAGGGTGCCGGGGTCCTGCATCAGCGGTGTTCTGCGGCTTTTGCCGCCTCCCCGGACTTTTCAATTTCCTCCCATCTGACACTTGACAAATCCTCGAACGCAGACATTGCAGCAACCGATCCATGCGCAACAGCAACCACGATTTGCTTCGGAGCGCCGGTAATGTCGCCTGCCGCGTACACATTCGGAACTGACGTCCGCATGGTCATCAGATCGGTCTTGACGTATCCCTGATCATCAAGGTCAACACCGAGTTTCTTTGCGATTTCATTGCCCGGCACATATCCGATCCCGACAAACACACCGTCGATGGCCATTTCGTTCGTGCCGCCGGTTTTTCTGTCCCTGATCTTGACGGACCGTACAATCTTGTCGCCGAGAATTTCCTGCACCTCGCTGTCCCACAGGACGGGAATCTGCATTTGCTTCAAGGCTTCCTTAAGCCGCGCTTCGCACGTCAGCGTGTCCCTCCGGTGCACCAGCGTCACCGCCGCGCCGATGTTGTGCAGATACAGGGCGTCGGTAACCGCCGTGTTTCCGCCGCCGACCACAATCACACGCTTTTCGTCCTTGAAAAAATATCCGTCGCAGGTAGCGCAGTAGCTCACGCCTCTGCCGTAAAATTTCTGGGCACCCGGCGCTTCCAGGGCGCGGTTCACCACGCCCGTCGCAAGGAGCAGCCCCTTCGTGATATAGATGCCGTGGTTCGTCTTGACCGTGATTCTCTTGTCCGGCCTGGTTCTGTCTATTTCAGATGCAAACTCGCCGATATGGATCTCGGCATACTGTACCGCCTGCTGCGCGATCAGATCAATAAGGCTTTTGCCGCCGATGTGCATGAATCCCGGATAGTTCTCAACGACCGGCGTTATCGCCACCTGTCCGCCGAGATTCCCCTTCTCGATCACGACGCTGTTCAGTCCCGCGCGAGCCGCGTAGATTGCCGCGGTAAGGCCAGCCGGTCCACCGCCGATAATCACCAGATCCTTCTCCACCGGCTCCCCGGACATCCGGGCGGAGGCAATCTGGGGTTCTTTGAGCGACAGCAGCGCTTCGACGAACAGAGGCTCCGGCTGGAGGCCCGCTCCTGTGAATGTTCCGTTTATGAACGTCTGCGGTACTGTCAGCGAACCGAGAGATTCCGCGAGGTCCTGGTTTTCATAGATTTCTATCGCCTCGGCAGACACCAGATCAGGCCTGGCAACCGCCGCTGAGAAGGCGGAAAGCACCTGCTGCGGGCAGTACGGACAGGTGGGGCTGACAAACACCTGGATGTCGCGCTTCTCTTTGAGTTGATCAGCGATTTTGGCAGCTGCCGTTTCCGTAAAAATACCGGTGCCGCCGGAAGCCATGAGCAGCGACACGAGGAATGAACGGCCTTCTTCTCCCAGCGGGGCCCCCGTGTACCGGATGCGGTACTTGTCGGGAGCAACCAACAACGTTGGAGACCGCACAACACTCCTCTTTGCGGCCTGCGCATCGTCGAGTGTATAAAAGGAGGGTTTCAGTTTGTCGGAAAGTTCGGCAAACGCTTTGACCAGCGAGACCGCGGTCTCGTTAAATTGATCGTTCGCGCCGGCCTTGGTGAATACCTCTATTGCGACATCTTCCTTTAATCCTTTTAAAAAAGTCTCTTTGATGACTTTCTTTGCTTCATCCGGAAGTACTTCCTGCGCCATAGACCACCTCAATACAGTACCCAATTTGGTTTTTATCGTACAGACTACTATACTATTATATTAGCATTTTACGGGTGCAAAAGCCGTTTTTTTGCGATACAATCTGAGCAGCATGAAGCCTGAAACAAATCCTTCAATAACGTTGTCCAATACGGATGAGAGCAGGAGCGCGCCGGACGAGGATGCGGCGCTGGTCCTGGCTTCCCGGAACGGCGAACTGGATGCTTTTGAACTGCTCGTCACCAGGCACCAAAAACGCATGCTGAATATTGCCTTCCGGCTGACCGGAGACTACAACGATGCATGCGAAGTTGTTCAGGACGTTTTTATTTCCGCATATAAAAATATCGGGACGTTTCGCGGCGACGCAAAATTCACGACCTGGCTCACAACCATAACCGTGAACCTTTCTAAAAACCGGCTGAAGCAGATAAAAGCGCGCCGGAGCCGCATGGCGTTTTCTCTGGACGATCCAATCCGGACCGAAGACGGAACAATGACCGTGGATCCTCCTTCCCCGAAGCCGTCCGTTCTGGATGAAATGGTGAAGCGCGATCTGCGGGCCGTTGTCCAGGAATGCATAAAGAAACTGGAAGGTCTTTTTCGTGAGGTGCTGGTCCTCCGCGACATGCAGGATTTTTCCTACGAAGAAATAGGACGCATTCTGAAGGTGCGCGAGGGCACGGTGAAGTCGAGGCTGTTCAGGGCGCGCGAAATGGTAAAAACGTGTCTGAAGCGCACCGCAGGAGAACTTTGATGGAACACATTGATATCCGCCATAAACTTTCGGACTACCTGGACGAGTCTGTTTCAGCACAGGAGAAGGCCCTCATAGAAGAGCACCTCAAAACATGCACGGAATGTGACCAGGCGCTTCTCGAGCTGCAAAAGACTATCGAGCTTGTGAAAAACACCGAAAAAGTGCAGCCTCCGGACTGGATGGCCCAAAAGATCATGGCAACGGTGCGAGCAGAAGCTGCCGAAAAAAAGAGCTTTCTGCAGCGACTGCTTTTCCCGCTCTCCATCAAACTGCCGATCCAGGCTGTCGCGGTCGTTTTTCTGACGATAACCGTGGTGTATATGTACCGGGGTGTGCAGCCTATGGCGCCGTTTTCTGAAGCGCCCATGATAGCAACCGGGAAGTCCGCGGAACAAGGGAGTTCACCAACCTCCGCTGTCAATCGGGAATCGGACATCGCAGCCTCTCCCGCGGCCCCGTCAAAAAAACTGAACGCTCCTGGCTCTAACACCAAGAACGAAGCCGCTGTGAACGGTCCGGCTGAGCTTCGCGCCCTTCAAGACCGACCGGCGTCAGCCGCCCCTGCGCCATCAAAACAGGCCGACCGGCCGGCTCTTGAAAAAAGAGAACTCCTGATGGAGAAGCAGCAGGCTGCTCCGTCGTCACTGGACGCGGCGGAAGCTTCGAAGCAATTTTCCCCGGCGGCAGGGGCGCCGCAGCACGCCAAAGCCCGGAACGAATACGGCGCCTCTTCTCTGGAAAAGAAATCCGTACCAGCAGGAGAACCGGCCTCTGGTCTTGTGAGAGATGTTGTTGAACGGCACTCAAACGGCAGACCGCGGCTCGTTATTACCTATGCAATGATCGACTCGCAGATGCGCAAACGCGCCGAAGAGCGTTTTAATGCCAACGGCGAGCGTGAGGGGATCCAGAAGGAATATTATCCGTCCGGAGGGATCAAGACACAAGCGCAGTATGAAAAGAGCCGTCTTGCGTGGTACCGGGAGTACGGTCCGGACGGAGTGAAAAAAACCGGGGCATCAGACTACGACTGGTTCTGGCTCAAAAATTAATGCCTGACTCTTTTTTGTAAAACATCTGAAAGAAATCCGGCCTGCTTTTATTTTTTCCCTTTCTTTGCGGCGTTCTGCCTGATGTCGAGCCAATCCAGCATTTCCTGAATGTTTCTGTGCATCTGCCATCGTCCGTTTGCAAAAACTCCGTAGTCCGCTCCGGCCATGGCGGAAGAGAAGCGCGTGGAATTTCCGTAAAAAAGCCACTGCTCTACCCATTTCTTCTCGATGGCTTCGTTGAAAATGCTGTCTTGCTGACCGAGGCCTTTTGCGTACCCTTTTTCCCACGCCGTCTGGAGAATTCTGGTGGCAGTCAGCGTCAGCGCATTGGTCGTTGTGAGCGTATGTTCGAGCCGGTTGAAATGGCCCTGCACCCATCGGTCGGTATGGCATGAGAGGCAGACCTTCTGCAGCGTCTTCTTTCTTTTTTCCTGCTCCACACTGTCAATCAAAAAATCCAGCGCGAGTCCCCCGGTAAGTTCCGTGGCAAGCGGAAGTCCGGCCTTGTTCCGGATTAGAGACGTGTCAGGAGACTTTGGATGAGGATGAGCATACACGAGCCCCATGAGCCTCCAGGCGAGCCGGTCATTCATTTGATGAGTCCTCTCGGCAATGACCCCGCCCGCACCTGCATCCGTAAGAAGGCTCACGTGGCAGGCAGCGCAGGTCGGTGCGGTAAAATCCCGGCCGACCTTCCACGGAACGGACGATAGGTCCCACGTTTTCCCCGCCGAGGAAAAAATATTTCCGTGCTTGCTTACCTCATACACGCTGAATGCGGGAACATCCGGCCCTTTGTGGCACTCGGAGCAGGTGTGCGGGTTCCGTGCCAATTCGATCGAAAACTGGTGCCGCGCGTGGCATGCCGTGCAGGCGCCCTTGCTGCCGTCAGGGTTGATCCTGCCCACTCCCTGGTTGGGCCAGCCGCTCAAAACAGGAAATTCCATCTCTCCCATGGACGTGTCCCGCTTTTTGACATCTCCGGCCTGCACCTCCGTGCCATGACAAGAGAGACAGGAATCTGCGTCATCCTCGGCACGGGGAGGCACATGGTCCGTTCTCTTTCCCGCAAAAAACTCGGTGCCGTTCACCTTGTTCATAAGGTCCCGGTACACCACGTTGTTCTGCAGATTGCCGTAGGCATGGGACATCAGGTTCCGTCCGTACTGATCGGCTTCAACTGGATGGCAGGCGGCACAGTCTGTTGGGCTGACCACGGTGTGGATCCGGTAGCCATTATGATCAAAACTGTCCTTGTGCTTGTCGGCGTTCATCGTATGGCACTCGGCGCACCCCACGGCAAAGGATTTCAACGAAGCGGGAATACTTTCATTCGAGATTCTCCGTTCTGACAAGGATTTTCTCAGCGCTTCACCGGGGCTCACAACAGCATGGCGGCTGCGCTTCCAGTCTCCCACCAGCCCCGGATTCAGGCCGCTGTGGCACTCCAGGCACGCTTTTGAATCATCGCTCAGAGCAGCATTCGCATCCGCTCCCGGCTGGGCATCGGCATTCAGTGCCGATACTGCCAAAAGTATTCCCAGTATGAAAAACCAAGCCTCTTTTTTCATCGTTTCCTCCTTCTGAGGCAAGACAACCGCACGGTCTCTCTCTGAAAAAAGTCTGATTTTTTTTGAAGACGAACGCCTCGGATAATCTATCCACCCTACCATAACATGAAAAAACTTTAGCACAGGCTTCCTGACACGTCAACAACGGCCCGGTTAAAAAAAACCAGCCGTTGAAAACAATATTCCAAAAGAAAGAACTGTTTCCAGGCAGGAACTTTTCCCACACTTCTGTTGTCCAATGGTGTAAAATCGGTTCACAATTCTTTTTGAGGAGGTTTTCATGAAACTCAGGCATGCAATCACCACTCTGGCTGTTTTGCTTCTGATAGGAGTTGCATACAGTCCGGTTTTTCCGGAAGACAGGACCAGTGGAAAGGCAGGTGCGGCCACCAGCACTCAGGATGACCAGACCGGTGTCGCCCTCACTATTTATAATGTCAACCTTGGCCTCGTAAAAGACCAGCGCCAGATCAAGCTGTTCGACGGCACCGGCGATCTGCGGTTTATGGATGTTGCGTCGCAAATCATCCCCGCGAGCGTGCATATCAAATCGCTCGTCAGTCCGGACAGTCTCCGGATTCTCGAGCAGAATTACGAATATGATCTCTTAAGTCCGCAGAAACTCCTCGACAAATACGTCGGCAAGGACGTTCAGCTGTATACCAAGAACCCGTATACCGAACGCGAAGAACTCGTCAGCGCCACGCTCCTTTCCAATAACGGACAGCCCATATTCAAGATCGGCGACGCAATCACCTTCGGACATCCGGGCCGGATCGTGTTTCCCGGCGTGCCCGCGGACCTGAACGCGAAGCCGACCCTTGTCTGGATGCTCGAAAACAGCCTGCATTCGGCGCAGAAAATCGAAGCCTCATACCTCACCAACGGCATCAACTGGCGTTCCGACTATGTCGTGACGCTGAACGACAAGGACGACAAGGCGGATCTTGCGGGCTGGGTGACCATCGACAACCACAGCGGCGCTACGTACAGGAACGCCAAACTCAAACTCGTCGCGGGCGACGTGAACCGGGTGAAGGACGACACAGCCTATCAGGGGAAAATGAGAATGCTTGCG
Organism: uncultured Nitrospiraceae bacterium; assembly: GCA_964586075.1. GTDB lineage: Bacteria > Nitrospirota > UBA9217 > UBA9217 > UBA9217 > JBAZLV01. Next base: position 29,312 of record CAZPGZ010000022.1, on the reverse strand, counting down.
GAAGCGGCAGCGAAATCCGCGCCCGCGCCCCAGTTCAAGGAGGACGCGTTCTTCGAGTATCACATCTACACCCTCCAGCGCTCCGCCACGGTCAAGGACAACCAGACCAAGCAGATCAGCCTGGTGACATCGGACAATATTCCGGTAAAAAAGGAGTTCCTCTTCCGCGGGGCGAATTATTATTACTACAGCCGCTATGAGGAAGCTCTTTCCAAACAGAAAATCGGGGTTTTCGTGGAGATCAAAAACAAAAAGGAAAACAACCTCGGCATTCCGCTGCCCAAGGGAACAGTCCGGGTGTACAAGCAGGACAAGGAAGGGAGTCTTCAGTTCGTCGGCGAGGATGCAATCGACCATACGCCGAAAGATGAAAAAATCAGGATCAAACTGGGCGATGCGTTTGACGTGGTCGGCGGCAGAAAGCAGACCGACTGGAAAAAAATCGCTTACGATACGTACGAGGCCGCGTTCGAAATATCACTCAGAAACCACAAGAAGGAAGACATTGTCGTAAAAGTCGTGGAGCCGGTCCCGGGCGACTGGAAAATGCTGAACTCCTCGCATGAATTCGTAAAGGCCGAGGCGTTTACCGCGGAATTCAACGTTCCCGTGCCGAAGGACCAGGAAGTGAAGCTCACCTACCGGGTACGCATGCGGTATTAAGCGCGGCATTCTGTTCAAAACGTATTGCAGCGGTCTCGTCGCGTCCGGGACCGCTGCTCTCGTTTCAATGCTTTGATATGCGTTTGGCGTCCCGGTTTTTTTCTATCAAATGGTTACTACTTTATGAAGGTGTCAATCTATTCAACAGCTGTATTCTCGTCTAAAGTACTTCTTATTTTTTGCAATAAAGCAAGCGGTGAGATCGGTTTAAGAATTAACTGGACAGTTTTCGGAAGCAATGTCTTTTGCAAAATACTTTCTGGCGCATATCCGCTGATAAAAACAGCTTTTATGTTAGCATGCATCTTCTGGATCTCGTCATAAGCCTCCTTGCCGCTCAGTTTTGGCATAATCACATCAAAAAGAAGCAGATCTATCGTGCTCGCATGGTCTTTGAACTTTCTGACGGCATCTTCTCCATCAACAGCTTCTATGACGGTATAACCGTACTCGGCCAGGATCGTTTGCGTCAGATTCCGCACGGCAATGTCATCTTCTGCGAGAAGGATTATTTCCGTTCCGGAAAGAGATATTTTTTCTCCAGCGTGTTCAATAATCTTATCATCCTTATCATCTTGTGAAGCGAGAAGGGGCAGGTATATTTTGAAGGTAGTACCTATGTTCGACTCACTATATACATTGATGAAGCCATCATGCTGTTTAATGATTCCATAAACAACGGCCAGCCCAAGTCCCGTACCCTTGCCAACGCCCTTCGTTGTAAAAAACGGCTCAAAAATATGTTTTTGCTTTTCCTTATCAATTCCTTCGCCGGTGTCTGCTATGGTAAGCATAGCATACGAGCCAGGATTGCTGATATTATGAAATACTGTCTCTTTTTCGTCAAGATCAACTGCTTTTGTCAGGATGTCAAATGTTCCGCCGTGCGGCATTGCATCACGGGCGTTTGTAGCAAGATTCATCAACACCTGTTCAATTTGATGCGTATCGGCATTGACCATTAATGGATGCTTCTCTATCCCCAGATTGCATACTATGTCTTCGCCGATGATGCGTTTCAAAAATTTTTCCACGTGAGAAACAATTTCATTTAAATTAACGACTCTCCGTTCGCTTGCCTGTTTTCTGCTGAATAAAAGCAAATCTCTGGTAAGGTGTGCCGCCCGATCTGCTGCTTCAAGCATGCTTTCCAGGTTAGAACGCCGGGAGTCATTCTGATCCACTTGGGTCAATATCAGGTGCCCATACCCGATAATAGCAGATAAAATATTGTTGAAATCGTGGGCTATGCCTCCGGCGAGGGTGCCGATGGATTCCATTTTTTGCGCCTGCAGATACTGCTCTTCAAGCTTACGGTGTTCGGTAACATCACGGTTCACTATGATAACTTTTTCAGCGTGTCCCTGTTCGTCCAGCAGAGGCACGGCTCGCATATCCCATGTACGGCCGTTGGCTCTCGTAATGGCTTTGTTTACCGGTTGCTCCGTAAAAAAGCAGTCTTGTGGATAACAAAATGCACATGGTGATTCAGTCTTGCCATCAATGGCATAGCAATGCTTACCAATTATTTCCTCAGGAGAGACCCCGAAAAACGCTCTCGATCCTTTGTTTGCCCAAAGGATTTTAAAATCACGATCGATAAGCATCAAATTATCAGGAATTGCGTCGAGCAAACCTTGAAATTCCTGCGAAAGTCTCCTAAATTCCTCCTCACTCTTGCGCAATTTATTTTCGATGCATTTGCCATCAGTTATGTCCTGAAAGGCTCCTTCTATTTGAACAACTTTTCCATCAACGATCACCGGATTTCCAATAGCATGAACCCACTTATGTTTTCCTGTCCGAGTAACCAATTCCAGTTCCAAATTATACGGTTTTCCATAACGGATGGCTTCATCAATCGCTTTTTCGATTTTTAGTTTATGTTCTCCTTGATAAAAACTTAACCCTACATCCAAGGATGTTTTATCCTCAGGATCAAGATCATGAATTCGGGCAACTTCTTCCGTCCAGGTTCCTTTTCGTGTTTCCGGATCGAACTCCCATCCTCCAATTTTTGCAATTCGCCCCGTCTCTCTCAACAGGTGCTCGTGGTATTGGAGAGCCGCGTCAGCATACTTTCTGGCGGTTATGTCTTCAATGACGGAAATGAAATATTTTATCGAGCTTAGGCCGTCATGCGCGAGTGATACGGTAAGTCTTATCCAGACAATAGATCCATCTTTATGGAGATATCGTTTTTCCTTGGAATATGTTACCGTCTCGCCAATCTCTAACCGCCGCATATCATTGACATCGGACTCGATGTCTTCCTGATAGGTTATATCCTGGAAAGTCATTCTGAGCATTTCCTCATTGGTATATCCGACGATATCGCACAGCTTTTGATTCACCCGCAGCCAGCGGCCGTCGAGCGCAACGTGCGCAATGCCTACTGCAGCCTGTTCAAACGTGGCGCGAAACCGCGATTCGCTGTACTGGAGTGTTTTTTTTGCTTCTTCTTCAGCTGCAGTCATGTTTTGAAGCAGAAACCGGGCAGATTCTATTTCAGCAATTGGCAGAAATGCGGTTTGTGAATCATCGGTAAGTGTGGATAATGATTGAGCCAGCTTTCGGCTGGCCAATCGACCGCTGATTATGCTGATGAGCGCTATGGCAAGGACCATTGCAGCTAATGATGCTGTTGCCGTAATAAGCGGCGCGTAATATACTGTAAACGGTATTGTGATGCGAATCGACCACGGTGCGAACGCAAGGTCCGCCGTGAAGTGTTTTGAAAAATCAGGACCCGTGGATTGCGAGTTGGCCTCTCCAGCAGCGTTATTTCCGACAATCCCGCCCGCGCTGTCAATAAGTGAGACAGTCCATCCTTGTGGAAAATTGAGTTGACCTAGTTTTTTTTGCAGTTCGGATGTTTTGACTACACTCAGAAGAATTGCCTTTGTCTCTTTTTTCGATAGAACAGGAACTGCTATCGCTACCAGCATTTCCTTAGCTATCGGGCCATAAAACATGTCCCCCACAGCCGCGCTGCCGGTTGCCAGAACAATCGGCACCGCGGCGCGTCCTTTTGGCCGGGGTAATTTAGGGAGCGCGGTCCCAAACGGAGCTCTGGTATTGAAAATCATTTGCAGAGATAAATCAGCAAGAATAACTTCGCCGTCGAAATTCTTATGATACCCTTGAGATTCAAGATAAAATTTCTTTACCTGGCTGGGGTTATTCGCAAGCGGAGAGGTTGCGAGCACTTGGAGCGCGGCAACCTGCATACTGAAATACTGGTTAAAAACAGAGCATGTGCTGTTTAGTATATTTGCGACCTCTTGTTTTTGTTGTTTTTGAACAGAATACAAATAGGTGCCGGCAAGAAAAACAGCCAATGCAATTAAGGGGGCGACACAGAACCAGATGAGTCTGATTAAATAAGCATAGAGAGAGATAGGTGCGTCATTTGCTTTTTTTGTTACATTTTTACCATTCATTATTTCTTTATTTTACCAAATTAGCTGCAACAAAGGAGCAATTTTGCCATAAAAATTACGTTGTGAATACTGCGGATGTCGCTCATGCCATCCTGGGGGGCAATGACCGATTTTCGGACAATCGATTCCAAATCAGTACATAATAAAATTGCGAACACTTCCGGATCGACTGAAGATGCAAAAAAGTCCAATTTTACAATAGTATTTGACGGCTTAAGTTTCGGATTAAAATGCCGAAATAATATATAAAATATACCGAAAGGGAAACGAATGAGCACTAACAGCATATCTTCTCAGCCGCATCAGAGCACCTTGCAGCAGCTTTACGAGTTCGCTGCGGATCATGAAGGTTGGTTGAGTGATCGCATTATGTATTACTCAAAAAGAAATCATTACTGTATATATACCTTCCCGAAACCAGAATCGTGGAAGCTGAGCATCCATCGTCTTTCCACGACATTATCTTCAATGATAAAAACAGTACCGACACTGCCTGAAGTTCAGTTTGACGCCCCCATTATAAACAAAATCGGCTCAGTATACGATATATTGGATATCCGGCAATGCCAGGTTAAAGGCATTACGCTCAGCATGTTTCTCGGTCTTTTAAAATGCTATCGTCAGAGCTATCATGATCTCCTCGCTCAATCACCGTTCGCCTGGGAGCAGTACAATCGTTTATATCTCGACAGCTATTTTAATCTTACTGAAATGAAGTTCGTCCAGGAATGGTGTTCGCAAACAGAAAGCCAAAAAATGGCAGAGCTGCAGACGGCCAACAGAGAGCTTATTCAGCAGAAAGAGCAGTATGCAACCATGCTGGATAATTTAGCGGAAGCGATATTTTTTTTCGACAAAACCAAGAAGCCGCAGGCAGTAAATCAGTCAGCAAGAAAACTACTCACTAATATTATAGAAGATGGACACGACTCCAACGAATCTGTTCCGTCAGAATTACCCGAGGATCCTGCCTGGCTCGCGGAAATACTGTTTTTAGAAGGCACTAATCATGATAGTTTGATATTTGGAAAAGAACTTATTACGCGTTTAGGAAAACAACGATTCACGATTTCTAAAAGGGATCTGATCGATACAACGGGCAATATTTCCGGTTTTTTCATCATTCTTCACGAGATTTCCGATTTCCAGCAAAAAGAAAGCATTTCGTTCAACACTTCGACATATTATGAGAAGATTATGAACACCATCGCTGACCCGATATTTATTAAGGATCGGCAGCATAGATGGATATACGCTAATGATGCGTTCTGCGCGTTTAAAGGACGTACACGTGAAGAGCTTCTCGGAAAAACGAATTATGACTTCGACCCGAAAAAAGAAGCGGATCTTTTCTGGGAAAACGACGAGCTCGTATTCAGCAGCGGAAGAATAAACATCTGCGAGGGCATAAAAACAACCTCGTCAGGGGAAAATCATTACGCCGTTACCAAGAAGACGCTTTATACAAATGAACAGGGAGAAAAGTTCATTGTCGCCATCATTCGCGATATAACAGACAGAAAACGGGCAGAGAACCGGATACGACACGCAAAAGAAGAGTGGGAAAAAACCATGGATTGCATTAAAGATATGGTCTTGCTCGTTGATGACGACGGAAACATTAAAAGATGCAACAAGCCTTTCAAGGAACTGATCGGTTTACCGTTTCCCCAGCTTCTGAACAAAAACTGGAAGCAGCTTCTGCGAGAAACAGGAATTCAAGTCACGACGGGAGATAGCCATAAGGCGGAAATACTGAATCCTCACTCAGGCCAGTGCTTCGATATTGATATTTACCCCTACAAAGGACATGCGTATGAAGAGGCATGGACCGGCACGGTCATTACATTGCATGACACTACCGAACTTAAGCTTTCTCAGTCGAAAATCCTTCAGCAGGAGAAGATGGCATCAATAGGCCAGCTGGCTGCGGGAGTCGCGCATGAAATAAACAACCCGACAGGATTCATCATGAGCAATTTAGGATCTTTGCAAAAATACTCTACCAGACTGAAGGAGTTCATCGAGTTTGAAAATGCCTTTGTAAACGGTCTCCATGTCGAGTACGCGAAAGAAGTAGCCGACAAAAAGCAAAATTTAAAAATTGATATTATCCTCGAAGATCTGCCCAATCTTGTAAATGAGTCACTCGAAGGAGCTACCAGGATTAAAAAGATCGTTCAGGACTTGAAAAACTTTTCAAGAATCGATGACACAGAAATGAAAGAGGGCGACATTAACACCGGCCTGGAAAGCACTATCAACATCGTATGGAACGAATTGAAATACAAGGCAACGATCAGAAAAGAATACGGTAACATTCCCAAAACCATTTGCAATTTGGGACAGCTAAATCAAGTCTTCATGAACCTGCTTATAAACGGTGTTCAGGCTATAGAAAAACACGGTGAAATAAGCGTAAAGACATGGGTTGATAATAAAATAATCAATATTTCGATATCCGATACGGGATGCGGCATACCTCGCCAAAAATTAAACCGCATTTTCGAGCCGTTCTACACGACCAAGGAAGTAGGCAAGGGAACGGGACTTGGATTAAGCATCGCTTATGATATCATAAAGAAACATAGCGGCGCCATAGAAGTAACCAGCGTAGAGGGCAAAGGCACAACTTTTATCGTCAAAATCCCGATTGTAGCTGCTGACGGCAATCAATAAATCAGCCGCAAAGGATACACTAAAATATGATTTTGAACACGAATGTTCTTTTTGTCGATGATGAAGCCAATATTTTAAACGCTGCAAAAAGAGTATTTATGGGCGAAGACGTATCTATACTAACGGCCCGGAGTGGTGAAGAAGGACTGGATATTTTAAAAGCGAATCCGGTTGCCGTTATTGTCTCGGACAACATGATGCCGCATATGAAAGGGATTGAGTTCCTCAGCAGATCGAAGCAGTTAGTCCCTGATTGCATACGTATCCTTATGACGGCTCATGCCGACCTGCAGATTGCTATTAATTCAATCAATCAGGCGGGTGTGTCGCACTTCATTACCAAACCCTGGGATGACACTGATTTTAAAAAAGTGATTACCGACGCCCTCACCCGCTTCAATACGGCTTCATCAATGAAGGCGGCAAATGAACCCACTCTTTTGTCATTGGCGCAAACTATCGAGCTTAAGGATCCTTATACCCGGGGGCATTGCGATCGAGTCGCTCGTTATGCTCTGGACATTGCCGACAAGCTCGACTTAAGCACTCAAGATAAGCAGCATTTGAAATACGGCAGCTGGCTGCATGATTGTGGAAAAATCGGCGTACCCGAATCTATTCTTAATTATAATGGACCGCTTTCCCCGGAACAAACCGAAATAGTTAAAAAACACACGGAGTGGGGCGCGGAAGTTGCTCGGCTTGCAAGGCTGCCTGAGCAGATAATCAACATTATTCTATACCATCACGAAAAAGTAAATGGATCGGGATATCCGCATGGATTAACGGATGCTACAATTCCATTTCTGGCTAAAATCGTCAGTATCAGCGACTGTTATGATGCCCTTGCTACAGACAGGCCGTATAGGAAAGCTTTGCCGCATAAACGGTCGATTGAAATCCTTGCAGAAGCGCGGGGAATTGCTTTTAACACTGCGATCTTTGATGTTTTTCTTTCTTGTGTTGCGGAGCACTCTTATGGAAACAAGTGACCTCGTAAAAAAAAGAATACTATTCGTCGACGATGAAGAAAATGTCCTGAAGGCGCTGAAAAGGGTTTTTCTGGACGAGCCCTATGAAATCATTACCGCACTATCGGGAAATACTGCCCTGCAGATTCTCGCTGAAAAAAACTTTGCTGTAATTATTTCCGATCAGCGCATGCCCGAGATGAATGGAGTTGAGTTTCTGAGCAGAGCGCGAAAAATTCAGCCGGACGCTGTGCGAATTGTACTAACCGGATACGCAGATGTACAGGCAGCAGTGGGCGCTATCAATGAAGGAGGAGCTTCCCGCTATGTATCCAAGCCCTGGAATGATGCGGATTTGGTCATGAGCGTTCATGATGCGGTCGCATCGTATGAGTTGAAACAGGAGAATGCACGGCTTGGCAGTATCATACAAAAGCAGAATGAAGAGCTGAAAAAATGGAACTCCGACCTTGAATTAATCGTGCAAGAGCAGACCATAGCACTTCAAAATAAGAATAAAGATCTCGAGCAGTTAAATATTCAGCTCAAAAACAACTTTAAAAAATCCATAGAAGCATTCAGCAATCTTATAGAAATGCGCGAACACTCCGTGTCGAATCATTCAAAAAACGTTGCAAAATACGCGAATGAGATAGCGATAAGCATGAAACTGGCCCAGCAAGAAGCGCACAAGATTCTGGTCGCCGCCATGCTCCATGATATAGGGAAAATTGGGGTTCACGACTCTATTCTTGCCAAGAATCCAGAAGACCTGAATGAAGGCGAAATGTCGGAATATCAAAAACATGCGGTTCGGGGACAGGTAGCAGTGGATGCAATAGACGGCTTTGGGGACATCGGCATCCTGATAAGAAATCATCACGAAAACGTCGATGGTTCAGGGTACCCTGATGGTCTTACGCGAGATAGCATACCCCTTGGCAGCCGAATTATTGCTCTGGTTGATACGTTCGACAGGCTGACCAATAACAGTATTCCTTCTCCGGAAGCCTATACCTGGGCACTTGAGCATATTGAGTACTATCTTGACACACGGCATGACCGAACAGTATTTCAGCATTTTGCGCCGATTGTAAAAAAACGAATCATCGAAATGGACCGGCAGCAATATTCCAAGGATGAGGAGTTGGAGATACATCCGGACGGACTCGATCTTGGCCAGATATTGGCAAGAGACTTAAGAAGCGGCAGCGGTCTGCTCATTCTTTCACAGGGTTCTGTACTGGATTCAAAACTTATTCACGCCATACAGCGATATCATCGGATGGATCCGCTGCGAACAGGGGTATTCGTGCGGGCAGCAAGGGGCGGTAAAAAACCCCTTGCAAGCTGACCGGGTATCGATCACCAGCATCAGTTACTTTCGCAAAGCGCCGTGTATCCGTACAGAACAGCACGTAAATCCCTCTCCGGCAGGAGCCGGAGATCACCTCGATAAACGCGACGTCTCGCGAGTTACTGCATTCCTCCTCCGACGGAAGCAGGGACTTTCCTGTTTGATAAAAGCGCCCTGTTTTCTCCGGCTGTAGAATCCGCTTCCTTCCTCACAGCCATTTTTTGCGTTTAAAATAGAAAATCATGAAGGCGGCAACGCCCGCCATAACACCGAGCAGGAGCGGATAGCCGTAGTGCCACTCAAGCTCCGGCATGTTTTTGAAGTTCATCCCGTACAGGCCGGCCAGAAACGTGAGCGGCATGAAGATCGTGGCGATGATCGTCAGGACCTTCATGACCTCGTTCAGTCTGTTGCTCACGGTGGACAGATACATGTCAAGCATTCCCGAAAGCATTTCCCGGTAAATGCCGACGTTGTCGACGACGTGGATGACATGGTCGTACACATCGCGAAGGTAGGGAACCGTGGATTCCCGAATGAGCGTTGATTCATGCTTGCCCAGCACGCTCACGACTTCCCGCAGGGGCCAGATGGCGTTGTGCAGGAATATCAGGTCGCGTTTCACCTGATAGATTTTCCGGACGGTCTTTTGAGTGAGGTTCTCCAGCAGCTCGGCCTCGAGCAGTTCGATCCTCTCGCCGAGCTTTTCGAGAATGACAAAATAATTGTCCACCACCGCGTCAAGCAGCGAGTAGGCAAGATAGTCCGCTCCCATCTTCCGGATGCGGCCCTTGCCTCTCCGGAGATAGTCCCGAACCGGGGTGAAGACATCACCCGCTATTCCTTCCTGAAACGACAAAACAAAGTTCTCGCCCAGGATAAGGCTGACCTGTTCGGTCGTAATCTCTCCTCCCTTGCCCTGGGAGAGCATCTTGAGCACAATATAAAGATAGTCTCCGTAGTCCTCTATCTTCGGGCGCTGGTCCGTGTTCAGGATGTCTTCCATCACCAGCCGGTGGAGCCCGAAGCAGTCGCCGAGTTTTTCGAGCATCGGGACATCATGGACGCCGTCGACGTCGATCCAGGTGACCGTCGGCTTTTTTTTGTACGGAATGCAGGCCTCGATGTCGGTAGCCTCCGCTTCCTGCACGTGCGCCTCATCATAGTCAAGGATATGCAGGGTAACGGTTCCGTTTTTCCTGTCCCCGGTGTACACCAGCGATTCGGACGGAAGACCGGCTTTCCGGGAGCGTTTTTTACTGAACTGTCGCACGTGTCGTCCTCACAGAAACTCCTTGAGTGTCTCGTTTATTTTCCGAACGTCGAACTTCTGCTTCACCAGCGGCGTTCCGGCGACGATCGGAAGCGTCTCCTCGAACGTGGGGCGGTTGTTGCGATATATGACGCCGAGGGGGATTCTGTCTCCCCATTCGAGCGCCCGGGCGAACGCCGCCACTCTGTCTTCGGGGTTGTAATCCGGTTCAATATGATAGACCCGCTGGCGGTACCAGTCATACGTGTTCACTTTGTTGAAGCTGACGCAGGGCTGGAGAATGTCGACCAGCGCAAAACCTTTATGAAGAATCGCTTCCTTCATGACGCCTTTCAAATGCTCCTGGTCCCCGGCAAAGCTGCGAGCCGCGAAGCTGCAATTCATCGCCACCGCAAGCGCGAGGGGATGCAGCTGTTCGGAGATCACGCTGAACGGCATATTCTTGGCCACCGTTCCCTGCTTGGTCGTCGGAGACGGCTGGCCCTTGGTGAGTCCATACACCTGGTTGTCATGCACAAAATACTTGACGTTGATGTTCCTCCGCATGCCGGCCATCAGGTGGTTGCCGCCTTCGCCGTAGCAGTCGCCGTCGCCGGACACGGCGACCACCAGCATCTCGGGGTTCGCCAGCCGGATGCCTGTCGCGACCGGGAGCGACCGGCCGTGCAGTCCGTTGAACGTGTTGCAGTTGGTGTAGTGCGGAAGCTTGGCCGCCTGTCCGATTCCCGACACCACGGTGAGACGGTGAGGTTCAATGCCGAGTTCGATCATCGCGTCCTTGAATGTTTTCAGAATCAGAAAATTGCCGCAGCCGGGACACCAGGAAGGGACCTGGCCTTTATATTGATCTAAGGTGACCATTGAGCTCTCCTATCACGTTCTCGACATGAAACGGCCTGCCGTCGAATTTGTGTATGTGTGCATTGAATGCATAACCGGTTTCGGCGCGCAGCAGTCGCGCGAACTGTCCCGAGGCGTTGTTCTCCAAACAGACGCCGAGCTTCGCCGATGAAAGAAGTTTGAGGTAGTCGAAGCGCTCCCTCGCGGGCAGGGGATATACTTCGCTGAAGTGCAGCATGGCGATCCGGATGGACGCCGACAGCTTGTCGACGGTCTCCTTCATCACGCCGTAGGTCGAACCCCACCCCGTCAGGACAACCTGCGGCGCGTGGTCGCCGTACAGAAACGGCGGAGCAATCTCCTCCCGGACCCGCGCGAGTTTTTTGAAGAGCCGTTTCTCCACCATTTTTATCCTGGTCGGCGCGTCCTCGACGATGTGCCCTTCTTCATCGTGTTCGTCGCTGTCCGTGACCACGGTATGCTTCGCGTCGCCCGGAACTCCGAAGGGAGAAACTCCTCCCGGCGTGAACGCGTGGCGCTTATATTCGGGAAGCCGGCTGAAGGCGTCCCCTCTCAGCCGGTAGTCCTGATACCGCAGCCTGCCCGTGTCGAATCCGTCGAACGTCCACTGAGAGTCCGCAAGGTACGTATCAAAAAGAACAAACGCGGGTATCTGATATTTTTCCGCCAGATCGAAGGCCTTGTTCATAAGATGGAACGCCTGCTTCGGTGTGCCCGGCGCAAAGACAACGCGCGGAAATTCACCGTGTCCCGCGTACAGGATCCACTGCAGGTCTCCCTGCTCCGTCCGTGTCGGGAAGCCCGTTGCCGGACCGGGCCGCTGTCCCATGGCGATCACAATCGGTGTTTCGGTCATGCCGGCCAGGGAAAGCCCTTCCGCCATGAGGGAAAAACCGCCTCCCGAAGTGCCGGTCATTGCGCGCACTCCGGCGAAGGACGCTCCGATCACCATATTGATGGCCGCAATCTCGTCCTCGGCCTGCTCCACAACGATGCCGTATTCCTTTTCCTTAGTCGCCAGGTAGTTCATGAGGCCCGTCGAAGGAGTCATGGGATATGCAGAATAGAATTTGCAGCCGGATGCAATGGCGCCGAGCGCCAGCGATTCGGTCCCTCCGATCAGGAATTTCGGCTTCGGAGAACTTTTTCCCGGCAGGGAAAACGTGCAGCCGCCGCAGTTCTGCGCCGCATGATCATATCCGGCGCGCGCGGCCTTCGTATTGCCCGCAATGACCTCCTCGCCTTTTCCGGCAAAGGTGGTCGTTATGATGTTCAGGAGCGGCGCGAGGTCCAGCCCGAGCATGCCGAGCACTGCCCCGGTTGCTACCGTATTCGACATGATCTTGCTGCCGCCCTGCTCCTGCGCAAGCTTTTCAAAAGGGATGTCGAGGAACACCGCACCGGTGTATTTCTTTTTGTGCACGGCGGAATCATAGATGATGCGGCCTTGATCGGTAAGCTCCTTCTCATAGCGCACGATGCTTTCCGTGTCCAGCGCCACGTTAATATCGATGCGGGTCAGCGAAGAGGCAACCGGCTTGTCGGAAATCCGGAGCTGATAAAAGTTGTGGCCGCCGCGGATGCGGGACTCGTAATCCTGGTGGCTGAAAACATGAAAACCGCTTCGCGCAAATACCCGCGCCAGAGTGTCCCCGATGGTCTGGATGCCTTGCCCGGCGGCACCTCCGATTTTAATAGAATAGTCCATACCCGTTCTCCTTCTCGGTCATAAGCCGTGCGGCAGTGCGGAGAAAAATGCCCGCAATAAAATCTGCGTGTTCTGTTTATCTTCCGCTGTTCGGCAGCAACTCAATATCAGCCAGTGATATGTGCTGCGCAGCGAGAAGCTGTACCAAAAGTATGAAACCTCCGCACGGTTTGGCAGCGCGGTCAATCATGAAATCGCAATCCTGTTCATGGAAGTCGCAGGTCATGCACATTTTCTGCACAAGCATTTCTCTTGTCGCATGGTCAGCCGCAGCGCCTGGTGCTTCCCCGGCGAGGGTTCTGCCCTGCTGCTGCAGCTGCTTCACCACCTGGTAGCCCTTGCAGGTGAGCTCTTCATTTTTGTCAGGCTTGTAGTACGCGCACAACGGAAGGCAAATCATCTGTTTCAGGGAAAACTCCTTGCACATGGTACAGATTATAGCAGAATCAAAATCGCGGTGCTATAATAACTGCATGCGTTACTACCTTGCGCGCGGTGTTGCGCTCAAAATGCTCGAAACTCCTTCCGTGTATCAGATTGCACGGGATGAATTATATGAACTCGACCATGAATCCTTTCGCTTTCTGAAAGAGTGCGCGTCGGACAAGGGCTGCGATTCGCAGGATGGCGCTTTTATAGACTACTGCATCGAAGAGCGGTTATTGACAACGACGCGTCTGCCGTTGCCGCGACCCCTTCTCGCACATGCCCCGATGCCGTCGCTCCGGTATCTCGAGCTCCAGATTACCGACGCATGCAACCTGCACTGCAGGCACTGCTACCTCAACCCGGGCCCCGTGAACGAACTTGCACCGGACCAGATCAAATCCGTCCTGTCCGAATTTGAAGCAATGCAGGGTCTGCGGGTGCTCATCACCGGCGGAGAACCGCTGCTGCACACCCGGTTTTCGCTCATCAACGAAATGCTGCCCGGCTTTTCACTGCGCTGCGTCCTGTTCACCAACGGCCTGCTTCTGACAAAGGAAAAACTGAAGACACTCAAAGTCCACGAAATCCAGGTGAGCATCGACGGCCTCGAACGGGCCCATGACAACATCAGAGGGGCCGGGTCGTATCATCGTGCCATGGAAGCAGTTCATCGTGCCCTTGATGCCGGTTTTGCGGTTTCCATTTCGACCATGGTGCATCAGAACAATCTTTCCGATTTCGACCAGATGGAAAAAATGTTCAAAGACCTGGACATTAAGGACTGGACCGTGGACATCCCCTGCATTGCCGGCCGGCTCAAGGAAAATGCCGATCTTCAAGTACCCCCCGAGCAGGGCGCGAAATATCTGGGATACGGTTTCGGCGGCGGCCTCCATTCCTACGGTCAGGGCTACGGATGCGGGCTCCATCTCCTGTCGGTTCTGGCTGACGGCCGGATCGCAAAGTGCACTTTTTACGCGGACAAAGCTGTCGGCACTATCGCAGACGGACTGCGCGCGGCATGGAAGCGGATACGGCCGATCCGTCTGAGCAATCTCAGCTGCAATTGCCAGTATCTGGAAATATGCCGGGGTGGCTGCAGATACCGGGCCGAACTCCTGGAAGGCCCGGGAGGCAAGGACCCGTACCGCTGCATGTTTTATGGTATACTATGAAAAACGCGGATGAACCCTTTTGTGTTTAAACCGTACTTATCACGAGAGTACTGAGAAAGGAGGAATCAGCATGACAATCAAAAAGGTGACGAAAAAGGCTGCATTGACCTGCAAATGCAAGAGCTCCTGCTAGCAGGCTCTGACGATCGGCATTAAAAGAGCCCGGCTTTTTGCCGGGCTCTTTTTTTTCTCTCTTCCGAATGCTCCGAATCAGCCGCCTTCGATCATGGAGCGGATCGGACTCTCTTCCCACAGGAACCATTGGCCTGTTTTTTCCAGGTACTCGTAGGTGTTCGCAAACATGGCGTAATGCTGCTTCTCTTCGCTGATAAGCCGTTCAAGCAGGGCCTTTTCCTTGTCCTTCGTCGCCTTGGCAAGCGTGTTCTTATAGAAATCCACGCCTTCCTGCTCCATCTTCATGGCGATTTTGAAGGCCTCCATGTCATCGGGAGAAGCCGCGACTTTTTTCATCATTTCGCTCTTCATGTTTTCGAAAATAGTTTTGACGTTTTTCAGCGGCGTCACGTCGCGGGGCGTCATTTGAAGCCCTTTGATAATCTGGGAAATTATTTCGATGTGTCTTTTCTCGTCCTCCGCAATGGCCAGAAACATTTTTTTGCCTGCCGGATACTTCGTCTTTTCCGAAGCTTCGGTATAAAACTGGACTGCGTCTGTTTCCATTTTTAATGCCATTTCAAGTGCATCCATAAAGTTCTCCTCCTTGTTTGAACGTTCAGATGGTTATTGATCTTCGCGTTATTACTTCCGGGTAGTGGTTTTTCCTGGATTTTGCAGAAGCAATTTCTGGTGTAAGTATAGCACACTTGCTGAGAAGTCAAGGAAGTGCGGGATTGTATAAAGAATTATTTCGAGAACGATTTAAAACGCGACTCAGTTAAGGAGCGGTGAAGAGAGGCAGCGGGATTACAGCAGGCTGAGGATGGCGATGGCGCCGGAGCCGGCTATCATGACGCCGGCAAAACGGTTCAGCCATTGCAGTTCGTGATGCTTGAACCGTTTCTTGAACAGCGTGAATACTCCCACCAGAAACAGCCACCATAATCCGGAGCCGAGAAATACGCCCAGGACCAGTTCTCCCGCAAAGGTCGCGCTGCCCTTGGCTCCGGCAAGGCCGACGCTGGCGAATATGGCGGCAAAGGAAAAGATCGTCATCGGGTTGGTGAGGGTGAGAAGGAAGGTGGACGTGTACATGCCCGCGTAGTGTTTCGCGGAGAACTGCATGTCGTTTTTTTTCTCCGGCTCGGCAAGAATTGTTTTGAGTCCTATGAAGCAGAGGATTGCTCCTCCGAGAAGCCTGAACCAGAACTGCCGGCCGACCAGAAAATCCGATATCATGGTCAGGCCGAAGGCGGCAATGAACCCGTAAATTACGTCGGCGGTGGCAGCGCCCATGCCGGAGAAAAATCCGGCCCGCCGTCCGTACATCAGCGTACGGCGCGCGCACAGGATGCCTATCGGACCGACCGGCACCGCAATCAGGAAACCGATCAGAAGCCCTTTGACCAGAACATGCAGTTCAGTGATCACTTCTTCGCCTTGTCTCCAAAAACCTCTTTGACTTTGTCGAAAAATCCCTTGGTAATCGGCGTCGCATTGTCGCCGCTCAATTGCTCGAACTGCTGCAGCAGTTCTTTTTGTTTCGAGGAGAGTTTGACCGGGACTTCCACGATGATCCGGCAAAGTTGATCACCGGTGCCCGACCCCCGCAGATGGGGAAAGCCTTTTCCGCGCAGCCGGAAGGTCTGTCCCGGCTGTGTTCCCGGCGGAACTTTAAGGCTGGCGCTTCCGGTCAGCGTCGGGACGTCCAGCTCGGTCCCGAGCGCGGCCTGCGTAAAGGTGATCGGCACATCACAAATAATGTCCTGTCCTTCCCGTTTGAACAGCGGATGTTCATCAACCGTCAGATACACATACAGATCGCCGGGAGGCCCGCCATACGATCCAAGCTCCCCTTCTCCGGTCAGGCGGATCGTGTTGCCCGTTTCAACGCCTGCCGGAATCTTGACCGAGAGCGTCCGTTCACTCTCCACCCGCCTCCTGCCGCCGCATGCTTTGCACGGATCGGTAATGACCTTCCCCGATCCGCCGCAGCGCGAACACGTGCGCGTCATGGTAAAAAAGCCCTGCTGTATCCGCATCTGGCCGGTGCCCCGGCACGTGGTGCAGGTCGTAATGCTGTCCCTGGATCTGGCGCCGGTGCCGTCGCATTCCGGACAGTCTTCCCAGCGGGGGACGCGGATTTTGGTCGCCGTTCCCGATGCCGCATCCCCGAAGCTTATTTTGAGATTGTACCGCAGGTCTTCGCCGGCAGCCGCCCGTGACCTGCCGCGGCCGCCGCCGAAAAACTCCTCGAAAATATTTCCGAAGATATCTCCCATATCGGCGCCGAATCCCGGTCCGGCACCCTGCGCTCCCGGGGCCACCCCGTACTGGTCATAGTAGGCCCGCTTTTGGGGATCCGACAGCACTGCATACGCTTCGTTGATTTCCTTGAATTTTTCTTCTGCGGCTTTGTTCCCCGGATTTTTGTCGGGATGATATTCAAGGGCAAGCCGCCGATACGCGCGCTTGAGCTCTGCTTCACCGGCGTTCCGGTGGACGCCGAGCAGTTCATAATAGTCTTTTGCCATAAAGCCCTTCGTGGTAGCAATGATTGCCTGCGGAGCGGCGAAACTGTCTGCCGCCCCACAGACGGAAGCACCTATCCTTTTTGTATCTGCTGAAACAACAAAAAGAGGATAGCAGGCACCGGGGTCTTCCCTCTCCTCCTGCTATCCTCTTGCTCGTTCATGCTCACAGCTACTTCTTGTCCTTGTCCACTTCCTCGAATTCTGCGTCCACGACTTTCTCGTCAGGCTTCTTTCCGTCTCCGCCTGCAGCGCCCGCGGCCGCGCCTGCTCCGCCGGCCTGGTCCTTGCTCATTTTCGTATAGACCTCTTCGGCGAGCTTGTGCGATGCCTTGGCGAGCTCCGCCGTGGCTTTCTTGATTGCTTCCACGTCGTTGCCGTCCTTCACGCTCTTCGCCTGGTCCAGCGCCTTCTGGATATCCGACCGCTCCGTGTCGGACAGTTTTGAACCGTAATCGGCGACGGATTTCTCGACCGAGTAAATGAGCGTGTCCGCCTCGTTCCGCGCTTCGGCAGACTCGCGTTTCTTTTTATCGTCGGCGGTGTGCGCCTCCGCTTCCTTCACGGCACGATCGATCTCGTCCTTCGAGAGTCCGGAAGAGGCGGTGATCTTGATTGACTGCTCCCTGCCGGTGCCGAGGTCCTTTGCCGTCACATGCACAATGCCGTTCGCATCAATGTCGAACGTCACTTCGACCTGAGGAATGCCGCGCGGCGCGGGCGGGATGCCGACGAGTTCGAACCGGCCCAGCGTTTTATTGTCCCCCGCCATTTCGCGCTCTCCCTGTACCACATGGATGGAGACCGCGGTCTGGTTGTCCGACGCGGTGGAGAATATCTGGCTTTTCTTCGACGGAATGGTGGTGTTCCGCTCGATGAGCTTGGTGGATACTCCGCCCAGCGTTTCGATGCCGAGCGACAGCGGCGTCACGTCGAGCAGCAGCACGTCTTTCACCTGCCCGGTAAGAACAGCACCCTGGATCGCCGCGCCGATGGCGACCACTTCATCAGGGTTCACTCCCCGGTGCGGGTCTTTCTTGAAGAATTCCTTCACGGCCGCGATCACCCGGGGCGTGCGCGTCTGGCCGCCGACCATGACCGCCTCGTTGATCTGGTCAACGGTCTTGTTGGCGTCCGCCAGGGCCTTCTTGAGCGGCTCGATGCTGCGGGAGACAAGGTCGCCCACGATCTGCTCGAACTTCGCCCGCGACAGCTTGTACAGCAGATGCTTGGGACCGCTCGCGTCCGCCGTAATGAACGGCAGATTGATCTCGGTCTCCATGACCGTGGAGAGCTCGCACTTCGCCTTCTCCGCGCCCTCTTTCAGCCGCTGGAGGGCCATCTTGTCCTTGCTGAGATCGATGCCCTGGTCCTTCTTGAACTCATCGACCAGCCACTTGATGATGCGGTCGTCGAAATCGTCGCCGCCCAAGAACGTATCGCCGTTCGTCGACTTGACTTCAAACACGCCCTCGCCCAGCTCCAGAATGGAAATGTCGAACGTGCCGCCACCCAGGTCATACACGGCGATGGTCTCGTCCTTCTTCTTATCGAGGCCGTATGCCAGCGATGCAGCCGTGGGTTCGTTGATGATGCGGAGCACATTCAGTCCGGAGATCAGGCCCGCGTCTTTCGTGGCCTGCCGCTGGCTGTCGTTGAAATACGCCGGCACGGTGATGACGGCGTCGGTCACTTTCTCGCCGAGATAGTCTTCCGCCGTCTGCTTCATCTTCTGCAGAATCATGGCGGAAATTTCGGCGGGGCTGTATACCTTGCCGCGGATATCCACATGCGCGTCGTTGTTTGCGGCCTTTACGATTTTATACGGAAGATGTTTCTTTGCCTCGGTAACTTCCGCAGAATCGTACTTTCTGCCGATAAGACGCTTGATCGAAAATATTGTGTTATCCGGGTTGGTGATTGCCTGCCGTTTCGCGATCTGGCCGACCAGCCGTTCTCCGCTCTCGGTAATGGCCACCACGGACGGCGTGGTGCGGCTTCCCTCTGAATTCGGAATAACGACGGGCTCGCCATGCTCCATGATCGCCACGCAGGAGTTGGTTGTACCCAGATCAATGCCGATAACTTTTGCCATACTGTCCTCCTTGACTCGTTGTTTTCACAATTATGATAAATGCTGGAATTCTGTTTCCGTTTCCTGATTCCCTCTGTTAGTTGCCGTACTCCCTGTTTCCGTATTCCCCGCCGGTCCCCTCCTGCGGCGAAGGCTCCGGCTCCGCGGCCTCCGCTTTGGGCGGATGTTTCGACACGCCCACTTTCGCGTGGCGCAGCACCTTGTCGTAGTACTGATAGCCGTCCTGCAGCACCTGAACGACGGTGTTCTCCGGCACGTCTTCCTTCACGACCTGCATCAGCGCGTCGTGGCGGACCGGATCGAACGGCTCTCCTTCGGCGGCAAATGACTTGACGCCGAACTTCTCGAGCACGTCACGAAACTGCTTGTACACCAGTTCCACGCCTTCCTGCAACGCCTGGACCGTGCCGTTCGAGTCGCCCGCGTGTTTGCACGCAAGCCCCAGGTGGTCCAGAACGCTCAACAGCTCCAGGGCAAGCTGTTCATTCGCGTATTTGCGGAATTCCGCAAGGTCGCGCTGCATGCGCTTGCGGTAATTTTCAAAATCGGCGTACGTCCTCAGATATTTCTCGTTCGCTTCCGCGGCCTCTTTCGTTTTCTGCTCCAGCGCCGCGGCAAGGTGTTCAACCTCCGGAGGCTGCGCGGCAACGGTTTCCACCGCCTGCTCCTCCTGCATCTCCGGGTGGACTGGTGCTTCTTCGTTCCGATCCTTATGATGGCTATGGCTGTGCTTTCTGGTCATCGTTCTATTCCCCGCTGAAACCGCTCTTCCAGTAGTTTTGAAAGCAGCTTCGATGTATAATCCACGACCTGAATCACCTGCTTATACTGCATCCTCGTGGGGCCGATCACCCCGAGCGTGCCGACAATGTTCGTTCCCGCCGTGTAGCTGCTCACGATCATGCTGCAGCCCTGCATCTCGAAATTGGGGTTTTCGGACCCGATAAAAACTTTAATGCCCTGCGCGGCCACGCTCCGGTCCAGGAGCTTGAGCAGTTTATACTTGTCCTCAAAGGCCTTCAGGAGGGCCTTCATTCTCTCGACCGTGGCAAATTCCGGGCTCTCCAACATTTGCGATGCGCCGCCGATGTAGACTTTTTCGCTTTCACGCTCCCGGACCTGCTGGCTGGCCTGATACGTTTCCTCCATGAGCTTCACAAAGAGGCGTTTTTCCTCCGCCAGCCTTTCCAGCACCCGCTGCCTGATTTCAGGCAGGGACCAGTGCTCAAGTTCCTCGTCGAGATAGGAACTGAACATATTCAAATCATGCTGGCGGACGCTTTCGTCAAGCTCAATCAGCTTATTCTGCACAGTCCCGCCATCCGTAACGAAAATGATCAGGACCTGTCTGCCCCGCAGCCGCACGAACTCGATGTGGCGGTAGTTCACCTCAGGCTCGGACGGCGCCACCACCACGCCGGCGCAGTGCGAAAGTGTCGCAAGAAACCGGCTTGCCTCTTCCATGAGGTCATTAATATCGTCTCCGTGAAGCGGCGGTGCCTGGCGAAGCTGGTCGCCGAACTCATCCGCATCGTTTTCCACGCTGATCAGGCTGTCGATGTAATACCGGTATCCGCGGTCCGTCGGAATCCTGCCTGCTGATGTGTGCGGATGGGTAAGATACCCCAGTTCCTCCAGTTCCGCCATGATGTTCCGGAGGGTGGCCGAGCTTACCCCGAAATCAAACCGCTTCACCAAAACAGAAGACCCGATTGGGGCGCCACTCGCGATATAACTGTCTATGACAGCCTGAAGAACTCTTTTATTTCTTTCTTCCAACTCCATAATAACCCTCTTAGCACTCATGCGCATAGAGTGCTAATACTCTAACACAAGGGACTATTTTGTGTCAAGTGGTTATTTTTACGCGCTCATGCTTTCACAAACCGGTCTCGGTCTTTTTTATTCAGCAACGATTAATTATTCATGCAGCCATATCCATAAAGCTGATTATACTTGCCTCAGGAAGCTTTCCTGTCGATAACGCAACAAGAAACGTATACTGAGAAAAAACAGGCATAATAGAATATTTTTTCAATCTTGCTTGATGCTGCTTTCCTGCTTTAGAGCTGTAGATGCAAATCCTTCAGTAACTAGGCAATACTATAGCACTTGATTAGCACTCTGTCAAGTAGAGTGCTAATAATTTGTAACATATTATTTTTCCAATAAAAAACTGCATTTTCTAGCGGCCTGAATATTTTTTATGCAGATACATGCAGTATAGCGCAGGCCCCCCACCGAAAAGTTCCGGAGCAAAGCTTGACAACACAATATTCTTTGCTACAGTTAAACTCATAATTAGGACATGCAATGTCCTATATGGAGCGAGCGAACAGATTCGAGGCGTATACCGAAAATAGATATGCTGATCACCCGTGAAACAGATTATGCCATCCGAACAGTGCTCTATCTTGCGCGGGAGCGGGAGCGGACAGCGAGCGCCGCGGAAATAGCCCGGGCGATGCATATCCCTAAAAGTTTTCTCGCAAAAATTCTGCAGCGTCTGGTCCGCAACCATCTGCTCATTTCAACGCGGGGCGCCGCCGGCGGTTTTCAACTTGCCCGGAAGCCCTCGGCAATATCCCTGCTCTCGGTCATGGAGGCTGTTCAGGGGCCGACCTGCATCAATGTATGCGCAATCCAGGAAAACAAATGCGCGCTGAGCGCGTCGTGCACGGTCCATCCGGTCTGGGTGGAAATGCGCAAGGATATAGAAAAGCAACTGCAAAAACAAACCATAGCAGGCCTGCTGTAGCATCAGCGCGCCGTGCAATGCAAATCCGCTGTGAGGCCGTCCGGCCTGCGCAGCGCTGAATTCTACGAAGGGAGTCATACCATAATGGACACTATCGCATTAAGCAGGCTGCAGTTCGCTCTGACCAGCATGTTCCACTGGATTTTCGTTCCCCTTACGCTGGGCCTTTCCATCCTGACGGCGTACATGGAAACACGCTACGTTTCGACGGGCAACACCCTGTACCTGAAGATGACGAAGTTCTGGGGGAAGCTTTTTCTGATCAACTTCGCGCTCGGAATCGTCACCGGCATCACGCTGGAGTTTCAGTTCGGCATGAACTGGGCCGAATACTCCAAATACGTGGGTGACATTTTCGGGGCGCCGCTCGCCATCGAAGCCACGGTGGCGTTCTTCCTCGAATCGGTTTTCATCGGCGTCTGGATCTTCGGATGGGACAAGGTATCAAAGAAGATGCATGCGGCTTCGATCTGGCTGGTCGCGCTGGCCACGAATCTTTCGGCCCTCTGGATCCTGCTGGCAAACGGCTGGATGCAGCACCCGGTGGGCTACGTCCTCCGCAACGGCCGCGCGGAAATGGTCGATTTCGGTGCGATGCTCACGAACCCCTACGGCTGGCTCAAATTCACCCACACGCTCACGTCAGGATATGTCGTGGCCGCGTTTTTCATCATGGGCGTGTCCGCCTATCACCTGCTCAAGAAAAGCCATCCCGAGTTTTTCAAAACCTCCTTCAAAATCGCGGCCGCCTTCGGGCTTGCCTCCGCGATTCTGGTGGCAGGCACCGGCGATTTTCATGCCGCGGAAGTGGCCAAAACACAGCCTACCAAACTTGCCGCCATGGAGTCGGTCTGGGTGACCCAGAAAAACGCGCCCTTCTGCCTTCTGCTTGTTCCCGATCAGCAGGGAGAAAAAAATCTCGTGGAGGGGCTGTGTATTCCGAACCTCGTGAGCCTGCTCGCGTTCCACAAGGCCGATGCTGAAATTACCGGGCTGACGGCTTTTGCAAAGAACGAACGCCCGCCGGTGCATGCGACGTTCTGGAGCTTCCGGCTGATGGTCGGCATGGGCTTTGCCATGATCCTGCTGTCGCTGCTGGCCGTGTTCTTTGCGCGCCAGGGCACCCTGGAGCTGCGCCCCTGGTTCCTGATGCTGATGCTGTTTTCGATTCCGCTGCCCTACATTGCCGGCCAGCTGGGATGGGTCGTGGCTGAAGTCGGCAGGCAGCCGTGGATCGTCTACGGGGTGCTGAAGACTTCGGACGCGGTGTCGCGCTCCATCAGCACATCGCAGGTATACCTGTCGCTGGTCGGATTTACCGCGCTGTACGGCGCTCTCGGCGCCGTTGATGTTTATCTGCTCACAAAATACGCGAAAAAAGGTCCTGACGACGACCTTTCGGCGCTGGTGAAAACGCCGAAGCAGGAGGGCTGACATGGAATTCCAAATTATCTGGTTCGTGCTCTGGGGGGTTTTATGGGCGGTGTACTTCATGCTCGACGGTTTCGTGCTCGGCACCGGAATGCTGTACCACTATCTGGGTCGGACCGATCAGGACAAGAGAATACTCTTTACTACCGTCGGCCCTGTCTGGGACGGCAATGAGGTCTGGCTGGTTACCGCGGGCGGCGCCACCTTTGCCGCATTTCCGACGACCTACGCGCTGATGTTCAGCTATCTTTACACGGCCCTGCTGCTCCTGCTGTTCTCGCTCATCATCCGGGGAGTCGCCTTCGAGTTCCGGGGAAAGATCAACAACGAGGGATGGAAAAACGTGTGGGACATCGGCATTCTTGTCGGCAACGCGCTGCCCGCCCTTCTGTTCGGCGTTGCCTTCGGAAATATCTTCAGCGGACTGCCGATGAACGCTTCGGGCTACACCGGTTCGTTTTTCTCGCTGCTGAACCCTTACGGCCTGTTGACCGGGGTCCTGTTCGTGCTGCTGTTCCTCGTGCACGGCGGCCTGTACGTTTCCATCAAGACCGTGGGGGACCTGAGCGCCAAAGCGGCCGCCGCCGCGGGCAAGATCTGGAACGCGCTGCTGGCCGTCGCGGTTCTGTTTCTGATCATGACCGCGTTCTCGACGAAGCTGTACCATAATTATGTAACCGCACCCGTGCTCTTCATCGTGCCGCTCATCGCGGTCGCCGCGCTTCTCGGCATCAGATTTTTTATCGCCAAGGGGAAACCGTTTCATGCCTTTGCCGCGTCCTGCGTGACGGTCCTGATGGTGGTTTTCACCGGCGTGGCCGGCCTGTTCCCGAACCTGATTCCGTCCAGCATCGATCCGGCGTTCAGCCTGACCATTTACAATTCGTCCTCCAGCGTGTACACGCTCAAAATCATGACGGTGGTCGCGTTCATATTCGTCCCGATCGTGATCGCATATAAAATATGGGTCTACCGCGTCTTTCGCGCCCGCGTGACAGCGGACGACATTGCCAAGAACGAAAACGCCTATTGATCGTCATGAATTCCGTTCCCGGGAAGCCCGCGCAAAAACAACGCGGGCTTTTTTTATTGTCTGCCGGGCATTGCAAAAAATTATTTTAAAACTTGCCAGCCGCCGAAAACCAGGAGTATAATCAACGAATGGCGGCAGCGCGGATATGAGCGAAAACCACTTCAGAATTTACCGGTCGGAAGACCGCGAAAACGACTATCTGGGCAAAGTCAAAGCGTTTCTTGACGACCGGCCCGGTTCAATCGCGTCCCTTGCAAATTTATTTGCAAAGTACGGCCTGAACATTCTGTATTTCGCATACAACCGTTCGGAGCACCCGAACCTGGTGCTGGTCGAGGTCCTCAGCAGCACCAAGGAGGATCTCCAGGCGGTCAGGAACACCATGGTGGAAGGCGCTCTTCTCGAAAGCAGATGGCACCAGTCCATGGAACTGGATGTCGTCGATACGAGGAACATCCTGCGGATCGACGTGCAGCTGAAACACGAGCCCGGCACGCTCGGAAAATTCGCCTCCCTTTTGCTGTCGCACGACGCCAACCTCATTTATATGAACTATGACAGCGGACTGTCCGAAACAACCGCCGCTATTTCGCTCGCAACCAAGGACACCCAGGAGATCGACCGTCTGCTGAAGGACATGAATGAACACGGCTATAATTACGGCATCCGGTACAAGGGCGCCGAGCAGCGGGAAATCGACGATGTCATCGGCCTGAACCTGATAGAACGGTTCTTCCTGCGGCTGAAGCAGGTGCTCGGCACGGAGGACATCAAGCGGCTCAGGCGGCTTGTCGACTCATCAAAGCTGCTGACCGAAACCCTGGTGCGGTTCAGCCATGAAGCCGGAAAGCACTATCAGGAAGGCGAAGTTCTGACCAACATCCTTGCCTTCGCAACCACCTCGCTCCTGAAAGCCGGCGACGCGTTCACCTACCAGAGGCTTCCCTCCCTCACGTTCGGCCCGGTCACGCTGCACGCCTTCAAACTGCCGACCGGCGCAAATATCTACCTTCTGGAGGGCGGCGCCGAGCTGGTGATGATCGACGGCAGCTACGGCCACTATTACCAGGACGTGAAGTCCATGCTTAAAAAATCCGGACTCGATCCGGCCCGCGTCCGGCGGATTTATCTGACCCACGCAGACGCGGACCACGCGGGCATGAGCGGCTATTTCGCCGGGGAATTCGGCGCAGAAGTGCATCTGCACCAGCGGGCGCGCGGCGTTCTGGAGCACCAGAACCGGCTCTGGGGCACGGATTCCCCGATCGCGGGCCTGAACCAGTATTTCACGATTCTGACGAACACCTTGACGGAAATGAAAGTGCCGAAAGACTGGAAGCCCTACGGCAGTGCCGTTTCCGGCCAGATGGGCGGATTCGATGTTATCGACGGCTTTACCGTGTCCGGCCAGGCGTACAAGATACTCGAATGCACCGCGGGCCATGTGCCGGAGCAGGTGTTCATCGTGGGCGTGGATTCGGGACTGGTGTTTACGGGGGATTATCTTCTGCTGACCGAAAGCCTCACGCAGACCGACCGGGAAATACTTAACCTCCCGAAGATGATGCTCACCAGCACGAACGCGGACAGCGTCCTGTTCAAGCAGGAAATGGAAAAACTCCGGAGCCTGATCCTTGCTCTTGATGCGGAGCTCCGCGCCGACAACCGTACGGCCACCATCGTGCCGGGCCACGGCGACTACTATCCCGCGAGCAGGCTGCGGTAGCGTACAAACCTTCACAAATGTCAAGAATGATCTGCACCGGACAAAACACCCCGCTTTTTTTTCCTTTCAACCAAGCCAGGGAAGAAGGTATAATAGCCGCGTGACAAATCACCGCAAAGACAACTCTCCGCTCGTTAAAAAACCGCCTTTGGACATCCAACATGATATAGAACTTCACCAGGAAATTTTCGGTTCCGTTCTCGACCAGACCGAAATGGTGCCCTTTTTGCTGCAGCCGGCTCTCGATTATCCAACCGCCATCAAACAGGCAACCCGGATGCTGGCGAACCGCGGGTTTGATACGCTCGGCAGCTCGGATCTGCGCAAGAGCGAGCGCGAACGGGCCGTCCAGTACCTTGAGCGCGCCTACAACTATTATTTCAAGGGCGTTCTTCCGCTCGTTTCCTCGCAGCTTCGCAGGCTCGCGTCGCTCCATTCGCCCAACGAACCGCAGTACCGGACCTGTCTTGCCGCAATCGACGAGATAGCGGCCGTTCTGCTGGATCAGTCGTTCAAAGCCCTGGTGGAGGAGGACCCGCGCCACCTGCTGCTGCTCGCTTCATCGGGCAAATATCCGTTCGTGTTTTCCGGCTACCGGAAACAGGGGCTTGCGGTCCCGCGCGCCTGGCAGCAGGCCGCCTGCTGCCTGCTCAAGCTGGTCCATTTGATCAAATCGATCGAAGAAGACAGCCAGGACATCAACGACTACGCCCAGCTCGGATTTTTTCTTGAGAACAATGAGATCGGATTGAACGACCTGTACAGCTTTGCCTGGGAGCACCCCACGCACATCCCCGACACCGAGCCGGCCCAAAGGGCCTTTGTCAAAATTTCGATGTTCTTCCGCCGGCTGCGTGAGTCCCTGATCTTTGACAACGAAGCAGGCTGCCTCGTCTTCAACAGCGGCGACGGCGTGGAGGTCGAAATCGCCGAGGTCAAGGCGCGGCTCAAGACGCCGGAAAGCATGGTCACGAAGCTCGGCAAGGACGTCGAGGGCGAAGCCTTCGACATCCGGGACATCCTGGCGATCACGTTCATCCTGCAGGACAGGGATGACACGCTCAAGCTCTTCCACGCGCTCCAGAAGCGCGGCGTCATTCTGCAGGAGAACACGGCGTCCCACTCGATCACCCAGACGCTCTTTGACAATCCGGACAGCATGAAGGAAGCGGTGCGCAGGCTGATGGTCAGCCTGGCGAAAGGCAGAGGGCGGACCGAACTGCCGCAGGAAGCGGACGTCATTTCCTCGGCGGAAGTTTTTTACAAGGCTTTGAGCATGAACACGGAAAAAAACATCCATACCTCGGTGGAGCACCGCAAGTTCCAGTGCAAAATCGGTTTTTCCGTGCCGGTCCACCGCACTCTTGAGACAAATGAGATATTGATCCCCGGCACGACGCTCTACAGCAGCAGGGACAGCGTGAACAAAAAGACGGAACAGCACACGCTGGGTGTGGAGCTGCGCATATCGGATGTGGAAAGCTGGCGAGGCTCGGAGCAGACCGGCGAATCGCACCATGACGCCTACAAATTCAGGCAGTACGTCTCGCTCATGAACCGGGTGTTCAAGAACATGTTCAGTTTTCCCGCGGAATGCTTCTCCCAGCTTCGGAAAGACCAGGCAGTACTATTCTCAAAGAAATAACCGGGACTCGGTCTTCACTCCTACAGCATTCTTCCATTCCTGTCAAAATACTGCATCGTGGTCTCACCGCCCGCTTTTATTACGAGCTTGCGGTCAAGCACGCCGTCGGGTTTGTACGCATACTGCTCGGTAAACTCGAGACTGCCGTACAGATACTTTTCCCGGGAAACGATTTTGCCGTTGTCGTCGAAATACGCGACATAATACGCGTCCCGCGTTTTCGCTTTTTCAGCGGTCAACTCGTCCGTCGGACGGGGCGGGACCGAATAATCCGAAAAATTTCCGTAGTAGTACGGCCCTCCGTGCGGGTGCGCCCTGGGCGCATCGCAGGAAGAAACGAGCAAGAGGAAAAGAGCTGAAAGGAACGCGCTCAGAATTGTTTGAATTATCTGCATAGACATCACCTTAGACCACGGTACGCCTCTTAAAGTTTAAAGCCCGCGGCAAAATAAATTCAGCGCAGAGGCGCGGTTTCTTTCCATGGCAATCTATTGTACGTTGTTTTTTAATAAGCAAATTATCTGCCAGAATGCTTTCTGTTGAAAATCACCGGATTTAGAGAGAGGAGTTGCGCGGAGAGAGATTTTTAAATAAGCAGATGTGCTTTTTTGAGGCAATTGCAAAAGAAAGGAATTATTCGGCTGATCTATGATTGTCGGCGTTTAAGTGCCGTATTCCTGCTTTATTTCTCTGAGCCTTCGAGATACGCGGCGATCTCCTTGTCTTTCAGCATCTGCTCGATGCACTGGACCACCGCCAGTTCCAGGCCTGCTGTAAGCTGATACCCGGTCGAGACCCCTTCATTTCCCTGGTATTCTCTTATCAAACCACTGCCGGTTTTGACCCGCAGGGTCACATCGGTATTAAATCTCCATCCTTTATCGCACACCACCTTCGGAATCGAGAATTCGAGCGACTTGTTTGCCTTGTCGTCCACGACAATATTCATCGCCTGAAACGCGGATTTGGTAGTACCGATCGCAGAATTGGTGAAATCGAATACACTCGTATTCACGTCAATCCTGCCAACCTGACAAACAACCTGTTCGACACCCGGAGCAGCGGAAGCACCGTTTTTGAGCGCCACCGGCCCCACGGCACGCATGGAGGATAAACTTTCAGGTTTCACGTCGCGCGACATGGTCTGGGCGTGGTATTGATATCTGCCGCAACTGCAGAGTAAAACACCGAACATAAGAATAACCGCGCAAGCCAGAGTTCTTTTCATGTATCACCTCGGAGGGTTTTCAATGTTACTTCAAAACGATATCAATGGACTGTTTTAATTTAGCAAAGGAAACAGGAGAAGTCAATTGTTGACGTGCTGAAGGGTGTTGAAAAAGTTAATGCGATCCTGGAAGAGGGGAGCTACCCCCAAGTATAGTGACACTTGCAATTAGAGATTCTGACTGATCTT